>DASZMJ010000323.1:0-8032 GCA_035551935.1 Isosphaeraceae bacterium
GAGGTGGCCGAGGAGGCCGGCGCCTGGGGCACGCGCCGCAACGCGAAGCAGGTGGGCGTCGAGTGGCACTTCACCACGGAGGATGCCCGGATCAAGCTGAGGCACCTCTACCCGAAAATTACCGAGTGACGATCCACTAGATGATCCCTGGACTCTTCCGGACCGAATCGACCACGGCCCGAGCCGAAGGGGGAGACGCGTATGGGTGCCGAACCTTGGGATTACTTCGTCCCCTACGAGGGGGACGTCCAGGCCGCCCTGGAGAAGCTCCGCGAGCGCGAGTTCCGCGCGGGGCGGTTCAACGGCGCCGAGTTCCGCCCGGCCACGATCGACGAGGCCCGCGAGGTCGCCGACGCCGACGGCACGCGGTCGATCCTCGACATCGACCGTGTCGGCGACGAGCCCGACTTCGGCGTCGTCGTCCCGCTGCCGGCCGCGACGCTGATCGAGCTCTACGGGACGGACCGGCCCTCGCGCGCGATGATCGAGGCAAACCCGGACTTCTTCGAGGACATCGAGCGCGGCCAGGGTGTCTCCATCATCGTTTATGAAGGCGACCGGCCGTCGGAGATCTACTTCGGCGGCTATTCCTACGACTGAACCGCGCCGGGCCCGATTCACTGCGTGGCGAACGTGGCGGGCATGGGGGTGGTCGGGTCGTCGGGCCGGGCCGGGGCCGCGGTGACGGCCCAGAGGCCGGTACCCTCCGAGGCGAAGGTCACGGTGATCGTCCGCTCGACGCCGTCGGTGGCGCCCTTGACGACGACCTGGCAGACGAACGGGTCGCTCGGCGGGTTGCCCGTCTCGAGCAGGTCGAGCGCCGACGCCGCGGCCTGTAGCGCCCCCTCGTCGCGGGCGAGCTGCTGCGACCGCGACGTCACGACCCGCAGGGCGGTGCCGATCCGCCGCGACGCCAGGGCGATCACGCCGAGCATCAGCACGATGAAGACGAGGGCCAGCGTCAGCGAGTAGCCGGCCCGGGCCGGGGTAGCCGCGGTCGTTCTCATGTCGGGAGCGGGGGCTTGAGGGCGATGATGGTGAAGGTCTCCGACAGGTCGCGGAAGGCCAGCGTCAGGGTGATCTGGACCCGGCCGTCGCCGAGGTCGACGGCGCCGAAGCCGGCGACGTCGGCGGCGACGGACCGCGACGTGTTGGCGTTCTGGTCCTGGCGGACGAGCATGCCGGCCTCGACCTGATAGACGATGACGGTGTCGGGGGGGCCCCAGTCGGGCTGCCCGTTGGGGCTCGGGCCGCCGTCGAAGCAGAGCCAGAGCTGCGTCCCGCCGGGCTCCTTCCAGTCGACGAAGCGGAGCGAGGACTTGCCCTCGAGCCGCTGGCCGGACTCGTCGGCGATGCCACCGCCGAGGTCGGCGGCCAGGGCCGCGGCGGCGAGGTTGGCCTCGATCGCCAGCCGCGCGCGGCGGTCGGCCTCGGCCGAGGGGCGGCCGAACCCGGCCCAGACGGCGCTGATGAGCATCGCCAGCAGGGCCAGGAGGCCGGTGGCGATCGAAATCTCCAGGACGGTGAAGCCCCGCCGGGGGCGCGCGTACCGTCGCGTCATCACGAGCCCCCGGTCGAGACGTGGACGGTGATCGTCGCGTCGTCGGCGCCGACGACGACGCCCGGGGCGACGAGCGTCACGGCGTTGGCCGGGCTCGCCGTGGCGACGTTCGAGGGCGTGCCCGGGTCGGTCGACACGATCGCGGCCGGGACGCCGAGCTTGCGGGCCCAGCCGTCGGGCGCCGGGGCGAGGTAGTACGTCCCCGCCGGGAACCGCGCCTCGAGCTTGCGGACGACCCGCAGTTGCATGACCACCAAGGGGCAGATCCCCGCCAGCGCGACGCCGAGGACGACGAAGGCGACCTGGGCTTCCAGCACGGTGTAGCCGGCCCGGTAGCGGCGGGTGCGATGTCGGCTCGGTCGCGGCGTCATGGCCGTTGCGATCCCTCTCCGCGCGATCACTGCGGGGCCGTGGTGAGCGTGACGCCCCCGGCCGTGATCGTGCCGGAGAGGGCGCCGGTCTGGTCGATGGTCAGCTCGCCGCCGCCGCCGTTGTGGGGGGCGCGGGTGGCCGTGGCGACGAACGCGGTGCCGTCGGTCGAGGGGGTCACGTCGTAGGTATAGAACGCGTTGCCCGCGACGATCGACGGGTCGACCAGGCCGAGCGACTGGAGCGTGGCCAGGTCGGCGAACGTCGGGTTGTCAAGCCGGTAGAGCCGCTCGGCGGCCCAGATGGCGCGGAGGTTCGCCGCGGCGACGTCGAGCCGCGACTGCTCCAGGGCGCGGCCGAACGTCGGGGCCGAGATGGCGACGAGCACGGCCATCATCGTCATCACGATCAGGGCCTCGGCGACCGAGAATCCCGGCCGCGGCGGCCGTCGTCGGCTCATCGGCGGCGCTCCAGCGGGCGGAACTCATCGGGGCCGAGCTCGCGGTCGAAGGCGATGCCCAGCAGGTTGCCCTCCGGCCCGACCCGGCCGTGGGCCACCCGGCCGGCGAACCGGCGCTCGACGGCCAGGCCGGCGAAGCCGGCGGCCGCCACCACGATCTCGACGGGCTGGCCGACCGGCAGGAAGCGGCCGCTGAACAGGCCGGCGCCGCCGCGGCCTAGGTCGATCAGCTCGCCCTTGAACGGCGCCCCGCCTCGGGGGTGGACCGTCGCCCCGGCCAGGAACGGCCGCCGCTCGTACTTCCTCGGGATCAACGCCCCCATGGCACCCGCCCTCAGTTGACCTTGCCCGCCATATCGAACATCGGCATGTAGATCGCCAGCATCAGCCCGGCGATCGTGGTCCCCATGCCCATGATGATGATCGGCTCCATCAGCTTCGTGACCTTCGAGATTGCACCCTCCATCTTCTCCTTATAGTACGGGGCCACCTGCTCCATCACCGAGGCGAGTTGCCCGGATTCCTCGCCGATGCGGACCATATTCGTCAGCAAGGGGGTAAAGAGCCTCGTCTCCTCGAGCGACGCGGCCAGCGGCCTCCCGGCCGCGACCCGGCCCCGGGCGCGCTGGAGCGAGTCGCGGTAGATCGGGCTGGTCTGGAAGACGCCGATGAGGGTCGTCATCGTCTCCATCATCGGCACGCCGCTCCTGAGCAAGAGGGCGAGGTTCGACGCGAAGCGGTACATCGCCATCTGGATCATCATCTCGCCGACCATCGGCGTCACCAGGCCGATCCCGCCGACGTTGCGCCGGCCGGACTCGGTCTTCATGTACTGCCGGAAGGCGAAGATGACCGCGGCGATCCCCGCCGCGACGTACAGGCCGTCCTTGACGATGAAGTCCGAGGCGTCGACGACGAACTGCGTGATAGCCGGTAGCTTCGCGCCCATGTCGCGGAACATGCTGGCGAACGTCGGCACGACCATCCAGAGCATGACCGTCACGGCGATGATGGCGACGACGATCAGGACGATCGGGTACATCAACGAGCCGGTGACCTTGCGGCGGGTCTCGCGGGTCTCGCGGATCTGCTTGTTCAGCTCGATGAGGACCGAGCCCATCTTGCCGGTGATCTCGCCGGTGCGGATGACTTCGACCCAGTACGGCTCGAAGAGCCTCGGGTACGACGCGGCGGCGGCGTGCAGCGAGCTGCCGGCGGCCACGCGGCCGGCGATCTCCTCGAGCGTCCGCCGCAGCTTGAGGCTCTGGCTCTGCTCGGCGCTGATCCGGATCGCCTGCAGGAGCGGCGTGCCCGCGCAGACGAGCGTCGAGAGCTGCTGGAAGAAGGTCATCTTGTCGTCGATCGAGACCTTCTTGTGCGGCTTCGACCCCAGCCGGGCGTGGGCGGCGACCCATTCCTCGAACGCCATCGCCGACGGTCCCCCTCGTCCCCCGGGCCTCGGTTCAGAGTCGCTCGACCTTCCGCGCCAACGCGGGGTGGGTGGCGCGGTTGAGGGGCTCGAGGAACTCGAGGCCGAGGCGATTGCCCTCGAAGTCCGCCCGCACGAACGCGACCCGCGCCGGGACCGTCTCGACGACCTCGCGGCCGTTGCCGTCGCGGTGCGGGAAGGAGGCCCGGACCAGGTCCCCCGCCTTGAGCGGCTTCGGCGAGATGACGCCGAAGCCGCCGAGGCTGATGTCGACGGCCGCGGCCTCGATCGTCGGCCCCCCCGCCATGGGCGTCAGGCCGACGCGGCCGAAGAACGGGACGCGCTCGTAGCGACGATTCTCGATCAAGGCAGTCCTCCCGACTTCATCCTAGGTCACGCCCGGAGGCGCCGTCATTCGTCCTCGGACATGGTGACGCTCAGGGCCGTCTCGAGGCTGGTCAGCCCCTGCATGGCCTTGTCGACGGCGCTGTCGACCAGCAGCTTCATCCCCTCGGAGCGCGCCGCCTCGCGGAGTTCGGGCAGCGGGGTGCGCGACTGGATCAGCTTCCCCATCAGCGGCGTGATGCGGATCACCTCGAAGATGCCGACGCGGCCGCGGTAGCCGGTCCCGCGGCAGGCGTCGCAGCCCTTGGGGCGGTGGAGCACCGTGCCGAACGGGATGCCGTAGCGCTCGCAGGTCTCGGCGTCGGCGTGGAACGGCTCGCGGCATTCCTTGCAGAGCCGGCGGACGAGGCGCTGGGCCTCGAGGACGCGGAGCGTCGAGGCGAGGAGGAACGGCTCGATGCTCATGTCGACGAGGCGGTTGACGGCCGAGAGCGCGTCGTTGGTGTGGATCGTCGACAGGACGAAGTGGCCGGTCAGGGCCGCCCGCAGGCAGATCTGCGCCGTCTCCTGGTCGCGGACCTCGCCGACCATGATGATGTCGGGGTCCTGCCGCAGGAACGCGCGGAGCGCGCCGGCGAAGGTCAGGCCGACCTGCGCCTTGACCTGGACCTGGTTCATCCCCTTGAACTTGTACTCGACGGGGTCCTCGACGGTGCAGATGTTCGTCTGGGGCTCGTTGAGCAGGTTCAGGCACGAGTAGAGCGTGGTGCTCTTGCCGCTGCCGGTCGGGCCGGTGACGAGCATCAGGCCGTGCGGCATCTTGATCGACTCGACGAGGTCGCGCGACTGCCGCTCGTCGAAGCCCAGGCCGGTGAGCTGGAGCGGGATGGCCCCCTTGTCGAGCAATCGCATGACCATCTTCTCGCCGTAGACGGTCGGGACCGTATTGACGCGGAGGTCGATCCGCCGCTCGCCGGTCTTCATGGCGATGGCGCCGTCCTGCGGGATGCGCTTCTCGGCGATGTCCATCTTGGCGAGGATCTTGAACCGCGAGATGATCATGGTGAAGGAGGTCTTCGACGGCGAGGGCAATTCGTGGAGCACGCCGTCGATCCTGAGCCGGAACTTGCACCCGTCCTCGAACGGCTCGAGGTGGATGTCGCTGGCCCCCGACCGCACGGCCTGCTCGAGGACCTGGTTGACCATGCGGATGATCCGGCCGTTGCGCCCCGGCGGCGGCGGCTGGTCGAGGTGGAGCGTCTCGTCGCCGTCGTCGCCGCCGTCGTCGTCGTCCTCCTTGTCCTCGACCTGCTCGAACTCCTCGGAGGCGCTGATGAAGCCGCCGCGGTCGGAGCTGTAAGTCGCGTCGATGAGGCCCTCGACGACCGAGATCGGCGCGACGAGCGGCCGGACGCGCAGGCCGGTCAGGAGCTGGACCTCGTCGACGATCAGGAGCTCGTTCGGCGTGACGAAGGCGACGTCGAGCAGCTCGCCCCGGACGCCGACCGGCGCGATGAGCTGGTCGCGGCAGAGCTTCTCGGGCAGGAGCCGACTCAGCTCGCGGTCGACGGCCTCGGGCGCGCCAACGAAGAGTGGGATCGAGAGGTGCTCGGAATAGGCGGCGGCGACCTCGCGGTCGGTGGCCACGCCGGCGCGGACGATCGCCCGCTCGATCAGGTCGTCCCCCTTGGCCGCCGCCTCGCGCAGCGCCTCGACCTGGCGGGCGTCGATGGCCCCGCGCGCCAGCAGGGCCTGGAGGATCAATGGGGTCGCGGCGGTCGGCCCGGCGGCGATCACGGCAAGACCCCTCCCAGTGCGTCGGCGGCCGAGTCCGGCGCCGAGGCCTGCTGCTGGAGGACCCGGAGGAGGATCGCGGCCATGTCGCCGCCCGCGCCCGGTCCCGGGCGGTCCAACGTCGTCGGCCTCGGGCCCGCCGCGATGTTCGACGCGGGCCCCGGGGCGCCTCCCCCGGCGGCCGGCCTGCTCGGCGCGGCGCGGAAGGTCAGCTCGGCGGGCTTGCCCCGCGCCACGAACAGGGCCCGGTTGTGCTCGATCCGCAGCAGCCGCGCTGGGCCTACGCCGGGCACCCGGAGGACGTCCCCCTCCGCGTAGACCTTGCCGTCGATCATCGCGAACCGCCGGTACGGCTGGACGATCGTCGCGTTGAGGATCAGGCCGCCGAGCGACGGCGGCTCCCCGTCCTCGTCGCGCGCCGGCTTCGGCGTCTCGGCGCCGTCGGGCTTGGTCCTCGGGCCTGGCCCGGGGGCCGTCGGCGCCGCGGCCGCGGTTGGCTCGCGGCGCGGGCCGGCGGCCGCGCCCGCGGCCGCCTTGGCCGGCCCCCGGGCGGGCGCGCCCGAGGGCTTCAGGTTCGCCAGGGCGAGCATGTCGGGCTGCGGCTCGCCCGGGGCCTTGAACGGGTCGCGCGTCGGCGGCCGGCCGAGCTTCGGTGCCAAGAGCGGCGCGGCGATCTCCGGCAGCTTCTCGGCCTCCGCGGCCTCCTCCTTGGCCGACGGCCCGAGATACGGCCACGCGCAGAGCCCGACGACGGCCAGGGCGACGGCGGGCGGACCGACCTGTGCGACCGAGACCTTCATGTCAGCCGAGGACCCCCAGGAGCGTCATCTGCATGACCAGGATGCCGTGGCCGCCGAGGTGCGGCTGAACGCTCACCGAATCGACGCGGAAGATGTGCTCGTTCGTCTCGATCCAGGCGAGCAGCGCGTCCATGTCGGGGTAGGCCCCGAGCAGCTCCATGCGGATCGGCAGCACGGCGAACGGGCCGTGCTTGCGCAGCGGCTGGGGCTCGAACCTGTTGAGCTTCAAGCTCGTCTTGCGGATGCCGCCGAGCACGTACTGGACGCAGTCGTTCGGGTCGGCCGATTTGGGCAGCCGCCGCTTGTACTTGGCGATCTCGCCGCGGAGCCGCTCGACGTCGCGGGCGAGGGACAGGTGCTGGTCGTCGTGCGCCCGCTCGCGGCCGGCGCGGTCGATCTCGGCGGCGATCGGCGCGTACGCGGCGAGGTACCAGCCGGCCAGCAGCGCCACGACGATGAAGGCGCGGAGCTGGAGCGGGTTGTGGAGTCGCCGCTGGATGTCGGCCGCCAGCCGCGAGACACGTTCGCCCTGCATCGCCGATCCCCCCTCATTTCTTCGCCGGCTGGTCCTTGCTCGCCGCGGCCGGCTTGGCCGGCTTGGCCGCGACGTCCCCCTTCGGCCGGCAGGAGATGACGCAGAGCGCCTCGGGGGCCTTGCCCGCCTCCTGCCGCCAGGCCAGGTTCGATAACTCGATCACCGGCAGCTCGTGCCGCAACGCCGCCTCGTGCCGCAGGATCTCGACGAACCGGTCGACCTGCTTGGGGATGGTGCCGGTCTTCGGGATCGGCGAGGTCAGGCGGAGCGTCAGCGACTTATTGACCTTGAAGTTCGGGTCGCGCTTCGGGCCGAAGAATTCCAGGTCGTTGCGCCCCTGGAAGGCCATCAGCTTGATCTCGGGCGCGACTCGCCCGGCCAGGTCGCGGGCGCAGGAGGACCAGACGACCCGGGTCGCCAGGAACGCCCGCATCGCGTCGACCTGCTGGACCAGCTCGGCCCGCTGCTTCTGAAGCGCGTCGATGGATTGCTTGGCGGCCCACTTGTGGCGGGCGTCCTCGGCGCGGACGGCCCGCCGCGCCGCCTGGAGGCCGTCGAGCCGGTGGCCCAGCGCCAGGCCGGCCGCCAGCAGCAGGGCGACGATCAGGGCCGCCTGGGTCCGGGGGAAGATCTCCCAGATCGAGGCGCGCGGCTCGAGGGCGCGGGCGAGGTTGAACGGCTCGGCCCCGGCGCCGTCGGCGACGGCCAGGCCGAAGGCGGCCTGCGCCTCGTCCAGGTC
>DASZMJ010000324.1:0-3711 GCA_035551935.1 Isosphaeraceae bacterium
GCCGCCGGTGCGACGATCGAGGGCCGGGCGGCCGAGGTCTGGGTCCGATCCGACCTGATCGTCAAGGTCAAGGAGCCGCAAGCGTCGGAGTGGCCTCATCTTCGGCCCGGACAGGTGGTGTTCACCTACTTCCACTTCGCCGCCGACGAGCGGTTGACGACGGCGATCATCGGCAGCGGGATCACGGCCATCGCCTACGAGACGCTCCGCGACCGGCGCGGCGGCCTGCCGCTCTTGACGCCGATGAGCGAGGTCGCCGGCCGGATGAGCATCCAGGAAGGGGCGAAATATCTCGAACGGCCCCAGGAAGGGCGGGGGATCTTGCTCGCGGGAGTCCCCGGGGTCGCCCCGGCCGAGGTGGCCATCCTGGGAGGCGGAGTCGTCGGCGCGAACGCCGCCAAGGTGGCCGCCGGGCTGGGCGCGAACGTCTACATCCTCGACATCAACGTCGACCGGCTCCGCTATCTCGACGACATCATGCCGCCGAACGTCACGACGCTCTATTCCGACCGGCACACGATCCTCGAGACGATCGCGCGGGCCGACCTCGTCGTCGGCGCCGTCCTGATCACCGGCGCCCGCGCGCCGAGGCTGGTCCGCCGCGAGGACCTGGCCCGGATGAAGCCCGGCGCGGTGATCGTCGACGTCGCCATCGACCAGGGGGGGTGCGTCGAGACGAGCCGGCCCACGACGCACCGCGATCCCACCTACCTCGTCGACGGCGTGGTCCACTACTGCGTCACCAACATGCCCGGGGCCGTGGGCCGGACGAGCACCTACGCCCTGTGCAACGTCACGCTCCCCTACGTGCTCCAGATCGCCCGGCACGGCTGGCGCAAGGTCGCCGCCTCGGACCCCGGCGTGGCCGGGGGGGTCAACATCGACCGCGGGCAGGTCACCAATCAGGCAGTCGCCGCCACCTTCGGCCTCCCCTACACGCCCTGGAGTGCACTGGCCGAGTCGGCGGAAAATTGAGATAACGGTTCGATGGCTTAACCGCGGGCCCAAAGGAGAGATCGGCCGATGAACGAACACGACTACGAGAACGAGCACGAGCACGTCCACAACCACGCGCACGGGGACGAGGGTGAAGATGAAGTCGAAGAGGCGCTCGAGGAGGCACTCGAGCTCGATACCCAGAGTCAGATCTTCCTGGAGATGCGGCGGCAGAACCTCGACCTGCTGAAGATCGCCGCCGAGGTGGCCGGTTACTCCGGGAACCATCCCCCGCTCAAGCCGGGCGACATGAAGCACGCGATGAAGGGCATCTGGGACATCTATTCGGAGTTCTATGCCTGGATCGATCCCGAGGAATCGGACGAGGACGACGAGGACGACG
The DNA here is from genome assembly GCA_035551935.1 of Isosphaeraceae bacterium. Classification (GTDB taxonomy): domain Bacteria; phylum Planctomycetota; class Planctomycetia; order Isosphaerales; family Isosphaeraceae; genus DASZMJ01. The sequence continues at coordinate 1,340 of DASZMJ010000324.1, forward strand.
ACCTGTGAGCATCACCCCGGACGACCCGACGCTCGAGACCGTCGGCTGGGTCGGCGACGCGGCCGGGGGTTTCGTCCGGCTGATCGACCAGACGCGGCTGCCGACCGAGTTCGTCCGGGTCGACTGCCGCGACGTGCCGTCCGTCTGGGAGGCGATCCGCTCGCTCCGCGTGCGCGGCGCCCCGGCGATCGGGATCGCCGCCGCGTACGGGGCCGTGCTGGGGGGCCAGCCGGCCCTGCTCGTGGGCGGCGGCGACCTCGACAGCCTCCGCCGCGCCGTCAACGAGGCGACCCGATACCTCCGCACCAGCCGCCCGACGGCCGTCAACCTGTTCTGGGCGCTCGACCGGATCGATCGCGCGGCCGCCCTGGGCGCGGCGGGCGGCCCGACGCCGACGCCCAGGGCCTTGCTCGATCGACTGCTGGCCGAGGCGCATGCGATCGCCGATGAGGACAAGGCGATGTGCCGCGCCATCGGGCGGTTCGGCGCGGGGCTCGTCGAGCCGGGGCAGGGGGTGCTCACCCACTGCAACGCCGGCGGCCTGGCCACCGCCGATTACGGCACCGCGCTGGCGGTCATCTTCGCCGCCCACGAGCAGGGCAAGGCGATCCACGTCTTCGCCGACGAGACCCGCCCGCTGCTCCAGGGGTCGCGGCTGACGGCCTGGGAGCTCCAGCGCCGGGGCGTCCCCGTCACGCTCATCTGCGACAACATGGCCGCGCAGGTCATGAAGGAGCAAAAGGTGCAGATGGTCGTCGTCGGCGCCGACCGGATCGCGGCCAACGGCGACACGGCGAACAAGATCGGCACCTATGGCGTCGCCTTGCTGGCCCGGGCGCACGGCATCCCGTTCTACGTCGCGGCGCCGTCGAGCACGTTCGACCTGGCGATCGCCGACGGCGCGGAGATTCCCATCGAGCAGCGCGACGCGCGCGAGATCACCCACGGCCTGGGACGCCAGACCGCCCCCGAGGGGATCGCCGTGTACAACCCCGCGTTCGACGTCACCCCGGCCGAGCTGATCGCCGGGATCATCACCGAACGCGGCGTCATCCAGCCCGTCAACGCCCGGACGATCCGCGCGATGCTCGGGCCGTCGGCCGCGGCGGACGCCCCGACCGGCCCGGGCCGCTGATGCCGGCACGAGCCCCATGGATCGGAAGCACCTGGAAGAGCTGATCGCCGTGGAGCGCGGCTACTGGTGGCACGTCGCCAAGCGCGCGCTCGTCACCCGGCTGCTCCTCCGCCACTTCCCGCCCCCTGCGCGGCTGGTCGAGGGGGGGGTGGGCGGCGGGGCGAACCTGCAGGCGTTCCGCGACCTGGGATACCGCGTCTCGGGGTTCGACATGATGCCCGAGTCGGTGGCGCACTGCCGCGAGCTGGGGATCGACGACGTCCGCACCCACGACCTCCAGGAGCCCTGGCCGATCGCCGACGGGCCCGCGCGGGTCGTGGTGTTGCTCGACGTCATCGAGCATGTCCCCGACCCGGTCGCCGTGCTGCGGAACGCCGCCGCGACGCTCGACGATCGCGGGGGCGTCGTGGTGACGGTGCCCGAGATCCCGGCCTTGATGGGCCCCTGGGATCGGATGCTCGGCCATTATCGCCGATACACGACGCGGATGCTCGACGCCGAGGCGCGCGAGGCGGGGCTGCGTCTCGCCTGGTCGTCACACTGGAATGCCTTCACCCTCCCGGCCGCCCTGGTCGTGCGGACGCTCGAGAAACGCGGCCGGGGCGAGCGGGCGGCGGAGTTCCCCGCGGTCTCGCCCGCGGTCAACGCCCTGCTGATCGCGGCGGCCCGCGCCGAGCGCGGCCTGATCGGCACGGTCGGGATGCCGGCGGGCCTCTCCCTGGTCGGGATCCTCAGGCGTTGACGTCGTTGACGACGAAGGCGGACCGACGGCCGTCTGGTGCCGGGCGGGCGCGGTTTGTTAGCATCGGCGCCCGCGTTCCGTCGTCCGTCCCTCAAGAGTTCGGGAGTCCACCTCACAATGCTGGCTCATAACGTTTACTTCGCCCTGAAAGACCCTTCCGAGGCCGCCGTCGGGGCGCTGCTTGCGGCCTGCAAGAAATACCTCACGTCGCATCCCGGCATCGTCTTCTTCGCATGCGGCAAGCGCGAGCAGGAGTTGAGCCGTCCGGTGAACGACCGCGACTTCGACGTCTCCTTGCACATCGTGTTCGAGACGAGGGCCGCGCACGACGCCTACCAGGATGCCCCGCTCCATCTCACCTTCGTCGAGGAGAACCGCGACAACTGGGCGAAGGTGCGGGTGTTCGACTCGGAAGTCGAGTCGACTCGCTGACGAAGGGATCGTTTCCTGATCGCATCCGGCTCGCGCAAGAGGGAGAGGGTCGTGCGGGCGGGG
>DASZMJ010000325.1:0-10152 GCA_035551935.1 Isosphaeraceae bacterium
TTCTGAGGCCCGAAATCGGGCCCCGGACGACCGCTTCCGATCCATGAAGGCTGATCCGAAAGGGTCAGCGACGTCCGGGGTGCGCGGCGGGTCGGGGCCGGGAGGCTTGTCACGTCGTCGGCTTCGAGACACCGTCCCCCCACCCCGGCCCTCACCCACCAGGGAGAGGGCCGGGGTGGGGGGCGGGTCAGGCGGGGAGACTTGGCAATCCCCCTGCGGGTTTTCTCCCGCGGCTTGCCGATCGCCGGGCCGCGAGGATAATGGCCCTTTGGGGCCCTGGAGGAGTTGCCGCGATGAAGGACGGACGCTGGTCGGCGCTGGTGACGGGGGGAGGCCGGGGGCTCGGGAGGGCGATCGGCGAGCGCCTGGCGGCCGAGGGGGCGACGGTCGGCCTGCTGGCCAGGACCGCGGCCGAGGTCGTCGCCGCGGCCGAGGCGATCCGGGATGCGGGGGGAGATGCGATCCCCCTCGTCGCCGACGTGCTCGACCGGCCGAGCCTCGAGCGGGCCGTCGAGCGGTTCCGAGGCAAGGCCGGCGGGATCGACACGCTCGTCTGCGCCGCGGGCCGGCTCCGGGGGATCGGGCCGATCGGCGCCGTCGACCCGGACGAGTGGTGGCTCGACCTGGCCACCTCGCTCCGCGGCGCCCAGCACGCCATCCGGGCGGTGCTCCCCTCGCTTCGCGCCTCCGATCGCGGCTCGATCGCCCTGCTCGTCGGCCCCGGCCACAACGGCGACCTCGCGTTTGCCGCCGGCTACGGGGCCGCGCAGGCGGCGTTGGTGCGGCTCGTCGAGTCGCTCGACCGCGAATTCCAGGCCGACGGCCTGCCGATCTTCGCCGTCCATCCCGGCCTGGTGCCGACGACCTTGATCCAACACCTCCTCGACTCCCCCGACGGCCGGCGCCGGCTCCCGCGGTTCACCGAGGCGTTCGCCGAGGGCAAGGAGGTCGGCCCCGAGGTCGTCGCCGAGATGGTCGCCTGGCTCGCGACCCGACGCCCATTCGAGCTCTCTGGCCGCGTCGTCGCCGCCCCGTCTTCGCCCACCATCTACGAGACCCGCCTCGCCCGCATCCAGGACGACGACCTCGGCGTCCTCCGCCTGCGGTGAAACGGCTCGTCCGGTCCGATAGGCAAAACCAGGCCGCGCTGGTAGGCTCGATGGGGCCGGGATGCTCCGAATCGAACCCGCCAACGACGAACGGTCCCCTCGTTGCCATGATCCTCGCCAGCGCCAGCGGACTGGGCCGGCAGTATGCCGGCGACCCGATCTTCATGGACGTCGCGTTCGAGGTCCGCGCCGGCGAGCGGATCGGCCTGGTCGGGCCGAATGGCGCGGGCAAGACGACGTTGCTCAAACTCCTGGCGGGTATCGACGCCCCTGATTACGGCCGGTTGAACGTCCGGCCAGGCGTCCGGGTCAGCCTGCTGCGGCAGCAGCCCGACTTCCACCCCGAGCAGACGTTGATGGAGGTGGCCCGCTCGGGATTGGCCAGCCTGATCGACCTCCAGCGCGAGCTGGAGGAGGCCGCGCGCGAGATCGCCGAGGCCGACGACGACGCCGACCGCGACCGCGCCACCCGGCGCTACGAGCAGATCCGCGACCGCCTCGAACACCAGGACGCCTACTCGATCGACCACCGCGTCGAGGAGATCCTCGGCGGCCTCGGCTTCGCCCAGGCCGATTTCGGCCGCGCGGCGCGGACGTTCTCGGGCGGGCAGCAGTCGCGCTTGATGCTCGCGAAGCTGCTGCTGGAGAGTCCCGATTTGATGCTCCTGGACGAGCCGTCGAACCACCTCGACATCCCGACGACCACCTGGCTCGAAGGCTACCTCGCGCGGCAGCCGGTGGCGATGGTCGTCGTCAGCCACGACCGCTATTTCCTCGACAAGGTCATCACCCGGGTCTGGGAGCTGCACGAGGGGAAGGTCGACGCGTACCCGGGCAATTACTCGCAGTACTGGCGGCTCCGGACGGAGAAGGCGAAGGTGCTGGAGCGCCAGGCCGGGCGCCAGCAGGAGGAGATCGAGGACCTCCAGGCGTACATCCGCAAGTACTCCGCCGGCCAGCGCGCCAAGCAGGCCAAGGACCGCGAGAAGAAGCTGGCGCGGATCGATCGCGTCGAGACGATGCGGGAGATCGTCGGCCCGCGGATGGGCTTCGACGAGGTCGACCGCTCCGGCGACGTCGTCGTCGAGGCTCGGCGGCTCTCGAAGGCGTACGACAGGCCGTTATTCAAGGACTTCAACGTCTCCATCCTCCGCGGCCAGTGCGTCGGCGTGATGGGCCCGAATGGCGCCGGCAAGACGACGCTCATCAAGGCCCTGATCGGCCGCGAGCGGCCCGACGCGGGCGAGGTGAAGCTGGGGCACAAGGTCACGGTCGGCTACTACGACCAGGGGCTCGAGGCCTTGCCGCCCGAGACCAGCGTCGTCCGCGCCGTCTGGCCCGGCGACGACCCCGACTGGGTCGAGGGCGACGTCCGCGACCTGCTCGCGAAGTTCGGCGTGACCGGCGACACCGCCCTCCAGGTCGTCGGCAAGCTCTCCGGCGGCGAGAAGGGCAAGGCCGCGTTGGCCCGGCTTGCGGCCACCGGCGCGAATCTCCTCGTCATGGACGAGCCGACGAACCACCTGGATATCTGGTCGTGCGAGGCGTTGGAGCGGTCGATCCGCGAGTTCGAGGGGACGGTGCTCGTCGTCAGCCACGACCGCTACTTCCTCAACCAGGTCGCCGACCGCCTGATCGTCGTCGCCGACGGCCGCGCCAGGGTGATCGAGGGCGATTACGAGACCTTCGAGCGCCTCGCCCGCCAGGAGGCCGAGGCCGCCACGAAGGCCCAGGCCGTCGCCGCCGCAAGTTCCCCCAAGTCCGAGCCCGCCGCCGCGGCCGTCAAGCGTCGCCGCAAGTTCCCCTATCGCAAGGCCGCCGACCTCGAGCGCGAGCTCGCCGCCGCCGAGTCCGAGCTCGCCACCATCGAGCGCGACCTCGCCCTCCCCGAGACCTGGCGCGACGCCGACCGCGCCCGCCTCGCCCAGCGCCGCTACGACGAGCTGCGTGACGAAGTCGCCAAGCTCTACGAGCACTGGGACGAGGCGGTCGAATGGAATTCGTAGCCCCGCCGGGGAGGCCTCGGCCAGGTCCCTCCCCTCGCGAGGTCACTTCTCCTGGAACAACATCGGCGCGAACTCCGCCAGGTAGTCGCGCCAGTTGAGCCAGGTGTGGCCCCCGTCGGAGTCCTTCGAGGTCACGTCGAACTGGTGCTTCTTGAGCATGTCGACCGTCGCCTGCGAGGTCTTGACGAGGAAGTCCTCCTTGCCGCAGCCGAACCAGACGACCTTCAGGCCCTCCTTGAGGGAGGCGTCGTCGAGCGTCGCCTTGTGCGCATCTTCCCATTGGGTGCTGGGCGCGGCGCCGCCGAAGCCCCCGGCGATGCCGAAGATGCCGGAGCTATAGACGCCGATGGAGCCGTAGTCGGACAGCTTGGCGAACGCGATGTTCAGCGTCTGGGCGCCGCCCATCGAGAGGCCCGCGATGGCCCGGCTCGCCCGATCGGTCTTCGCGCGGTAGTTCTTCTCGACGTAGGGCCGCACGTCGTCCTCGAAGTCCTGGGCGAATTCGTCCATCTGGCGCTGGAACGAATTGTCGCCGCCCCCGCCGAAGCGGAACGTGCCGGTGTGACCGGCGGGCATGACCACGATCATCGGCTTGGCCTTGCCCGACGCGATCAGGTTGTCGAGGATCACCCCGGCGCGGCCGACCGAACTCCACGACTCGTCGCAGTCCATCGCGCCGTGCAGCAGGTAGAAGACAGGGTAGTCGCCGCGGCCCTTCTCGTAGCCCGGCGGCGTGTAGACGTGCATGCGGCGGAACCTCTTCAGCGTCGACGAGTAATACGGGACCTTCGCGACCGCGCCGTGGGGCACGTCCTTCAGGTCGAAGGTCGCCGAGCCCGGGACGAGCACCAGGCTCCAAGTGTTCGCGTTCGACTCGCTCGTCGAGGGGTTGCGCGGGTCCACGACGGCCAGGCCGTCGACCTGGAAGTTGTAGCGATAGGCCCCCGCCGGGACGAGGCCGACCGTCGTCTCCCAGACGCCGTTCTCACCCTTCTTCAACTCGGCGGCCGAGCCCACGCCCGGCAGGTCGCTGCTACCGAGCCGGATGCCCTGGGCCTTGGGCGCATAGATCCGGAACGTGACCGTACGCTCGGACGAGACCTCCGGCGACACGAACTCCGGCGGCCGATTCCCGCCCGGCCCCTGCGCCAGGGCGGCGACCGCGAAACCCGAGCATGCGACCATCAGCACGACGCAAAGCCTCGACGCACGCCTCATCGTGGACCTCGGTGAAGAGAAAAGAGAGGGAAGGTAAGACGAGGATCCTACCCGCTCTATGCGTCAGTTGCCTCCCCTCGGGCCCGAAACGCCATCCGAAGATCGGGATTCGCCCCGGGGGCGAGGGGAGCCCGAGGACGGCCCGAGCGGCCCGCCCCACCGCTGGCGAAACCGCGCGTCGCCGGTTACTTTGGGGAGGCCGGGCCGTTCGGCGCGGCAGAGGAGCGCGCGATGAGGCGGAAGGAAACGGCGGATCGGGCGTTCCTGGAGTTCATCAAGGCCCAGGCCCCGACCGCGCGGCGACCGGCCCGGGCGCCGGCGACGGCCGAGGCGTGGGACAAGCGGCTCGACGCGGTCCGCAAGGGGCTGGCGCGGTCGTTCGGGCGATTCCCCGGCTCGGATTGCGAGCTCGAGCCCGATGTCCTCGGCACGATCGACCGCGACGGCTACGTCATCGAGCGCCTGACCTTCCAGAGCCGGCCCGGCGTCCGGGTGACGGCCAACCTGTACCGGCCCGAGCCGGTCCGGGGGAAGTGCGCGGCCGTCCTCTCCGTGCACGGGCACTGGCCCTGGGCGCGGATCGACCCGGCGGTGCAGGAGCGTTGCATCGCCTTGGCGAAACTCGGGTACGTCTGCCTCTGCGTCGACGCCTTCGGCGCCGGCGAGCGGGCCGTCGTGCCGGCCCGGGGGACGTATCACGGCGCGTTGCTCGGCGCGTCGCTCTGGCCGGCGGGGGTGCCGCTGCTGGGCCTCCAGGTCTACGACAATCGCCGCGCGGTCGATTACCTGATCTCCCGCCCCGAGGTCGACCCCGACCGCCTCGCGATCACCGGCGCCTCGGGCGGCGGCAACCAGACGATGTACGCCGGCGCGACCGACCCGAGGCTCAAGGTCGTCGTGCCCGTCTGCGGCGTCGGCCGGCTCGAGGCGTACCTCGGCACCGGCTGCTGCGTCTGCGAGCTGCTCGTCGGCGGCCTCACGTATGCCACGACCGGCGACCTGCTGGCCCTGGTCGCCCCGAGGGCCTTGCTCGTCATCAACGCGACGAGGGACGCGCCGCAGTTCAGCGTCGTCGAGGCCGCGCGGAGCGTCGTCTTCGCCCGCGAGCGGTTCCGATCGCTCGACGCCGAGCCGAGGCTGAAGCACCTGGCGGTCGAGGCCGAGCACGGCTACGACCGGACGATGCGCGAGGCGTTGTATGGCTGGCTCGGCCGCTGGCTCCGCGACGAGGGGGACGGCGGCCCGATCGCCGAGCCGACGCATGCCACGGAGGACCCCGAGCGACTGCGGTGCTACCCCGACGCCGCGAGCCGGCCGAAGTCGGTCGTGACCATCCCCGAGTTCGCGTCCCGCGAGGGCAACGCGCGGCTGGCCGAGTTGCCGCCGGTGGCCGACCACCCCGAGCGTTGGGAGGCCGACTCGATCCGGATGCGGACGGCGCTGGTCGCGGACGTCTTCGGCGGCTTCCCGGCGCGGGTCGGCCTGGAGCTCGTCCATCGCGAGGAGTCGGCGGGCGTGGCCCTGGAGATGACCTCGGAGCCGGGCCTCCGGCTCCGCGGCCGGTTCCTGACCGCGACGGCCGCGCCGATGAAGGGGACGGCGCTGCTGCTCCGCAACGACGGGATGGCCCCGCCCGACGACCCGGCCGTCCGGGCCCTGCGGCGCTCGGGCCGCCACGTCCTGACGGTGGACCTCCGGGCCAGCGGGGCGCGCGCGCCCCAGGCCCCGGCGGTGCAAGGGGTCGCCGACCACCACCCGGCCGAGTGGGCGCTCTGGATCGGCCGCCCGCTGCTCGGCCAGTGGACCTGGGACGCCCTCCGCTGGCTCGACGCGCTGGACCTGCTCGACAAGGACGACGCGGGCGAGGACATCGCCTACGCGCCCTACGAGGTCGTGGGCCTGGGGCCGTTCGGGCTGGTCGCGATGCTGGCCGGCGGGCTCGACCCGGGTCGGGTCCGGGCCGTGGCGGCGTCGCGGCCGCCGATGAGCTTCGTCGGCGAAGGCCCGTGGGCGGGCTGGCCGATGGGCCTGATCGCACCGACGGTGCTCGACGTGGGCGACGTCGGCCACCTGGCCGCGCTGGTCGCCCCCAGGCGCCTGGCCGTCGGCGGCGGGTTCGGGACCGACGGGGCCGACGCGCCGAGGGACCGACTGGCCGACGCCTTCGCCCCGACCCGCGCCATCTACGCGACTCTCAAGGCCCGCGACCGCCTCGTCGTCCTCCCCGACGCCGCCCTCCCGCCGCTGATCGAGGCCCTCGACGGCTGATCGCGCGCGATTCGGGAAGGTTCTCGGGCCGGGGTCGGGCCGAGTATCGCTTTCTTGATTGGGAGCGAGCGGTTACAATACAGGTGACCCGCCCAAGCACCGCGCCGCAGGCGTGGTCGGCAACCGAGGTCGTGCCGACCCGCGATCGGCGTCCCGCGACGACGGCCGACGCCGTTCCAGACCCAGAACCGATCGACGAGCACGGGGGGCTGTGATGTCCCGGATGGTCCAGGCGGCCGGGTCGAACGCACCGGCCCATTTGGAAGTCCCGAAGAGTCGTGGTCCCTGGCGGACCTTGCTGGCCCTGGCCTTCCTGATCGGCCTGCCGCTGGGCCTCTGGGCGCAGTGGGCCAAGGTCAAGCGGCTCTGGCGGCCGGACCACTCGGCCCTGCCGATCGTCGTGGTCGATCGCGGCGACGTGCCGCTGCTGGTCGTCGAGAACGGCGCGCTGATCAGCGCCGAGAACGTGACGGTCAAGTGCAAGGTCGAGGCCCTCATCGGCATGGTCGGCGGCGCCCAGGGGGCCACCGGCCGGCAGGCCGGCGGCGCGGCCGGCTCGCCCTCGACGGTCTCGACCGTCGCCACCGCCGGCGCCACCACCACCCAGCGCGCGACGACGACGACCGCCACCACGACGACGAGCACCGCCACCACCGCCAGCACCAGCACCGCCAGCACGTCGGCCGCGGCGACGACCGCCATCACGACGACCGGCACGGCCGCGGCGACGACCGACCCGCTGACGCCGCCGGTCATCGAGAGCTTCACCTACGTCGTGGCCAAGTACACCCCCCTTCGCCCGGTGACGGCCACGCAGGTCCAGACCTCGCAGCAGATCCAGCAGCAGCAGAACGTCCAGCAGCAGCAACAGCGCGGTGGCGGCGGCGGCGGCCGGGGCGGCCAGCAGCAACAGCCCGGCTCGACCACCATCATCTGGATCCTCCCCGAGGGGGCGCGGGTCAAGAAGGGGGACAAGGTCTGCGAGTTCGACTCCTCCGCCTTCCGCGACGAGCTCGACGCCCAGAAGATCAAGTGCTTCGAGGCCAAGTCGTTCGTCGAGCAGGCCGTCGCGCTGCTGGAGAACAACGAGCAGGTCATCCAGGAATACAAGAAGGGCATCTACCCGCGCGACTTGGCCCTGATCGACGGCTACATCCACACCGTCGAGCAGGAGCTGGACAAGGCCAACCGCACCTACAACTGGTCGCGGCGGATGTTCGACAAGAAGATGCGGACGGCCACCCAGCTCCAGTCCGACTACTTCACCCTCCAGCGGCTCCAGGTGGCCCTGACCGAGGCGCAGGTGATGCGCGAGCGGCTGGTCAAGCACACCGGGCCGAAGCTCGTCGGAGAGCTCTGGGCCAAGCACGAGGCGATCGTCGCCGACAAGCTCGCGCAGGACGCGGCCTTCCAGCTCGAGGACAGCCGGCGGCAGCGGCTCGAGCGGATGATCGCCAACTGCACCCTGACGGCGCCCCGCGACGGCATCGTCGTCTACGAGAACCAGGTCGACCGCATGGGCCAGCTCAAGACGGCGATCCAGGAGGGGACGGCCGTCCGCGAGGGCATGCCGATCTTCAGCGTGCCGACCTCCGACCGCATCCGGGTCAAGGCCAAGATCAACGAGACGAAGATCACCCTGGTCCACCCCGGCACCAGGGCCATGATCCACGTCGAGGCCGCCCCGGAGCACCCCCTGACCGGCACCGTCGCCGAGATCACCCAGGTCCCCGCGCCGGCCAACGGCCCCTTGTCGGACATCAAGGTCTACGACGCGATGATCGACGTCGAGGGGATCGACCCCAAGGTCCGACCCGGCATGACCACCGAGGTCACCTTCGAGGTCGGCCTGCGGCGCGATGTGACCCGCGTGCCCGTCCAGGCGATCCGCTACGTCGATGAGGTCCCCTTCGCCGCCATCTTGACCGACGACGGCCCCGAGTGGCGGGAGCTGACCCTGGGCCGCTCCAACGCCATCCACGCCGAGGTCGTCGCCGGCCTCAAGCCCGGCGACCGCGTCGTCGCCGCCCCCGGCGAGCTCCCCGCCCCCGTCGTCACCGCCCGCAAGGGCGACCACGTCGTCGCCGCCTCCGACCTGCCGCTGGAGTGAGTGATCGCGGCTCGGCCCCGGCCCCGCGGCCGCCGCTCAGCGGCCGGTCAACTGCTCCAGGTTTTCGGGGTACCGAGCCCCTTGCACCGTGATTCCGGAGGCCGCGGCCTCAATCTCGCGGCGGTCGTCGGCCGTGAGTTCGACGGCCGCCGCCCGGAGGTTCTCCTCCAGGCGATGCCGCTTCGTGGTGCCCGGGATGGGGACAATCCACGGCTTCTGGGCGAGCAGCCAGGCGAGGGCAATCTGGGCCGGTGTCGCCCCTCTCCGTTCGGCGATGCCGCCGAGCAGGTCGACCAGGGCCTGATTCGCCTTGAGAGCCTCGGGTGTGAAGCGAGGGAGGATGTTGCGGAAATCGGAGCGGTCGAACGTGGTGCTCTCGTTCATCTTCCCCGTGAGGAAGCCCTTGCCCAGGGGGCTGTAGGGGACGAAGCCAATCCCGAGCTCCTCCAACGTCGGCAGCTCCTCCGCCTCGGGGCCTCTCGTCCACAGCGAGTATTCGCTCTGGACCGCGGCGACCGGCTGGACCGCATGGGCCCGACGGATGGTCCGTGCCCCCGCCTCGGAGAGGCCGAAGTGCTTGACCTTGCCCTCCCGAATCAGGTCCTTCACCGCCCCCGCCACGTCCTCGATGGGTACGTCCGGGTCGACGCGGTGCTGATAGAACAGGTCGATGGCATCGACCTTGAGTCGCTTGAGCGAGCCCTCGGCGACCTCCTTGATGTGCTCCGGCCGACTGTTCAGGCTCGCCCAACCCGGCGACCCGTCGGGATGAAGTTGGAACCCGAACTTGGTGGCGATCGCCACCTGCCCGCGGAACGGGGCGAGGGCCTCGCCGACGAGCTCCTCGTTCGTGAACGGGCCGTAGACTTCCGCGGTGTCGAAGAACGTGACGCCGCGTTCGACGGCCGTCCGGATCAGCGAGACGGCCTCCTGCGTGTCCATGGCCGGGCCATAGCCGAAGCTCATGCCCATGCAGCCGAGCCCGAGGGCCGAGACTTCCAGGTCGCTATTCCCGAGTTGACGCTTCTGCATGGGTCTCTCCTTCGAAGTGGCATCCGGGGGGCTTACCCGACCCTTCCGACGTCGCGTCTTGCCTCTCCCGCTCTCCGAGGTTCATTAGAGGCGAACGGCCCAACGACGGTAAGGAACGTTCCTTCAGAAGGTTTGCCTAATCCTTCAGAGCCCCGAGAGAACTACCCACTCCTGGCCGGATTTCGTAACCTAATCACCTGAGAGTCTGAGCACGACCGGAGGATGGAATGAACGGCCAGAGTGACCATCGCGAGCGGCTCGCCAGCCTCCTAGTGGATCGTCACTCGGTAATTTTCGGGTAGAGGTGCCTCAGCTTGATCCGGGCGTCCTCCGTGGTGAAGTGCCACTCGACGCCCACCTGCTTCGCGTTGCGGCGCGTGCCCCAGGCGCCGGCCTCCTCGGCCACCTC
>DASZMJ010000326.1:0-27216 GCA_035551935.1 Isosphaeraceae bacterium
CGAGGAGCGTCCCCACCAGTCGCTCGACTATCAGACCCCGGGCGAGGTCTATCGGGCCGGGGTTCGCGGGCGGCGGAGCGGGGAAGGACCATAACAACTACCGGCCGCCCGGGCTGTCCAGTCTTTGGGGTCCACTATACCAGTCATCATCGCTCGCCATCGTGGTCGGCTCCGACCCCGAAACAGGGACGCAGCTCGTATTGAGGGGGGGCCGTCGGGCGTCGGCATCCTCGGCGGTTGGCCCGGATGCCGATCGGCGTCCGGTCGGCGCCGCCGCACGAGTCGGCCCACGACGACGGCGATCGGGCCCGGCTGCGGATCGACGGGGGACCGCCCGCCGGCCGTCTTTCCCGGAATCCCTGCCGGTTTTCGGGCGGGATTCCAACTATAAGGGTAGCGGCTCCTCGCGGGAGGGGCATCGTCCGCGCGGCGTTGGCAACGGATCGACGGGACCGGCCCCATGACCCCCCCGAACGATCGGCATCACGACGAGATTCGCCCTCGGGCCGTCCTCGAGGTCGGCCGGGGGCCGGCGCGGAACGAACCGACGGGCCACTTTGGTTCACCTGGCGGAGGGGCCGGGAATCACGATGAGGAGCCCGGCGCGGCGCGAACCGAAGCCACTTCGGCCGGCGTCGCGGCGCGAAACGAACCCACTGCGGGCGTCGGCGCGGCGCGAAACGAAGCCACTTCGGCCCCCGGCCCGGAGCGCGCCCGACGAACCCGATGGCCCCGGCGCGGAACGAACCGAAGGACCCCGGCGCCTGGCCCCCGAACCCCGGCCCGTCGCCGTTCGGAACGAACCGAACGGGGCACTGGGGGAACTGGGGCGACCGTGCCGGTCATCGGCCGGAATTCGGAACGAACCGAACGGGGCGATGGCGAGACTGGGCAAGGTCTGCCGAGGGATCGAGGCGGCGCCGAACGAACCCACGGCGCGCGGTCCGGCGCCGAAAACGAACCCAATCCGGGCTCCGGCGCCGACAAAACGAACCCAATCACGGGGGTGTCGGAGGTCGGCAAGGGACATGGGTGTGGGATCGAGGTTGTCGGGTGCTGGTCGGTCGCGGCGCGGGACGAACCGAAGGACGACCCTCGCCCCCGGCCCCTCCGCCCGGAACGAACCGACGGGCCACCTTCGTTCACAAGTCTTGGAGGACAGGGCTCGCCCTGCCTCTTCGATCTCATAACGGAGAGGAGGCAGGGCGAGCCCTGCCCTCCAAGAAAGGAACTCAAGTCAGCGGACCAGGGCCGTCAACGCGGCGCCGATCGCGGCGACGCCGAGGACGAGCCAGGCGACGTAGTCGCCGACGTGGCCGCTATGGAGATGGCGGAGGGGGACGGTCGCGCGGCGCAGGGGCCGCTCGAGGACGCGACGGGAAGGCTCGGGAAGGCGGTGCTCGAAGAGGAGGAGCAACGCGAGCACGACCGCGCCGAGGCCGGAGACGAGGCCGGGGGCGACGGGGACTTGCGGAGACGCCGGGCCGGCGGCCGGGCGCGCGGCGGGCGGCTTGCCGAAGACGGCGGCGGCATAGCCGTCGCGGTCCTGGAAGCGGACGGCGGCGGAGTGCGTCCGGGAGCCGAGGCCGGGGACGAGGCCGGTGAGCAACGAGCCGAGGACGAGGAGGGCGGCGGGGCCGAGCATGAACATGGGGGTGTGGCCGTGGCCGTGGGCGGTCTCGCCGCCCTCGTCCCCCTTCGGCCCGGAGGAGTTCTCGCTCGGGGCCGGGCCCAGGCCGAGGAAGATCCGCCCGGTGGCGCGGAGGACGGCGGCGCCCGTGAGGGCCGAAGAGAGGACGAGGACCGGCGCGATCCAGGAGAGGCCGAGCCGGTGTGCCTCCTCCTCGATCAAGGTCTTGCCGAGCCACGTCCCGAACGGCGGCAGGCCGGCCAGGCCGAGCCCACCGAGGGCGAGGAGCACTCCGGTGTATGGGAGCCGCCGCCCCTTGCCGTGAAGGTCGATCGTGTCGACGCTCCGCAGGCGATGCAGGACGATCCCGGCGCCGAGGAAGAGCCCGCCCTTGACCAGGCCGTGGCCGAGGACGTAGATCGCCGCCCCCGCGAGGCCCGACGGCCGCAACAGGGCGATGCCGATCGCGATCGTGCCGCCGTGGCTGATCGTCGAGAAGGCGAGCAACCGCTTGAGGTGCCGTTGCAGCAGGCACATCACCGCCCCGAGCAATGCGGAGGCCGTGCCGACGGCGAGCAAGACGCCGTGGACCGCCCCGGAGCCCGGGTGGATCGGCCCGGAGAAGATCGTCCAGTAGACGCGCGCGACCGCATAGAGCCCCAGTTCGACCATCACCCCCGAGAACAGGACGCAGACGGGCGTCGGCGCGACGGCGTGGGCGTCGGCGAGCCAGAAGTGGAACGGCACCGCCGCGCCCTTGACCAGGAACCCCGACGCGATGAGCGCGAACGCCGCGACGACGAGGCCGTCCGGCGGGCCGATGGCCAGGGCGCGGCCGATCTGGGCGAGGTTCAGCGCGCCGGTCCTGCCGTAGAGCAGGGCGATCCCGATCAGGACGAGGAAGGCGCCGACGCTGTTGACGATCGCGAAGTTCAACGCCCCCTCCAGGCTCTCGACCTCCTCGGACTTGTAGCCCGTCAGCGCGTAGGCGGCGACGCTCATCAGCTCGAAGAAGACGAACATGTTGAACAGGTCACCCGTCAGGCAGAACCCGGCCATCGCGGCGAGGAAGACGAGCATCAGGCCGTGGTACAGCGCGCCGACCTCCTTGAAATAGCGCCAGCTGAACGCCAGGGCCGCCGCGACGAGCGACGCCACCAACGTGGCCAGGCCGGCGCCGAGGGGGTCGATGGCGAAGCTGATGCCGACGGCGATCTCGCCCCGGGGCCGCCAGCCGCCGAACCAATAGACGAGCGGCCCGGCCTCCGACCGCGCCGTGAGCACGGCCGCGATCGCGGCGACCGCGGCGGCCGTGGCGATCGCGGCGGTGTCGCGGGCCCAGCGGGGCAAGATCGGCCCGGCGCCGACGAGCACGGCCGCGGCCAAGAGCGGGATCGCCACGGGGAGCGGGGCGAGCGATTCCACGGCGGGTCAGCCTCGCATCGGCCGGAGTTCCTCGGGGTCGAGCGTCCCCTTCTGGTGGTGCACCTTCACCGCGAGCGCCAGCAACAGCGCCGTCACCGTGGCGCCGACGACGATGTCGGTGAGCACCAGGGCCTGCACGATCGGGTCGACCCGCAATGCCCCCTTCGACCCCTCCAGCGCGATCGGCGGCAGGGCGCCGTCGCGGTAGCCGATCGCGAGCAAGAGGACGTAGGTCGACGACTGCACAACTGTCAGACATATAATCATGTGGATTAGATTGCGGCTCGTGACGACGCCGTACAGGCCGACGATCAGGAGCCAGGCGGCGACCGCGAACGGGAGAGAACTCATTCGCCCTCCTCGCCGGGGACTTGCTCGAGGAACTCGCGGAAGAGCAGCGCGAAGCCGGCGGCGACCTCGAGGCCGACGGCGAGGTTGATCAGCGGGATCGTCCCCCCGGCGGCGAGGTCGCCGCTCCGCGCGAGGGGCAGGATGTTCTCGAGGAAGGCGCCGCCGGCCGCGAGCGTCGCCAGGCCGATCAGGGCGTAACCCCCCGCGCCGACGGCCTCGGCCAGGTCGTTGAGCCGCTTCGGGCTGACGCGCCTGAAGGTGCGGTCGTCGGTGGCGAGGTAGGCCAGGAGCGAGCCCGTGCCCAGGATCGCCCCCCCTTGAAAGCCGCCGCCGGGGGTCGCCGCGGCGTGGACGACGACGTAGAGCCCGAAGAGGTCCGTCAGGCCGATCGCCAGCAGGCCCGACCAGCGCACCGCCTCGCTCGGGCCGGGCGGCTTGCTCGGGTGCCGTCGGGGCTCGCCCCGGTACGCCCCGCGCTCCTCGCGGAGCAGGACCGCGACCGCCGCCACGGCGGCGAAGAGGATGTACTCCTCGCCGAGGGTGTCGACGCCGCGGTAGTCGAAGTTGACGGCCGTCACGGCGTTCGTCACGTGCCGCTCGGATTCGGCGACGGCGTTGATCAGCTCGCCGTACGCCGCCCGCGCGGCCCCGAACGGCGGGAGCCCGAG
Organism: Isosphaeraceae bacterium; assembly: GCA_035551935.1. GTDB lineage: Bacteria > Planctomycetota > Planctomycetia > Isosphaerales > Isosphaeraceae > DASZMJ01. The sequence continues at coordinate 4,075 of DASZMJ010000326.1, forward strand.
CAGCCCCCGGCCGAGCCAGGGGACCAGGGCCGCCGCGCCGACGAGGAAGACGATGAGCCGCCCCTTCGCGCTCATGGCTTCTCGTCCTCCCGCGCCTTGCGGTCGACCTCGTGGCCTTCGAGGTTGGCCAGCGCGACCAGGAGCATCAACGGCAAGGCCGCCGCGCCCACGGCCAGCTCCGAGAGGGCCACGTCCGGCGCCTGGAAGCTCAGGAACAGGATCGTCAGGATCAGCCCCTGGAGGCCCAGCACGTAGGCCTGTCGTTTCGGCTCCCGCGTCAGGACCACGGCCGTCCCCCCCGCCGCGGCCAGCACGAGCAGGATGGCCTGGAGGACCGTCATCGCCCGGCCTCCGCGTCGTGTGCCTTCAGGCCGCCCGCGGCCCGGAACCGGACGGCGCGGGCGGTCGCGTGCGTCAGGATCGGCCCGACGGCCAGGAGCGACAGGCCGATCAGGATCGCCTTGAGCGCCGAGGCCGAGGGGCCCTCCGCCACGACCACCGCCCCGGCCACCGCGATCGGGCCGAGGACCGTCACCGGCCCGACGCAGTGGAGCCGGTCGAAGGCGTCGCGCGCCGCCAGCAGGCCCACCGCGCAGGCCCAGACCACGCCGACCGCGATCGCCAGCAAGGCCGCCGCGATCACCGTTGCCGACGTCATAGCCAGCGCTCCAGGAAATGGGCGAAGACCAGGCCCGCCGGGTACGACAGGACCGCCAGGGTCAGCGCCACGTCGAACAGGTACGACAACCGCAGGCCCTCCGCCAGCGCCAGCAAACACAGGCAGGTGATCGTCCCGGCCAGCTCCAGCGCCACGAGCCCATCGGCCGTCGACTTCCGCACCATGACGATCCCGCACGGGACCAGGGCGATCGCCAGCAGGCTCGCGGCGACGATCCAGGGGTTCATAGCGGCCACTCCCGATCGCCATGCCCCGGCGGCTCCGGGGTGTCGACGAGCTGATGGACCAGGACCCGCCCCGCCTCGCGGTCGATCGCCACGATGTAGGCGTTGGGCGCGACCGACGCCGCCGCCACGACGATCGCCCGCCGCGCCTCCGACCGCGCATCCTCACCCCCCGGATCGAACGGCACCGCCCGGAACGCCCCCGACACACCCTCGCCGGTCACGACCCCCCGCGCGATCGCCCCGAGCACCAACCCGCAGTCCGCCAGCGCCTTGCCCGGCACCCGCGCCAGCGTCGCGAGCCAGGCGATCCTCGGCTCGAAGCCCGTTGGAATCCCCCGCGCCACCGCCCGCATCGCGATCGTCGGCGGCCATGCCAGCACCAGGCCCGCCGCCGCCTCGCCCCAGCCCGGCGACCCCACGACGAGCAGGTACACGACCGCCAGCGCCAGCCAGACGCCGGCCCAGGCCATCGCGCGCCAACCCCGCCCTAACGTCCCCATGGAAGGATCGTCCCGACCTCGGCGGCCCGAGATCGTCCGGCGATCGCCTGCAAATCGCACGCCGGAACGGCGATCCAACGACCCGAGAAAGTTGATTTACTTTTAAATTAAATTATATTTTCTCAATTTGCTGAAGAACGTGCTCCTGGGGATCAGGAGCAGGCGGGCGGCCTCGCTCTTGTTGCCGTCGGCCTCGCGGAGGGCGTCGAGGAGGCGCTGGCGCTCGTACTCGCGGAACTCGGCGTCGTCGGGCTCGGCGTCGCCGTCGGCGTCGGGGACGGCCGCGGGGGCGCGGGGCGTGGCGGTCGCGACGGCGACCGCGGCGCCGCGTCGGGCGCGCCGACGGGGGGTGGGCCGGCCGAGGACCTCGGGGGACAGGTCGGCGCGGGTGAGCGCGGGGCCGTCGGCGAGCACGACGGCGCGCTCGACGACGTTCTCGAGCTCGCGGATGTTGCCGGGCCAGTCGTAGGCGATCAGGGCCTCGATCGCCTCGTCGTCGAGGTGCGTCACCCCCTTGCCGGCCCGCCGCGCGTGGACGCCGAGGAAGTAGACGGCCAGCTCGAAGATGTCTTCCTTGCGGTCGCGCAGCGCCGGCGTCCGCAGCGTGATCACGTTCAGGCGATAGAAGAGGTCGGCGCGGAAGCGGCCCTCGCGGATCATCGCCTCGAGGTCCTGGTGCGTCGCCGCCATCACCCGCACGTCCACCGCGATCGGCTGCGAGCTGCCGACCCGCTCGAACGACCGGGTCTGGAGGACGCGGAGCAGCTTCGTCTGGACCTCCAGGGTCACGTCGCCGATCTCGTCGAGGAAGATCGTGCCGCCGTCGGCGAGCTGGAACCGGCCGACCCGGTCGCGGTCGGCGCCGGTGAAGGCGCTCTTGACGTGGCCGAACAGCTCGCTCTCGAGCAAGGTCGGCGACAACGCGGCGCAGTGGACCTGGACGAACGGCCCGCCGGCGCGCGGGCTGGCGGCGTGGATCGCCTCGGCCAGCAGCTCCTTGCCGGTGCCGCTCTCGCCCAGGACCAGGACCGACGACGGGCTCGCCGCGACCTTGCGGGCGACGGCGCGCATCTGCTTGACCGCCAGGCTCGACCCCTTGATCCGGCCGAACGCCTCGGCCTCGGCCGGGTCGGTCGGCGCCCCGGGTGCCCGGCCGTCGGCGACCGCCGCCGTCCCGTGGTCGCCGCGGTCGAGGAGCTGGTCCTGGAGGATCAGGATCCGGCGCTGTTGTTCGGTGATCTTCTCGACCTTGTCGCGCAGCTCCTGGTTGAGGACCTCGAGGGTGCGCTGGATGTCGGCCGAGTGGAGCGAGAGCGTGGCCATCGAGCCGAGGCCGCCGAGGAAGGCGACCTCGTCGTCCTCGAACGGCAGGCCGCTCCGCTTCGGCCCGAGCACGAGCAGGCCGGCGAGGCCGCCGTCGGCCTCGGCCAGGGCGTAGGCGACCTCGCCTCCCAGGGCGATCATCGCGTCGGTGGCCGGGTCGGACCCGCCGGCCAGGTCCATGGCGCGCGGCAGTCGGATCGACGGGGTGGCCGCCAGCCGCACGACCAGCGGATTCTCGGCGGCGAGCGCCCGATCGTCGGGCTCGGTCCCCTGCCAGGCGACCAGCTCGAAGGGGCCGTCGGGGCGTCCGCGGAGGTAGATCGCCCCCCACTCCAGCCGCAGGAACTCGGCCGCCGTATCGAGCAGCCGCTTCCCCAGCGCGGGGCGGTCGACCAGGCTGCCGACGACCAGCCGCATCTTCTCCATCGCCTGGTCGAACTTGTACTTCTCCCGCGAGAACCGCCGGTCGATCGCCCGCTGGAACCGCTGCCGGGCCGCCTCGGAGGCCCCCAGGATCAGGATCGCCGCGACCGTCCCCCCGGCCACGAGCGCCGCCCGCCAGGTATGGATGTCGCGCAGGTTCCAGCCGACGACGAGCGTGCCGGCCACCAGGACCGCCGAGTACACCAGGCCGAACGAGACGCTGACGAGGAAGTACGCCACGCTCCGGTTGAAGATCTCCTCGGCGTGCATCAGCTTGTACCGCGTGATGCTGATCGCGTAGGCCAGCGTGTACAGGAGCGAGACCAGGAACATCGGCCAGGCCGAGCGGTCGCGGCCGAGGTTGGCCGGGTCGGCGATGGCGTCGAGGATCAGGTAGACGACGCAGGGGGTCGACAGCAAGGTCGCCAGCAGGATCCAGCGCACCTGGTTGCGCTCGGCCCGCATCCCCGCGGCGCGGAACCGCAGGAAGTTGTGGATCAGGTACGCCAGGCTCAGCCCGAAGATCGCCACCGCGATCGCCACGTACGCCAGCGCGAGGAACCGGATCGCCCGCAACGCGTCATGGACCGCCGCGCCGCCGACGTCGCGATTCGACCGCGACCAGAGCATGCACGACCAGATCGCGACGAGGAAGGCGCTCGGCACGCCGTAGAGCACCGCCAGGACGCGACGGCGGTGGGCCTCGAAGACCGGGCTCGGCCGGGGAAAGACCAGGTAGAAGTGGAGGCTGACGACCGGCACGAAGATGGCGAACGCCGCGAACGGGAAGATCAAGGGAGGATAGATCACGATCTCCGACCAGTGGTATCCCCCCATGAACGCGCCGACGGTCGCGACGCAGAGCCAGAAGAACCGCCGCGCCGACTCGTCCCCCGGCCGCCGCCAGAAGACCCGCGCGCCGACGTAGAAGATGCCCATCTCCTGGAGGAACCAGATCAAGGACCAGACATACGTCCCCAGCGACCGCCGCGCCACGCGGACCTCGCCGACCTTGCCGTTCCCGTCGCCCGCATCGCGCCAGCGCACCTGGACCCAGTCGCCGATCCGCTGATGGGCCCGGTACAGGGCCTTCACGTAATCGGTGTACTCCGCGACGTCCTGCCCGCCGATCCGTACGATCCGGTCGCCGTAGTTCGGCGGGTGGTCGCTCCACGCAAAGCCATCCCGCGCCGCCTGCGCGCGGAGCCCGGGATCGGGCTCGATCCGCCAGCGGTCGACTGCGGCGACGTTGTCCTTGACTTGCGTCCCCAGGACGCAACGGATGCCAAGGTCACCCGACGACGCCACGAACCCCAGGACCACCACCGAATAGGCGATGACCGCGCACGACACAACGACGATGAGCCTCCGGGGCGATCGGGAGAAGGCCGGAATCGTCCACGAAGGCCAGCGCGGCATGGGGAGGTCTCGAGGTGGCGTTCTCGGGTGGGTTTCGGCGCCGAAGCTCCTCATCTAATCTAGCGATTCGGCGCCGAACCGCAAGCACGTTCGGCGCCGAAATCCCGACTTTTCGCCATCGTCGCACCCACCTTCAATCCTGTTTCTTGCCCACGTCTCGAAAAACCATCGTCCCTGCCGAGCCTCTCAACATCCCGCTTTTTCTGAGAATATGGAGGATTTGGGGATTATGTATGTTCTTTGTCGAGCGAAGGGGGACAAGGCTCAACGAGAGAGTTCACCCCCGTCTTCCCAATCCTCCACATCGATGCGGCAAGATGGGAAGTCCGCTCCGAGTTCGGCGCCGAAATGACCCTTCGGCGCCGAGGCGGAGACGATGAAGGATGTGATCCAGGAGAATCGATGGGAGAGATGGTATTGGAGATGCCTTGAGGATGACGTTTGACCGAGCCCGCCAAGGGATGGCTCCGGCGAGACGGCAACGAAGGGTCGGGGGTGGTTCATGCGGTTCGCGGCGAAGCGGCAGGCGCGTTGGACGAGTTATCGCGACGTCGGCGCGGGGGCGCGGCGACAGTTGCTCTTCGGGCGGGGGTCAGTCGAGGTCATCCGCCTCGGCCAGGGGGAGCCGATCGTCCTGGTCCCGGGCCTGGCGGGGGGCTGGAAGCTGCTGGCCCCGCTGGCGCGTCGACTTGCACAGCGGCATGAGGTGATCCTGTACGGCCTCCGGGGCGACCGGGGTCCGACCGCCACGGACCGGGCCGAGACGGTCGCCGACTACGCGAGCGACCTGGCCGCGCTCTGCGACGGGCTCGCGCTGGAGCGGCCGGCGGTCTTCGGCGTCTCGTTCGGCGCCGCGGTGGCGTTGGAGCTGGCCGTCGAGCAGCCGAACCGGATCGGGAGCCTGATCGTCCAGGGGGTCGAGGCCCGCTTCCGCGGCGGCCTCGGGGCCAGGATCGCGCTCCAGGCGCTGGAGCGGTTCCCGCTGCCGAGCGACAACCGCTTCCTGAACCAGTTCTTCAACCTCCTCCACGGCGGCCGGCCCGAGCCGGGTCCCCTGACCGATTTCGTCGTCGAGCGCTGCTGGGAGACGGATCAAGGGGTCATGGCCCGCCGGCTCCGCGCCCTCGAGTCGTTCGACGTCGGCGACCGCCTCTGGCGCATCGACGTGCCGACGCTCGTCCTGGCCGGCACCCGCGACGCGATCGTCCCCCCCGCCGGCCAGCATTCGCTCGCGGCCTCGATCTCCGGCGCCCGCCTCACGACCCTCGACGGCGCCGGCCACATCGCCTTCCTGACCCACCGCGCCGACGTCGCCCGCCACGTCCGATCCCACTTCCGCGCCGCCCGCCGGGCCTTGCGTTGACGGGCAGGGCGACCAGCCGTCGTGGAAGGGAAGAATGGGTGTGAGGGATGAATCGGAACGGGAGTATACCTACCGTCCCCGATGGTCGATCATCGCGCTCCTCACCGGGGCCTGTGTATTCGGCGCCGCGGTCTCCCGCTACGCGGCCTTACACAGGGACGACGTCGTCGTCTTCCACGTCATCAAGCTGCGGCCGCCCGAGGCGACGACGGTCTGGTGGCTCTCCTGCGGAATCTGTGTCGCAGTCGCGGCCCTTGGCGTCCTGGTGGCCGTGGATCGCCTCGCGCACCGCCGCCGGATCGTGATCGGCCGATCTGCGGTCACGGTCCCGTCCTCGCGCTGGTCGGTCGATGAGACAACGATCCCCTTCGGAGAGATCGAGGGACTGATAACGGACGAGATCGAGGGGCAGCGGTCCCTGACCATCGTCCATTGCGGCGGCAAGAACACGATCGCGGCGTTGATGCTGCCGACGCGCGAGGCGTTCGATGAGGTCGTCACGGCCCTCTCTGCGAGGGTCCGCGACGCGAAGGAGGCCGGGTCGTCATGAAGGCTGATCGCGGGGCGCCTCGGACGTCGCTTCCGATCAAGGCGACGTTGGCTCTGGAGGCTGGCAGGTCCGCGCGGGTCCTGGTAAATCTCGGGACATGTCCGGCGCGGGGTTGCGGTCATGACGCGGGCAGATATCAAAGGGGGCCTCGGGAATGGTTCGCGCACGCGGGGCGATCGCGGGGGCGGTGGCGTGGCTCGGGGTGGCCGGTGTGGCGGCGGGTCAAGGGCTCACCCTCGACGACGCGGCGACGTCGGTCGTCATCCGGGTCGATGCGGCCAAGGGGATCGGCGAGTGGAAGCCGGCGTGGCGGTTCTTCGGGTGCGACGAGCCGAACTATACATACATGAAGGACGGGAAGAAGCTCCTGTCGGACCTGTCCGCCCTGAGCCGCGACCCGGTCTACATCCGGACGCACAACTTGCTGACCTCCGGCGACGGGACGCCGGCGCTGAAGTGGGGCTCGACGGGGGTGTATTCGGAGGACGAGCAGGGCCGGCCGAAGTACGACTGGACGATCGTCGATCGGATCTTCGACACGTACAAAGAGCGGGGCGTGCGGCCGTATGTGCAGATCGGGTTCATGCCCGAGGCGCTCTCAACCCGTCCGAATCCGTATCAACATCGATGGACGCCGGGGGGCAGGGAGTCGATCTCGACGGGGTGGGCGTACCCGCCGAAGGATCATGAGAAGTGGGCGGGACTTGTTCATCAATGGGTGCGACACAGCGTCGAACGGCACGGCAAGGACGCGGTCGAGTCGTGGTACTGGGAGGTCTGGAACGAGCCGAACATCCTCTACTGGCGAGGGACGCCCGAGGAGTATCACAAGCTTTATGACTTCGCCGCCGACGCCGTGAAGAGGGCCCTGCCGACGGCCCGCGTCGGCGGGCCGCACGTCGCGGGGCCGAAATCGCCGGGGGGCTCGAAGTTCCTGCGGGACTTCCTCGAGCATTGCGCGCGGGGAAAGAACTTCGCGACGGGCAAGGTCGGCGCGCCGCTCGATTTCGTCGCCTTCCACGCGAAGGGTGCACCCCAATTCGTCGACGGCCACGTCCGGACCGGCATCGCGTCGCAGCTCCAGGACATCGACCGCGCCTTCGAGATCATCGCCGGCTTCCCCGAGTTCCGGTCCAAGCCGATCATCATCGGCGAGTCCGACCCCGACGGCTGCGCGGCCTGCCCGTCGTCGATCTACCCCCAGAACGGTTATCGCAACGGCCCCCTCTACGCCAGCTACACCGCCGCCGCCTTCGCGCGGACGCTCGCCCTGGCCGAGAAGCGTGGGGTGAACCTGGAGGGCTCGGTGACGTGGGCGTTCGAGTTCGAGGGGCAGCCGTACTTCGCCGGCTTCCGCGTGCTCGAGACCAACGGCCTGCCCTTGCCCGTCTTGAACCTCTTCCGCATGCTGGGCCGGCTCGGCGGCGCACGATTGGCCGTCGAGAGTGACCGCGAGATTCCCCTGGAGGCAATCCGCCGCGACGGCGTGCGCGGCGCACTTCTCGACGTGTCGGCCCTCGCCACGCTCCGGGGGGACACGCTCTGCGTCCTCGTCTGGCATCACCACGACGACGACGTGCCCGGCTCGGCCGCCGAGGTCAAGCTCGTGCTCGACGGCCTCCCCGGCGGCAACCGCCCGGCCCTGCTCGAGCACTTCCGGATCGACCGCGACCACTCCAACCCCTTCGAGGCCTGGAAGCGGCTCGGCTCGCCCCAGCAGCCGACGCCCGCCCAGCGCGCCGAGCTGGAGCGGGCCGCCGCGCTTGCCCTTCTCGGCTCGCCCGAGTGGGTCCATCCCTCCGGGGGCAAGCTCACCCTCTCGTTCAGGTTGCCCCGTCAGGGGGTCTCGCTGCTGGTCCTCGACCTCGGCCAGTAACGAAGACGCTCCGCGCGCCGCCCGCTCGTGGGGAGCGGACGACACGCCGAGCATACCTGCTCCAAGGGGGGAATCGGTGCGGTGGTCGGTGCGCGCTCAATGCGCGTTGGGGATGTAGTACGTCGTCCCGGTGGCCGGGTTGTAATAGACCGGGTAGCGATAGCCGTCGCCCGGCTCGTAGTACTGCCCGGTGAAATACGGGGCGTTGGCGTTCTGGGTCGTGTAGGTGGTCGGGGCGTAGGTGTAGTTGTTCGAGTAGTACCCGTTCCCGTAGCCGCCGTAGCCGCCGTAGCCGCCGTAGCCGCCATAGCCTCCGTAGCCGCCATAGCCCCCATATCCGAGGCCATAGCCGCCGTAGCCCAGGCCGTAGCCGAGCCCGAGGAACGGCCAGAGGCCATAGCCGCCGTAGCCGAGTCCATAGCCGCCGTAGCCGCCGTAGCCGCCGTAGCCGCCGTAGCCGTAGTTGTTCCGGTAGTAGCCCGGATTCCGGTAGCCGTAGTTGCGATAGACGCCGGGGTTGCGATAGGCGTAGTTGCGATAGACGCCGGGGTTGTGATAGACACCGCCGCCCCGGTAGAAGCCGCCGCCGCCCCGGTAGAAGCCGCCGCCGCCCATGTGGCCGCCGCCCATGTGGCCGCCGCCGCCGTGACCCCCACCGCCGCCGTGACCCCCACCGCCGCCGTGACCGCCGCCGCCGCCGTGAGCCGCGAAGGCCGGCGAGGCCGAGGCGAGTGCGATCGCGAGCGCCCATGCGGTAGCCTTCGGGGCGAGCCGCTGGAACCGAATCATGGTCGTCCTCCCTTCGACTCGAAGTCGAGGCCGAGCGGCCGTGCGGGGCCCGTCTCGGGCCCCCGCACCCCGACCGCTCCAACTTTCTACGCCCCCCGCGCGGGGCGGGGTCGTTCGTCGTTGCCGGAATCCAACGGAATCGAACACTCCGGCCGGCTGCGACGGATCAGAAGCGGTGGTTCGTCGCCCAGACGACCAGCCAGATGAAGGCCCCGAGGACCAGGACGAGCGCCGCGCCGAGGATCGCGCCGAGGCCGACGAGGTAGCGCACCGAGGGGCCGGCCGGCTGGGCCTCGCCGCGGGCCGTGTGCTCGCGGGCCTCGCGCAGGAGCTTCATGTTGCGCGTGTTGGCCTTGAAGGCGACGTCGAAGAGGTCGCCGACGACGGGGATCGAGCCGACGCCGACGTCGAGCAGGACGTTCGCCACCATCCGCGCCGCGACGGCCTTGGGGACGCGGTAGTGGGCGACCGCGACCAGGACCAGCGCGGCCTGCACGAAACCCGTGAGCACGTCGCCGCCGACCGGCAAGAGGCCGAGCAGCGCATCGAGGCCGACCCGGACGTTCGTCCCCGGCACGCGCAAGGCGCGGTCCATCAGCCAGGCCACCCACTCCAATGTCGGCGCCCCGGGGTGCAGGCGATCGGCCTCGGGCACGACGCGCTCGGCCTTCAGATACTGGGCCCGATCGGCCATCGTCAATCACTCCTCGAGCGACCGGAGCCCGGTAAAGAATGAGGTCGCGGCGCCGGTCGCTTCCGGCGTCGCGACCTCGACGTCGCGGTTGCTGTGTCGTATCGACGATCGGCCCGGCTCAGACGGTCGGCCGGCTTCGGGTGCCGACGAAGCCCAACGCCAGCAAGACGATCGCGCCGATGATCGACAGGATCAGGCTGGCTGGGTGGTACGGGCTGGTGCCGAGCCGGAGCAGATAGCCGATGCCGCCGCCGAGGAACGAGCCCAGGATGCCGAGCACCATCGTGCTCCCCCAGCCCATCCGATCGGGGCCCGGGTGCAACAGCCGGGCGATGGCGCCGGCGATCAGGCCGAAGATGCACCAGGAAATGATCAAGCCGAGGGTCGACATGAAGGGAACTCCCCAGGGGAAGATGCTCTCTCACGGGAATGACCGCCGCGGCGGCCGCGGCGGTGGATTCTCATGAGGGATACCCTATATGCAGTTTCGGTGCCAGTGTGCGTTCCCGCGCCGCGGGCGGCCGCCGGGGCGATCCTTGCGGGGGGTGGGCCGCCGGGTTACGATCGCGATTCGAGTCGCGAGGGCTCGACGTCCTTCGTTCCCTTGATGCGAACAACCGGGAGGGTGGGCATGAACCGCCGAGAGGTCCTCAAGACGGGCGTCGCCGGGCTGGCGACGACGGTGCTGGGCGGCTACCACGTCGGCCACGCGGCCGAGAAGACCTACCGCGTCGGCCTGATCGGCTGCGGCTGGTACGGCAAGAGCGACCTGTTCCGGCTGATCCAGGTGGCGCCGGTGGAGGTCGTCTCGCTCTGCGACCCCGACAAGCACCAGCTCGACCACGCCGCCGAGATGGTCTCGCAGCGGCAGAAGAACAAGAAGACGCCCCGCACCTACGGCGACTTCCGCGCGATGCTCAAGGAGAAGGACCTCGACATCGTCCTCGTCGGCTCGCCCGACCACTGGCACGCCCTGCACGCGATCGCGGCGATGGAGGCCGGGGCCGACGTCTACGTCCAGAAGCCGATCAGCCGCGATGTCCTCGAGGGCGAGGCGATGGTCGCCGCCGCGCGGAAGCACAACCGCGTCGTCCAGGTCGGCACCCAGCGCAAGAGCACGCCGCACCTGATCGACGCCAAGAAGCGGGTCGTCGAGGCGAACCTGCTCGGCAAGGTCGGCCACATCGACCTCTGCTGCTACTACCACATGCGCGCCAACGGCGACTATCCCGACACCAACCCGCCCGAGTGGTTCGACTACGAGACGTGGACCGGCCCGGCCCCGATGCGGCCCTTCGACATCCTGCCGCACGTCCGCTGGTGGCGGACGTTCATGGAGTATGGCAACGGCATCGTCGGCGATATGTGCATCCACATGTTCGACACGGCGCGCTGGATGCTCGGCCTGGGCTGGCCGAAGCGGGTCTCGTCGGCCGGCGGCATCTTCGTGCAGAAGGGCGGGAAGTCGACCATCACCGACACCCAGGACGCGACCTTCGAGTACGACGGCCTGACCGTCACCTGGCAGCACCGCACCTGGGGCACCCCGCCCGACCCGAAGTACCCCTGGGCGATGTTCCTCTACGGCGAGAAGGGGACGCTCAAGGCCAGCACGATGAGCTACGACTTCGTCCCCCAGGGACAGGGCAAGGCGATCCACGGGGAATGCGTCTTCGAGCGCGAGCAGTACCCCGAGGACCTCAAGGAGCCGCAGATCGAGCTCAACGCCGCGCCGGCCACCCGGCTCCACATGCGCGACTTCCTCGCCGCCATCGAGAGCCGCGGCAAGCCGGTCGCCGACATCGAGCAGGGGCACATCTCGACCGCCTCGTGCATCCTCGCCAACGTCGCGATGCAGGTCGGTCGGCCGCTCACGTATGACCCGGCCAAGCGCGTCGTCGTCGGCGACGACGAGGCCACCCGCCTGCTCCGCCGGCCCTATCGCGAGAGCACCCCCTGGAAGCACCCGGCCGACGCGCTGAGCTGAATCGGCAGGATCGGGAAGTAACGAGGAGTCGGGTCGATGCGTGGCGGGGCCCGCCGCCTTCGCCGGAAGGTCGGCGGGCCTCGCCCCGCTCGGGGTTCTTTGATAGAATGAATGAGTTGAGAGGAGGGCTTACAAGATGTCCTTGATCACTCGGGGCCTCGGCGCACATCAATCGTCCCCGCGCATCACTCTGGAGGTGACTCCCGAGATGATGGCTGCGCTCGAGAAGCTCGCCCGCGATTCGGAACAGCCGCTGACTGAGGTGATCCGGCGGTCACTCGCTCTGTACCGGGCGGCGTTGGATGCTATCGCCGAGGGGAAGCATGTTGGTTACGCGACATCGCCCGATTCGTTGGATGTTGAGTACACCGGTATTGTCGGCGAAGGAGGTCGGTAAGCGTGGCGGTGCCAAAGCTCGACATCGGTCCTCTGATGCCGAAGGGGTTCGAGCTCGACAGCCTCACGATCAAGGCCCCGGAGGATCCGGACGAGAAGGCAGCGAGGCTCTCTCGTGAAAAAATGTCGTTCGTGGTCAAGGATCTGGCGGCGTATGTCGTCGGCTTCCTTTTCTTAATCGTTATCGGAGGATATTGTTGCTTCGTGGTCGCTCGCTACGGCGTCGTCAGCCCCGAGGCGAGGGCGGTCTTACCACTGATCACAACCCTCTTCGGTGGCGTGGTGGGCTTGATTATCGGTAAGGCAGGGAAATAGCGCCCGATCACGTCGCCGTGTAGCCGCCGTCGACGAGGAGGCTGGCGGCGGTGATGTAGGAGGCCTCGTCGGAGGCGAGGAAGAGGATCGCGAAGGCGATCTCGCGGGGCTCGGCGATCCGCTTCAACAAGGAGGCGCCGCCCCAGGAGGGGTGGACGTCGGCGGCGTCGCGGTCGCGGCCGGCGTCGCGGTTCTGGCGCTCGACGACGGCGGTCCAGACGGTGCCGGGGCAGATCGTGTTGACGCGGATGTTGTCGGGGGCGAGGTCCAGCGCCATGCAGCGCGACATGTTCACGATCGCCGCCTTCGTCGCGTTGTAGGTCACGTAATGCGGCTGCGCGATGTAGCTCGAGATCGAGCCGAGGTTGACGATCGCGCCGCCGCCGGCCCGCCGCATCAGGGGGACGACGTGCTTGGCCACCAGCGCCGGGCCCATCACGTTGACGTCGAGGATCTGCCGCCACTCCTCGGGCGTCGCCTCGACGCCGCGGAGGACGAACACGGCGGCGTTGTTGACGAGGATGTCCACGCGAGAGAACGACGATTCGATTTCGGCGGCCATGTCGCGGACGCTCGCCTCGTCGGCGACGTCGGTCCGGACGAAGCGGGCCGCGCCGCCGGCGTGATGGATGCGGTCGGCGGCGTCGCGGCCGGCGGCCTCGTCGCGCTCGGCGATGACGACCGAGGCGCCTTCCTCGGCGAAGAGCTCGGCGGTGGCGCGGCCGATGCCGGCGCCCGCCCCGGTGATGACGGCGACCTTGCCCGCGAGTCGGTCCCGGCCCATCATTCCCCCCCTTGTGGTTGCGGCTGGAGCGCCGGCCGTTCGGCCGTCGGCAGCAGCGCGAAGCCCTCGACGAAACGCGCGGGAGGCGCCGCGCCGGCGCGTTCCCCCTCCCAGAACTCGACCCAGCGCCTCCAGGGGATCGGCGCCGCGCCGAAGCGGACGAGGTCGGCCTCGAGCGCCGGCAGGCGGACCATCGCCTCGGCCCCGAGGGTCTTCGGCAACAGGACGTCCTCGTCGTCGCGGAGCCGATACCGCGCCGCGACCGAATAATCGCCGCGCGGCCAGAGGACCAGGCCGTCCTCGTCGAAATCGTAGGGGCCCGCGCCGGGGCCGAGGGCGGCCTCGATCGACTCGCGGACGAGGTCGACCCCGGCGGCCTTGTATGCGCCCGCCAGGGCCGCCTCGAACGCCCGGCGACGGTCGCCCTCCAGCCGCGCGATCCAACCGGCCTCCGCGATCCCGGCCACGAGCCAGCCCGACCGCTCCTCGAACGCGATCCGCGCCGGGGCGTCCGGGGCGTCGGGGTCGATCAGCTCGAACTCGACCCGGTTCGTCGCGACCTCGACCGCGCCGGCCGCGATCCGGCTGTCGGCGAAGGCCCGGCTCTCGCGCAACGTCGCCAGCGGGCCGCGCTCGACGTAGTGCAGCAGCCCCTCTTCGAGGTGGTGCAATGCCGCCCTGGCCTTGCCGACGCCCCGGCGCATCGGATGTCGCTCGGCCCGCCGCAGGCGCGCGAAGAGCTTCGGCAGCGTGCCCGAATGGAACCCGGGCCGCAACAGCCGCACCATCGTCTCGCCGTGGTGGCCGATCATCACCGGCCGCAGGCTCGGCGAGCGGTTCGCCGCGTAGAGCCGCCAGTTCTCCTTCAATTCCCAGACCAGGAACCCGATCGCGCCAGGGATCGCGGCGACGATCAGCGTCGCGGCCGACTTCGCCTCGGCCGGCGCGAGCGGGAGGCGCTCGGCGACCCTGGGCAGAAATGGAAGGATGATCTTGTGGGAAACCGTGACAACCGGGAAATGTTTAATGGGATTGATCTGGGGCTCGACCAGCAGGTTCACGACGAAGCGGACGATGTACGTGACGACGAACCACCCGACGCCCAGCGCCGCCTTGGCGGCGAGCGACAGCCGCCCTTCGCCGCCGCGGAATCGGAGCCACTCGTCCACGGAGTAGAGCAGGCGATCGACCCCCTCGAGCAGTCGGTTGAAGAACTCCATGACGAGCCGGAAGAGCCCGGGGATGAACTCGAAGCCGAACCGGTGCCACGCGGCGTGGAGGCGGTCGACGACCAGCTCCTCGGTCCGACGGCCGGCGCGGGTGTTCAGGAGCAGGCTCGTCGCGAGGAAAGAGGAGGCGGCGATGGAATAGTTCATCCGTCGATGCGATTCCCCGTGCGGCAGGAGGAGCCACGCCGGGGACGTGAGGGCCAGCGGCTCGATCCCCCACCGCCAGAGCGCCCGCATGGCGCGGCTCTCGATGAGCCTGCGGACGACGCGCCGGCCGAGCAGCCACGACGGCGCATCGATCAGGACCCCGCGGACCCCACGCCAGGCGAGCCGCGCGCCTTCGAGGGCCGACCGCCGGAACCGCGCGACGTGGATCAAGGCGAGCAGGACGAGCCCCACGACCGCGACCCAGAGCGGCCGGGCCAGGTCGAGCTCCGGCGGTTTCGGCTGGCCGGCGACGGCGTGGTGCGGGTGGAGCAGGCCGCCGACCAGCACGATCAAGTGCCCGACCGCCTCCAGCAGCACGAACGCGCCGGCGAAGGGGATGATGAAGAACAGGGTGAGGGACCGGCCGAGGGGCGTGCCGAAGGCCAGGGCGCTGAGCCGCTGGAGGGCGCGGAGGTAGGCCTCGCCGCGGTGGTAGACGCCGTCGATCGCGACGGCGAGCCGGCGGTCGAGGCGGAGCAATCGATCGCCGCGGACGAACTCGACCGGCCCGGCGAGGTCGGGGAGCTTGAGCTGGTTCCGCGCCAGCGCGTCGCGGACGTCCCCCATCGCGAGGTAGCCGCGCTCGACGACCTTGTCGAGCAATTCCTCGACGATCGCCCCGGCCGCGACCTGCTCGGGCACGTCCGCCGGCCGGAGGCCGACCTCGGCGAGCGACCGGGCGACGAGCGGCCGGATGCGGTCGCGGAGGATCTCCTCGGCGCGTTCGAGCGCCGGCACGAGCAGCCTGGCCAGCGCCTCGCGATCGGGTTCGGCCAGCCGCGCCGAGCGGAGCCGGCGGGCGGCGGCGCGGAGATGCTTCGTGATCAGGACATACTGCTGGTTCGGCAACGGCCGGCGGATCGGCCGTCGGCCGAACGAGAGGGCCCACTCGATGAGGTCGACGGTGAACAGCTCGCGGTCGTGGTCCAGCGCGGCCTTCTGGAGGTCGTAGAGCAGCCGCGCCTCGTGGGTCCAGAAGCCACGCGTGGCGCCGTCGAGGAGCGGGACGAGGGCGTCGCGCCAGGCGCGCGTGCCGGCGTCGTCGAGGCCGACCGCCTCGCGGAGCCGGCGCGCCAGCCCTTCGAGGTCATCGCGCGCCTCGGAACGCGCCCGGCCCGCATGCCCCGGCGCGGCCCGCCGCGCCGCCTTCGTCCGCAGGATCGCCGCGCGGACCGCGTTGCCGCGCCCCTCCGCGCGTTCGGCCGCTCGCATGAGAGTCCAGTATTGCCGTTCCGATCGCCCTTCCGGCTCGACGGGGTACGGCTCCGGCTCGGGCTCGTCCTCCTCGTCCTCGCGCGCCGGCTCGAAGACGGGCTCGGGGGCGCCGGGCGGACGACTCGTGGCCAGGATCCCGCCGGCGTCGAGGTCTTCGCCGAGGACTGCGTCGACCGCCTCGACGTCGCGGAGGCCGGGGAAGACGTCGGGCAACGACGCCGGCGCGAACGAGCGCAGCTCGAGGTATCGGGCGGCGAATTCCTCGAACGCACCGCGGTCGTCGCGGGGCGGGAGCAGGTCGCCGTCGGCGCGGAGGACGTGGCGTGCTTCGTCGAACTCGGTCGGCCCGATCCGCGCGATCCGCTCGCGCAACGCCGCCGGCGAGATCAAGCCGGCGGCGAACCGCCGGCCGAGCGCGGCGTGGACCCCGGCGTGGAAGAGGGCCCGCCAGTAGCGCAGGAGCATGGCGTCGCGGGGCGTGGTCGCGAGATCCTCCGGCTCGGGCTCCGCGAGCAGGATCAAGGTCGGCGGCGGGTCCTCGCCGGGTCCGAGGCCGAGCTCGTCGCGGTCGAGCAGATTCAGGGCCGCGGCGCGGTCGATGACGTAGCCGGCCCGATGCGGGACGCTCAGGCCGACCCAGCGCAGGCCGCGGTCCCCCCGGATCACCCGCCGCAACACCCGCGCGGGGACCAGGAACGCCGCCGCGTCGGCCGCCTTCAGGGCCGCCGCCAGCTCCGCCCGGTCCATCCCCGGCCGCCCGCCGTCCGCCATGGTCCCCCGTTCCCCCCTCGCCACGCTCGGGCCTGCTATTGTGGCCCGATTCTACACCGGACGCGACGGGGTGGGGCCGAGAATCAGCGAGAAGGACAGAGGGCAGAGGGCAGAGGACAGGAAGCGGAGAGCCTCAAACCGCCGGAGCGACCTGGGCCCGTTCCGAGGGCGCCCCCGACCCGGCGGCCAGCGCGGCGAGGATGGCGTCGGGGTCGTAGACGCAGCCGCCCCAGGTGCCGCCGCCGACGGCCTGCAAGGCGGCCCAGAGGCGGGTGTCGTCGGGCAACGCGGGGTCGGGCGAGAGGTCGGGGTGCGGCGGCCGGCCGGCGAGGACGTCGGCACCGCGCCCAGGGCCGAACTCGACACCCTCGACGCCCACGAGGTCGATCGTGCCTTCGAGGTTCACGCGGTCGATCACGATGCGGATCAGGTCGCCGTCGCGGACTCGGCCCAGCGGCCCGCCGGCCAAGGCCTCGGGGCCGATGTGGCCGACGCAGGCGCCCGTCGAGACGCCCGAGAACCGGGCGTCGGTCAGCACGGCGATGTGCTTGCCGAAGCTCAGGTGCTTCAAGGACGCCGTGATCTGGTAGATCTCCTCCATCCCGGCGCCCATCGGCCCGCGACCCATCAGGACGAGCACGTCGCCCGGCTTCAGCGCGTCCGGGCCGGTCCCCTTGATCGCGGCGATCGCGTCGCGTTCGCGGTTGAAGACGCGCGCCGGGCCGGTCTTGCGGTAGACGCCGTCGGGGTCGACGACGCTCGGGTCGATCGCCGTGCTCTTGATGACCGAGCCCTCCGGCGCGAGGTTGCCGCGCGGGAAGGTCACGGTGCTCGTCAGGCCGCGCTCGCGCGCCCGGGCCGGACTCATGATCACGTCGTCGGGATCGACGCCATCCTGTTCCAACAATCGTGCGCGCAATCGCTTCCGGCGCTCCGAGCCGGCCCACCAGTCGAGCGAACGCCCGAGGGTCTCGCCGGTGACGGTGAGCGCCGATTCCTCGAGCAGGCCGAGCGCGCGCAGGTGCAACATGACCTCGGGCACGCCCCCGGCGAGGAAGGCGCGGACGGTCGGGTGATAGGCCGGGCCGTTGGGAAGGACGTCGACGAGCCGGGGGACGCGGAGGTTGACCTCGTGCCAGTCCTCGACCGTCGGCCGCCGCAGGCCGGCGGCGAAGGCGATGGCGGGGACGTGCAAGAGCAGGTTCGTCGAGCCGCCGAACGCGGCGTGGACGGTCATCGCGTTGCGGACCGAGGCATCGGTGAGGACGTCACGCGTCTTCAGGCCCTGCGCCGCGAGCCGCACCAGCGCCCGGGCCGATCGCCGCGCCATGTCGGCCCAGATCGGCTGGCCCGAGGGTGCCAGTGCCGAATGCGGCAGCGACAATCCCAGCGCCTCGGCCACGACCTGCGACGTCGCCGCCGTGCCGAGGAACTGGCAGCCGCCGCCCGCGCTGGCGCAGGCGCGACAGCCGAGCTCGGCGGCCTCCATCAACGTCAATTCGCCGTGCGAGTACCGGGCCCCCATCGACTGGATCTTGCCCGCGTCCTCGCCGACCTTCGGCGGCAACGTCACGCCGCCGGGGACGAGCACGCCGGGCAGGTCCTTCATCCCGGCCAGGGCCAGGAGCATCGCGGGCAGGCCCTTGTCGCAGGTCGCGACGCCGAGCACCCCCTGGCGGCGCGGCAGCGACCGGATCAGGCGACGGAAGACGATCGCCGCGTCATTGCGATACGGCAGGCTGTCCATCATGCCGGGCGTGCCCTGGGTGCGGCCGTCGCAGGGGTCGGAGACCATCCCCGCGAACGGCACGACGCCCAACGCCCTCAGCTCCTCGGCCGCGGCGCGGACGAGCAGGCCGACCTCCCAGTGGCCGGTGTGATACCCCAGCGCGATCGGCTCGCCATTCGGCCCGCGGAGCCCCCCCTGCGTGCTGAGGATGAGGTACGGGTCGCCGGCCGCCGTGGCCGGCTCCCAGCCCATGCCGGCGTTCTGGCTCAGGCCGAACAGGTCGCCCGACGGCCAGTCGCGGAGCATCGCGTCGGTCAGCGGCAAGGCCCCCGCCGGCCCCTCGGCCTTCGATTGCACGTCGAACAGGCTCGCGTCGCTCGTCGCCACGACATCATCGAAGCTCGGCGCGGTCGCGCCGCGGGGGGCGGGCATCGTGGGGTCTCTTCGCGGTGGGGAGGAATCGGTGTGGCGGTCGCTCGCATCGGGAAGCCTCATGGTACGACAATCCCCGTCATCTGCCCAGAGACCACCATCGACTCGCGATCCCGCCGCGGGCACGCTCCGCCTCCGTAACCCGACGCGCCAGCTGAGGGTCTTGCTGGGGAAAGACCCTCGCTGGCGCGTCGGGTTAGGATAGAGTACGAGTAAGGTGCATGCATGCGAGGACAACCCGCCTTTACGGACTCCGAAGCCACCGGGTAGAGTCTCGGGGCCTGAGATTGAGCCCGGATCGAGCGGTCTGGCACGGAGGCCGACGACGATGGACTTCGACCTGTCCGACGAGCAGCGCCGCTGGCACGACGACGCGACGGCGTTCGCGAAGGCCGAGCTGGACCACGACCTCCCCGGCCGCGACGAGCGCCGCGAGTTCTGGCGCGAGGGGTGGCGACGCTGCGCGCGGTTCGGCATCCAGGGCTTACCGGTTCCGGCGGAGTACGGCGGGAAGGGGAAAGACCTGCCGGTCACGATCGCGGCGATGGAGGGGCTCGGCTACGGTTGCGCCGACAACGGCCTGATCTTCGCGATCAACGCGACGCTCTGGACCAACACGATCCCGATCCTGCTGTATGGCACCGAGTCGCAGAAGCGGAGGTTCCTGCCGGGCCTCTGCGACGGCTCGATCATCGGCGCCAACGGCGCCAGCGAGCCCGAGGCCGGCTCCGACATCTTCAGCATGGCCGCCCGCGCCGAGCGGAAGGACGACCGCTGGGTGCTCGACGGCCGCAAGACGTGGATCACCGCCGGGCCGGTCGCCGACCTGTTCGTCTGCTACGCCGTGACCGACCCGGGCCGCGGGGCGTTGGGGATCTCGGCCTTCCTCGTCCCGCGCGACACGCCGGGCTTCCGCGTCGTCCGCGAGATCCCCAAGCTCGGCGTCCGCACCGTGCCGATGGGCGAGGTCGTCTTCGAGCATTGCGAACTGCCGCTCGACACCCTCCTCGGCCGCCAGGGTCGCGGTGCCGAGGTCTTCAATTGCTCGATGGAATGGGAGCGCGGCGCGATCCTCGCCGCGGCGCTGGGGACGATGCGACGGCAGCTCGAACGCTGCGTGTCCCATGCCCGCAAGCGCCGGCAGTTCGGCCAGGCGATCGGCAAGTTCCAGGCGGTCTCGCACCGGATCGCCGAGATGGCCTTGCGGCTGGAGACCTGCCGGCCGCTCGTCTACAAGATCGGCTGGCTGAAGGCCCGCGGCGACGACGCCACGCTCGCCTCGGCGATGGCCAAGCTGCACGTCTCCGAGTGCTTCGTCGAGAACAGCCTCGACGCCGTCCGCCTCTTCGGCGCCCGGGGCTTCGTCACCGAATACGGCGTCGAGCGCGACTTGCGAGACAGCGTCGGCAGCCTCATCTACTCCGGGACCAACGAGATCCAGCGCAACATCATCGCCAAGGGCCTCGGCCTCTGAATCTCTCCGTAGGGCAGGGCTTGCCCTGCCTCTTCTTGGATTCGGCAGGGCAAGCCCTGCCCTACTGGAAAGAGAGACCAGGACCGCGCGGGACGAACCGGTCGAGCAGGCCGGCGAGCTCGGGGGCGTTGGGGATCTCCTTGAAGCGGAGGACGGGGCCGGTCAGTTCGCCGAGGGCCTCCTCGTCGACCTTGAGGCGGTCGGAGATCGCCAGGAGGTAGCGCGGGGGGCCGTGGCGGGGCAGGAGGCGGAGGAGGCGGTCGAGGCTGGTGCGCTTCCAGAAGCCGAGCACCTCGACGAAGACGTCGGTGCCGGTTTTTTTATGAACAAATTTGTAGTCGGGCACCCAGACCCCTTCGCGGCCCAGCTCGACGACGTCGGTGGCCTCGGAGACTTCCCAGGCCGGGGCGACCTGGCGGAAGCGGTCGAGGAAGGCGTTCAGCTCGGCGGGGACGTAGGTGCCGGCGTCCTGGTAGTGCGAGATGAGGCCGTCGGCGGCCTCGAGGTGGAACGTCTTGGGCTCGCGCCTCGGCCCCCAGCGCAACTCGGCGTCGAGCCGGAAGTCGTGGCAGAGCAAGAGCGCGGGCAGGAACAGGGCCATCTGGAGGCCGTACTTGTTCGTGGCGCTGAAGAGGCTGAGCGGGCCGTCGAGGTGGAAGGTGTAGCCGTCGGCCATCGTCCCCTCGACGCGGTAGAGGAGGCGATGGAACTTGAGCCATCGGAAGAGTTGTCGATACCTCGCCGGCTTCTCGCGGCGGACCTCGGCCGTGACCAGCACGGAGCGCAGGAGCACGGCCTGCGCCAGCGCGACGTTGTAGCGGTCGATGAGGCGCTGGGCGGTCAGGGTGTCGTCGAATCGGAGGAGGCGGGCCTCGTCCTTCAGGTCGGCGAAGAGGCTCGTGGCGACCTGCTCGGAGGAGAGGCCCAGCTCCTCAGCGACCTTCCCCAGCACGGCCTCGCGTCGGAACGGCGCCCGGTGCCCCGCGGCGCGCAGCGTCCGGCGATGCTCGGCCGCGGCGGCGAAGACCTTCGCCCGCAGCTCCTCGGGCGGCACGTCGGCCACGACCTCGAACTCGCCCCGGTCCTCCAGGACCTTCGCCACCCCGCGATGCGCCAGGGTCGCCAAGCCTTCGCCGACCAGCTCGTCCACCTCCGCCTCGATCTCCCCGCGCGTGGTGCCGACGCCCTCGCGGAAGATCATCAGCAGGCTCTCGGCGACCTCCAGCCAGTACGGGTCCTCGCGATCCAGGTACAACGGCTGGACCCGCTGCCGGCCCAGCTTCACGCGGACGAGATTTCCTGTTAACATATTGATTTATTTTGATTTCGAGAGGAATTGCGGCGGCGTGAGCTCGCGGACGGCCGCGACGATGCGGTCCTCGACCCCCGGCGCCAGCCGGGTCGGCTTGCCGTAGTAGACCATCGAGCCGCCGCCTTCGTAGCCCCCCTCCTTGAGGATGCGCTCGGAGGGGATGTAGCACGGGACGTCGTTCGCATACGCCACCACCCAGAGCCGGCCCGCGTCGAGCTCGCGGCGGAGGCGGATCGCGTAGTCGACGACGACCTCACCGCCGAGGAACACGATCAGGCAATCGTCGCCGAATTGCCAGGTCTGGACCGGGTATTCGACCGTCGTCGGCAAGGATTCGCCGCGGTCGAGGCGGTCGAGCATGGTGCGGGCATTATACGCCGCGGCCGTGTCCTTGCCCTTTGTGAGCGCCTCCAACTCGGCGCGCGTCGGGAGGGTGTCGAACGGGAGCGGGATCGTCTTGAACCGGCCGATCGGGGGCCCGGCGAGGGGTTTCAGGTCCCCCTTCAGGAGTCGGCCGACCTCGTCGGCGAGGGTCCGGCCGTGCCGCTGCGCGACGGCCACGCCGGTGCGGTCGCGGGGGTTGGCGTCGCCGGCGCAGCCGATCAGGGTGAGCGCGATGGCGCCGGGGTGGTCGCGTTCGATCTCCTCTTGAGCGTAGCCGGCCCAGTCGCCGCTGAGGAGGTTGTCGGCCGGGTTGAGGGTCGTGCAGTGGCACGCATACGCCACGACAACCGCCCGGACCTTGCCGTCGGCGTCGACGGCCCGGAGCATCGGCAACGAGTGATCGACCGGGCCGTCGGCGACCTCGCCGAAGCCGGTCCAGCGGCTGTCCTTCACCACGCGGCGGTTGATGGCGAAGCCGACCGTCCCTTGCGACCACGCCAGGGTCGCCGGCCGTCGGTCCTTCAAGGCGTCGAGGCCGACGGCCTCGAGGTGGTCGGTCAGCTCCTTCGTGTAGCGGTCGATGGCGGCCTGCTCGGCCTCGGGGAGCTTCATCGCGAAGATGTTGGGCGCGAGGCCGGTCAGGCACGGGGCGCTATGCGTGTGCGACGAGGCGACGGCGAATCGCTCGCGTGCCAGGCCCGCCTTCGCCTTGAGCCGGCCGGCGACTTCCTCGACGACCGTCGCCGGCACGCCGAGCGTGTCGACCGTGATCAGCAAGGCCGCCCCTTGCTTGTCCGAGCCGATCGCCAGCCCCTTGGCCCGGAGCCGCTGCTGGACCCCCTTCGACTCGGCCTTTCGGGCCTGATAGCCGCTGAGGCGGACCGGATACGACGGCGTGACGTCGCGCTGCGCGACGCCCACGTCCACCGGCTCGGCGCCGAAGGCGGCCGTCGCGGCGACGAGGCCCAGGATCGAACCCATCCACGCTTTCATGGTCGTTTTCCCCAGGGGTCGTTTCCAAAGGGGGACAGGCACCTCGAAGACTCGGAGCCAGTCCCCCTTTG
>DASZMJ010000327.1:0-5572 GCA_035551935.1 Isosphaeraceae bacterium
CGACGCCGGCCGGCTCCGCGTCGCGATCGCCCCGTGCGCCCCGGCGCAGGTGCTGGCCGACGTGGTGGCGACCCTCCGCGCGCGGGCCGACGCCAAGGGCCTGCCGCTGGGCGTCGAGTTCGCCACGCCGATCCCGGCGCAGGTCCGCACCGACGCGGTCCGGCTCAAGCAGGTGCTCATCAACCTGCTGGGCAACGCGGTCAAGTTCACCGACCGCGGCGCCGTCGTCGTGCGGGTCCGGCTCGACCGCGACGCGGCGACCGGGCCGGCCTTGCGGTTCGACGTCGAGGACACCGGCCCGGGCATGACCGAGGCGCAGATGGCCCACCTCTTCGAGCCGTTCTACCGCGCCGGCCGCGACCGCGACGGCGGCCCGGCCGGGACCGGCCTGGGCCTGGCCATCAGCCGTCGGCTGGCCGAGCGGCTCGGCGGCCGCCTGGTGGCGCGGAGCACGCCGGGCGTCGGCAGCACGTTCACCCTGACGATCCCGACCGGGCCGCTCGAGGGGGTCGAGCTGATCCAGCGGCCCGCCGCGACGCGGCCCGAGCCGCCCCCCGCGCCGCCGGCGGACGCGACGGCGCCGGGCCTGTCGGCCCGCGTCCTGGTGGCCGACGACAACGAGGCCAACCGCCGGATCGTCGCGCTGCGGCTGGGACGTGCCGGGGCCGCGGTCGAATCCGCCGCCGACGGCCGCGAGGCCGTCGACAAGGCGCTGGCCGCCGCCGCCGACGGCCGCCCCTTCGACGTGGTCCTGATGGACATGCAGATGCCGGTCCTCGACGGCTACGAGGCCACCCGCCAGCTCCGCGACGCCGGCTACCGCGGCCGGATCGTCGCCCTGACGGCGTTCGCGATGGCCGAGGACCGCGCCGAATGCCTCCGGATCGGCTGCGATGAGCACATCAGCAAGCCGATCGACTGGGACCGGCTCCTCGCCCTGCTCGCCGCCCCCGCGGCGCCGGCGGCCGGCTGAGCCGCCGGCGTCGGCGGCGCGGAGGGTTCAAAAATTGAGAGTAGGATATTGAAGTCGGGGCAATTCATGCTAAAACATCATCTCTGCGGTATGTCAGCCGCCCGCGCGGGAAGCCGCGACGATCCCGCCCGCCGCGTCGGCGGGCGGGCCCGCGGGCGGGCGTCGGCGGCCCCGCGCCGGCCGACCGGAGGTCTCCCATCATGTCGAAGATCGAAGCCGGAGTCCAAACCGAGATGAGCAAGGCCTCGACCCGCAAGCCCAAGTCGGCCACCAAGGACAAGGACGCCGTCCAGCGCGCCAAGCGCGCCCAGCGCGCCGCGACCCTGCTGAAGCAGGTCAGCGACCCGACCCGGCTCCAGGTCATCCTGATGCTCTCCGAGGGCGAGAAGCACGTCGGCGCCCTCTGCGAGGACCTCAGCCAGAGCCAGCCGGCCGTCAGCCACCACCTCGCCCTGCTCCGCCACGGCGGCATCATCGCCCCCCGTCGCCAGGGCAAGAACAACTTCTACAGCCTCACCGAGAACGGCGCCGAGCTGGCCAAGGTCGTCAAGTCGATCATGCCCTGAAAAAAAAGCGCGGAGTGCTGAGCGCGGAGTGCTGAGTGGAAAGGCGAATCGGGTCCACGTCACCGGAAGGCCTCTTCACTCAGCACTCCGCACTCCGCACTCCGCACTTTTCCCGAGGCACTCCGCACTCCTTCGAGTCGAGAGGCCGAGGATCATGAGCCCGGAGAACGCCCCCGTCGCCGCCGGGGTCGACGAGCTCGAGGCCGAGTCGCCGCTGCCCCCCTTGCCGGCGCACTGGCGATCGCTCCAGCGCGCCTTCGTCCACCGCGCCCGCGCCAAGCGGAAGGCGACGGCGGTGGCCGACAGCACCGGCGCTGCCCTCTCGTACGGCGACACGTTCCTCCGCGCCCTGGCCCTGGGCCGCGTCCTGGCCCGCCGCGTCGGCGACGACCGCTACGTCGGCCTGATGGTCCCGCCGAGCGTCCCGGCCGCCGTCGCCAACCTCGCCCTGGTGCTCCGGGGCAAGGTCCCGGTCAACCTCAACTACACCGCCGGCCAGGCGGCCATCGACTCGGCCGTCGCGCAGTGCGGCATCCGCCACGTCGTCACCGCCCGCAAGGTCCTCGAGCGGTTCCCCGTCACCTTCCGGGCCGACGTCCTGCACCTCGAGGACGTGCCGCCGATGGTCAAGGCGGCCGACAAGCTCTGGGCCGCCGCCGTCTCCGGGCTCGTGCCGATCGCGGCGCTGGGCGCCTTCCTGCCCGGCCTGCGCGGCGACGCCCTCGACGACACCGCGACGGTCATCTTCACCTCGGGCTCGACCGGCGACCCCAAGGGGGTCGTCCTCTCGAACCGGAACATCCTCAGCAACGTCCACCAGATCGACACCCACGTCGAGCTGAAGCCCGACGACGTCGTGCTCGGCATCCTGCCGTTCTTCCACTCCTTCGGCTTCACCGTGCCGCTCTGGGCGGTCCTGACCCTGGGCCTGACCGGCGTCTACCACGTCAACCCGCTCGACGCCCGGATCGTCGGCCACCTCTGCGAGAAACACGGCGTCACGATCGTCCTGGCGACCCCGACGTTCTTCCGCGCCTACATCCAGCGCTGCGGGCCGGAGCAGTTCTCCAAACTGCGGCTGCCGATCCTCGGGGCCGAGAAGCTCAAGCCCGAGCTGGCGGCCGAGATCCGGCAGAAGCTCGAGGTCGAGCCGCTGGAAGGGTACGGCTGCACCGAGACCGGGCCGGTCGTCGCCGTCAACGTCCCCCACGACCTCACGACCCGCGGCGGCCGGACCATCCCCGGCAACCGGCCGGGGACCGTCGGCCTGCCGTTGCCGGGCACGGCGATCCAGATCACCGACCCCGAGAACGGCGCCGTGCTGCCGAGGGGGGCCGAGGGGATCATCCACGTCAAGGGGCCGCAGGTGATGGTCGGCTACCTCGGCCGTCCCGAGGCGACCGCCGCGGTCGTCCGCGACGGCTGGTACGACACCGGCGACCTCGGCACCCTCGACGCCGACGGCTTCCTGTCGATCGGCGACCGCCTGAGCCGGTTCTCGAAGATCGGCGGCGAGATGGTGCCGCACCGCGCCGTCGAGTCGGCGCTGTTCGCCGCCACCGGCGCCGACGAGCAGGCATTGGCCGTGACGGCCCTGCCCGACCCGAGGCGCGGCGAGCGCCTGGTCGTCGTCCACACCGGCCTGGGCATGCCCCCCGAGCAGGTCTACCAGCGGCTCGCCGCCGGCGGCCTGCCCCGGCTCTGGCTGCCGTCGGCCGACCAGTTCGTCCAGGTCGAGGCGTTGCCCGTGCTGGGCACCGGCAAGCTCGACCTCCGCGGCCTCCGCCAGCTCGCCGAGCGCCGGCTCGGCGAGCCCCGTCGCGAGTCGGCCCCGTCGCCCTGATCGCGGGCGCGACGGCCGTGTGGTATGCTGCCCTTCGTTCGCTTTCCGCCGCCCTCGGTGTCACTGGCCTCGCCTTGCCATAACCTGACACCGCCCCGAGCCGAGTCGGGGCGGCCCGCGCCGCGCGGGAGTCTCGCCGATGGCTACAGTCCCCGACGCCCCTGGCCTAAGATATGACGACGGCCTCGCGGTCCGGGGGAGCCGGATGAACGTCACGCTGCGCGTCATCGCCGGCCCGCTCGAGGGCCGGGAATTCGACTTCGACCGCCACGAGACGCTCGTGGTCGGCCGCTCCTCGCAGGCGCAGATCTCGGTGCGCGACGACAAGATGCTGTCGCGCAATCATTTTCTCATCGAGTTCAACCCCCCGGCCTGCTACCTCCGCGACCTCAACAGCACCAACGGCACGATCGTCAACGGCCTGCGGGTGGCCGAGGGGGTCCTGCTCCGCGACGGCGACACGATCGTCGCCGGCGCCAGCACGTTCGTCGTCCGGGTCGAGGAGACCTGGCACGAGATCCCGAAGATCGCCTGTCTAGGCTGCGGCGTGGCCTCGCCGGGCGGCCGGGGGGTGGCGGCGCGGCCGGGGGACGAGTCGATCGCCTGGCTCTGCGACGCCTGCGCCGAGCGCCGCAAGCAGTTCCCGACCCCGCCGGAGGGCTACTGGATCGAGCGGTATATCGGCGGCGGCGGCATGGGCGAAGTCTACCTCGCCCGCGAGCTGGCCACGAGGCAGCCCGTCGCCATCAAGATGATGATGCCGACGGTCCCGGCCAGCGACCGCGCCCGCGCCTACTTCCGCCGCGAGCTGGAGGTCCTCCGCGACCTCCGGCACCCCTACATCGTCGCCTTCAAGGGCGTGGTCGAGACCGAGGGGCAGTTCCAGCTCATCATGGAGTACGTCGACGGCGCCAACGCCCGCCAGTGGGTCGAGTCCTTGCCCGGCCCGTTGCCGATCGCGACGGCGGCGCGGATCGGCGTGCAACTGCTCGAGGCGCTCCGGCACGCGCACTCGAAGGGCTACGTCCACCGCGACATCAAGCCGTCGAACATCCTGGTGACGGGCCACCCGCGGCTGCCGGAGGTCAAGCTCTCCGACTTCGGCCTGGCCAAGAGCTTCCGCGGCGACGCCGGCTTCGCCGGCCTGACCCACGAGGGGGACGTCAGCGGCTCGATCGGCTTCCTCTCGCCCGATCACATCCGCGACTTCCGCCGCGTCCGCGAGCCGGCCGACATCTACGGCGCCGGCGCGACGTTGTACTACCTGCTGACCGGCCAGTACCCGTTCCTCGACTTCGACCCGGCCCGCACCGACGCCTACATGAAGATCCTCGAGCACCCCCCCGTCCCGCTCCGCGTCCACCGCCCCGACGCCCCCGAGCGACTCGAGCGCATCCTCCGCAAGGCCCTCGACAAGCAGCCCGACCGCCGCTGGACCTCCGCCGCCGCCATGGCCCACGCGCTGCGCCCCCTCGCCGTCGAGATCCCGTGACGACTCCTCCGGCGGGCGGCCCGGGTGCCCCGGGGCCCGAGCCCCGATCCGCGAACCTGCGGCACGCCCCTTGCCAAAGGGGATTATGGCGGCAAGACTGAAAGGTACGGGCGCGGGCCCGGCTCCATGGCGAGGGAGGAGGGTTCCGATGCGACACGGGCTCTGGGGCGTGCTGGTCGGTGCGGCCTTGCTGTACGGGTCGGCGACGGGGACGGCGCGGGGCCAGATGTTCGGCAACGCCCAGAACAACTACTACGGCGTCGGCGCCTACTACGGCGCCCCGGGCATGTACGGCACGAGTTGGGGTTATCCCGGCTACGGCTACGTGTCGACGTACACCGCCTTCTCCTCGCCGTTCGGGCCCGGCTACGGCTACGGCTACGGCCCCTCGGCCTTCATGCCGCGGCCCTACGGCGTGCGGCTCTGGCGGCCGGGGATGGTCGCGCCCGGCTACGTCTACGGCGCCTCGTATTACAACACGTTCCTCGCCCCCTATGACCCCAACGCCTACGCCTACCCGTCGCCGTTCGGCATCTACTCCGCGGGCCTCGGCCCCCGGCCGTACTTCGCCTGGTGACGGGGCACGCCCGGCGATCGCCTCGCCTCGCCTCGCTCCGTAGGGCAGGGCTCGCCCTGCCTCTTCCGACGGAAATCGAAGAGGCAGGGCGAGCCCTGCCCTACGAAGAGAAATCGAAGAG
>DASZMJ010000328.1:0-4988 GCA_035551935.1 Isosphaeraceae bacterium
CCCATGAAAACGGGTGGCACGCCCTGCAAGGGCGTGGCTGGGCCCGGGGACCACGCCCTTGCAGGGCGTGCCACCCACCCCCAACCCAGGATCGACCCGAAGGCCATTCTCCGAGCAAACGAACCCAATCTCGGGCCGGCCGAGGCGAGGCGTCAGGCGGCTCGGCGCCGCGCGAAACGAACCGAAGGCGGGCCGGCTCGCGGGAGAAAACGAACCCAAATCGGGCTCCTCGGCGCCGCCAAAACGAACCCAATCCCGGCCCTCCGCGGCGCGAACACGAACCCAAAGTTGGGCGGACTGGGCAAATTGTATCGGCGCGCCCTCCCGGCGCGGAACGAACCGAAGAACGGTGGAAGTCCTGGAAAGGAAGAGGGTTGCGTCACAGGAATCGGGGGAGGCAGCCGGCGTCTGGCTCGGGGCAATAGGTCAGTCCTCCCCGGGGGAAGACGCGGACGCGGGGGGAGGAGATGCCTCGGAGCGAGGACGAGGCGGCGCGCCAGAGGGAGGGGAGGTCGGCGAAGAGGAGGACGGGGCCGAGGCGGGGGCCGAGGCGGGCGTGGAGGGGGGGGGAGTAGACCAGGACGGTGCGGTCGACGACCAGCTCGCGGGCCCAGCGGAGCATGAAGGCACCCGGAGAGCCGGCGGCTCGGGCGAGGCGCTCGGCGAGGGTCAGGCCGCGGCGGCAGACCCAGCCGCCAGGGGCTCCGGTCGCGGCGATGGCACGCAATGCATGCATGGGGAAGGAGCGGTCGATCTCGGCGGGGTCGGTGCGGAAGAGGCCGACGAGCAGGCCACCGGGCCGGCCGGCGGCGCGGTGGTTGAGCAGGACCTTGAAGCTCTGGAGCGGGTCGCCGGGCCACGGGTCGTTGCCGGCGACGACCACGTCGGCCGGCGGTCCCCCCGGCGCCCGGAGCCGGTGCCGGGCCTCGTCGGCCAGGGTCGCCTGGACCGCGTCGACCGACCCGGCCTCGACCCGGAGGACCTGTCCCGGCTCGCCGAGCAGGTGGCTGACCGAGAAGCACGGGCCCGGCAGCAGGGCCGCCGCGTGGCGGATCGCCCGTCGCATGGGGTTGGTGGCCACGTCGCCGCCGAGCAGCCGGCCGGCGTCGTCGCCCAGGCCCTGGCGGTGCAGGGCGCCGAGGGTCGAACGGTGGCTCGTGCCGGGGAAGATCAGCTTGTACCCCCCGCCGAAGCCCGCCTGCAAGTGCGGCAAGACCGACCCGACCAGCACCCGGACCCCCGCCTCGGCGACCGGCCGGAAGACGCGCACGGGCACGCCTTCGGGGGTCGTGCCGAGATCGACGTATTGCGATCCGTCGTCGACCGGCGGGCTGAAGCACGGATAAGCATCGGCCACGAGGTCGCCGACCCGACGGCGCATGGATGCCTCGTCGACGGGGAGGTGCCGGCCGACGCCGACGCTGATCGTGACGTCCCCGGCCCGGACCCCGGCCGCGTGGATGCGGGCCAGGAGCACGGGCAGGGCCTCGCGGACCGGCGTCCAGCGCGACGGGTCATCGACGACCACCGCCACGGTCGTCCCCGGCCTGAGGAGGGCCTTGAGGCTCGGGCCGCCGAGGGGGGCGTCGAGGGCGTCGGCGAGGGCCTCGGGATAGTCGGGCACAGGGCCCGAGAGGTCCGGCCAGGCGACCTCGGGGCTCGGCCAGGTCGGCGGTAGCACCAGGGGCAGGGGGCCCGAATCGCCCCAGGGGATCGCGATGGTTGGGGGGGGCGCGGTCGTCGTGACGCTCAAGGTGGTCGACTCCATTCAACACGGGCCGCGGTGGTCGGGCCCCCCACGCTATCGCCCCGCGGCCGGCCGCGGAAGGGCAATCCGAGGGCCGGCTCAAGTCGGGCACCCTGGCTTGACGATCGGGACTTGGAGAGGAGGCGCGGGCCGCGTGCGATCGGCGTGCGCGGCCGGCGGTCCTGGGGCCGCTCGGCCTCGGCCAGGGACCGGGTGAGATCGATGGAACGAGATACGATCCGGCGGTCGTCGCGGTTCCGGCCCGAGGCCCAGCGCGTCGAGGGGCGACAGCTCCTGAGCGGCCTCCCCGCCTACTTGCGGGGCATCCCCCCGGAGCTGGAGCAGACACTTCGGACCGGAGTGGCCATCCACCTGGTCCGGCCGAACACGCCGGTCGCCCCGTTCGGCGCCCCGAGCTC
Organism: Isosphaeraceae bacterium; assembly: GCA_035551935.1. Taxonomy (GTDB): domain Bacteria; phylum Planctomycetota; class Planctomycetia; order Isosphaerales; family Isosphaeraceae; genus DASZMJ01. The sequence goes on from DASZMJ010000328.1 coordinate 2,167, forward strand.
GCCGACGTTCGTCGACCCGAGCGTCCGGCTCCGCCGGGGCTTCCAGACCTTGATCGGCTCCAAGAGCTACGTCGCCCCGTTCGCCTTGCTCGACGCCTCGGCCGGTTACATCAAGATCGGCACCGGCTCCAACGTCCTGGACAACGCGACGATCGTCGGCAACCCCAACCACTTGCCGCAGCCGGCGGCGGTCCTGATCGGCGACCAGGTCTCGATCGGGCCGGGGGCCACGGTGCTCGGGCCGGCGACGATCGGCGCCTACGGCAAGGCCGCGGCCCCGACGCGGATCGGCGCCAACGCCCTGATCGACGGCGCCACGATCATGCCGGGGGCGATCGTCTCGGGCCTGGCGCGGGTCGGCCCCGGGGTGGTCGTCCCGTCGGGGATGAAGGTCCAGCCCGGCGTCGACGTCACGACCGAGGCCGAGGCGACCGACCCGAAGCTCGGCTTCGTCACGCCGGTGACCTCCACCGACACCAGCCAACTCAAGGCGATCCTGGCCAACAACACGACCTTGGCCGCCGGCTACACGAACCTGTATCAGGGCCAATCGGCCACCGGCGTCTCGCCGGGCGTGCCGACCACGGTCAAGAACGTCTTCACCGGCAACCTCTCGACCGTCGAGGGAGTCGGCCCCGAGCCGGGCACCTCGACCGTCGCCTTCGAGCCCAGCTCGGGAAGCCCGAGCTTCCTCGCCCCCGACGGCTCGCTGGCCACGGCCACCTCCGTCGAGTTCTCGACCCGGATCATCGGCCGGGCCGAGTTCGCCGCGCGGCTGAAGCAGGTGGCCTACCGGCTCGGCAGGCACACCTCGATCCGCGCCGACCAGTCGCAGCCGTTCACCTTCGACGGCGCCCCGACGACCGGCCAGGGCGTCACGATCGCCGCGCCCTTGCTCTACACGCCGACGAGCACCACCGAGCCGACCTTCACGACCCCCAACCTCGTCTTCGGCACGAACCTGGTCGTCGGCCCCGGCGCCGTGATCCTCGGCGGCCAGACCTCCAGCACCTCGACACAGTACGTCGTCGGCGACAACGTGAACATCGGCTCGGGCGCTTATATCAATCAATCATCGATCGGCACCGGCTCGATCGTCGGCGCGCGGGCGTACATCTCCGGCACGACCTTGCCGGCCGGCACGGTCGTGCCGCCGGGCACCGTCATCGTCAATAACAAGGTCACCGGGACGGTCCAGTGGTGACACCGGCGGCGGGGGTCCCGTAGAGTAGAGGGGCCCCGCCGGCCGACGACCGACCGCGGCGGCCCGGCCGCGACCGCAACGCCGCGACGACCCCGAGGGACACACCATCGATGTGCGGGATCTGCGGCGCGGCCTGGACCGACGCCCGCCGCGCCCTCGACGACGACCGGCTCGCCGCGATGGTCGCCCGCCTCGCGCACCGCGGGCCCGACGACTCGGGCACCTACCGCGACGCCCACGCGGCCCTCGGCTTCCGACGCCTCTCGATCGTCGACCTCGCCGGCGGCCACCAGCCGATCGCCAACGAGGACGGCACCGTCTGGGCCGTCTTCAACGGCGAGATCTACAACTTCCCGAGCCTCCGCCGACGCCTCGAGGCCCGCGGCCACGACCTCCGCTCGGCCGGCGACAGCGAGGTCCTCGTCCACCTCTACGAGGACGAAGGGCCGGGCTTCTTCCCCCTGCTCCGCGGCATGTTCGCCCTGGCCATCTGGGACGCCCCCCGCCGCCGACTCGTCCTCGGCCGCGACCGCCTCGGCCAGAAGCCGATCCTCTACCGCATCGACGCGGGTCGGATCAGCTTCGCCAGCGAGCTGAAGGCCCTCCTCTGCCTCCCCGACGCCGACCTGCCCCGGCGCCTCGACCCGCTGGCGCTCGACCGCTACCTGACCTTCGGCTACGTCCCCCACCCGGCCACGATCCTTGAAGGAGTCTACAAGCTTCCCCCGGCGCATTACGCCGTCTGGCACGACGGCAAGCTCGCCCTCGATCGCTACTGGGAGCCCGACTGGTCGCGCCGGGACGACCGCCCGGCCGCCGACCAGGCCGCCGAGGTCCGATCGACGCTCGACGAGGCCGTCCGCGAGCAGATGGTCGCCGACGTCCCCCTCGGGGCCTTCCTCTCGGGCGGCATCGACTCGACGATCGTCGTCGGCCTCATGCAACGCGCCTCCGAACAGCCCGTGAAGACCTTCTCGATTGGATTTGATGACCCTGCGTTTGATGAGAGCAAGTACGCCAAGCTCGTGGCCGATTCGCTCGGCACGGAGCATCATGCGTTCACGGTCCAGCCGCGGGCGTGGGAGACGTTGCCGAGCCTGGCCGAGCAGTTCGACGAGCCGTTCGCCGACAGCTCGGCCTTGCCGACCTGGCACGTCGCGCGCGAGACGAGGCGGCACGTCACCGTCGCGTTGACCGGCGACGCCGGGGACGAGCTCTTCGCCGGCTACGACCGCTATCGCGCCGTCGCCTTGGCCGCCTTGCTCGACCGCCTCCCCGGCGGGTTGCGATCGTGGCTCGGCGGGCCCTTGGCGCGGGCATTGCCGGCCTCGGCGCGGGCGAAGACGCGGCTCCGGGCCCTCCGACGCTGGCTCGAAGGGCTGGCCGAGCGACCCGAGGGGCGCTACCTCCGCTGGGTCGGCCTCTTCGACGAGCCCGGCCGCGCGGCCCTGTATTCCGAAGGCTTCCTCGACCGGCTCGCCGAATCGGCCGCGCGCCATCCCGACGACGCCGACCCGGCGACGATCCTCGAGCTGGCCCTCGCCGTCGCCTCGAATCGCGATCCGGTCACGCGGGCCGAGGTCGCCGACCTGTTGCTCTACCTGCCCGGCGACCTGCT
>DASZMJ010000329.1:0-10023 GCA_035551935.1 Isosphaeraceae bacterium
AGGGGCAGCGCCTGCCGCAGGTCTTTGGGGGTCATCGACAGCCTCCCTGTCGGCTGGGAATCGGATCCGTCGGGCTCCGTGGCCCACCCAGCTTATCTATACCCCCATGCGGAGTCTGATCAAGTCCCTTGCGCTGTACTACTAAGCTCCATCGCCTATTCGCGAAGCCGAGCAATGCCCCCCCTTTAGCTCTATTGAAGAAATCCGAATCTGAAGTCGTCAAGGCTCGCCTCAAACTGTCTCGATATCGGAGGATCACCTCCTATCACTTCGCCCTCGAGAGGAAATACCGTCAAGCCGCCTCCCGCCCCTGGCTCCCCGTCGCCCCCGACCCGCCCGAGCCGAAGTGACCCGTCTGTAACGTGGAATTCGAGGATTTCGTGAGAAGCGGGCGGGTGGCTGGGGTCGTCTCGACCCCGGCCGGCATTCAGAACGCTTGAGACTGGATTGCCTGGAAGACTCGCCCTTGGTAGGGCGGGCACCGTCCGCCGATCCCCAGACGCTGCAAGGGAATCGGGCTGGGGTCGAGACGACCCCAGCCACCCGTCCGAATTCCGGCAAGAATGGGGCGTGATCGTCGGCATCAAGTCGGCCGACCCGACCAGCATAACCGCCCGCGGCCCGTCGCACAGCGCGAGTCGGACGTCGATGCGACGGGGCGTCAGCGGACGACCGGATAGAACCGCGCCAGCTCGTCCGGGTGGACGCCCCCGGCGGCCAGCGCGGTGAGGGCCCAGTTGCGGAGGGTCTGGCGGACGAGCCCGGCGCGCTTCCAGCGCCGGGCCGAGACGAGGATCCGGTCCGGCAGGACGGCGAGCCGGCCGAGGCGGCGGAGTCGGGCGGCGAAGAGCACGTCGTCCATGAGTCGGGTCTCGGGGAAGCCGCCGACGAGGTCGAAGGCGCGGCGGGTGGCGAAGATGCCCTGGTCGCCGTAGGGGAGGCCGAGCAGGCCGGCGCGGAGGTGGGCCGCGGAGTCGATGAGCCGGAACCGCGGGTCCGGGTCGTCGACGCGCATCCGGAAGCAGCCGCCGGGCACGCGCGGATTCGCTCGAAGGAAACGACGTAACGACGCGACGGCCCCCGATTCGAGCCGGCAGTCGGCGTGGAGGAAGAGCAAGACGTCTCCCGACGCCCGTCGCGCCCCCCGGTTCTGCTGGGCCCCGCGGCCCCGGGGGGAATCGATCACGACCGCGCCGGCCGTGGCCGCGAGCAAGGCCGTGCCGTCGGGGCTGGCAGCATCCGCGACGATCACGTCATCGGCACCCTGCTCGGCGAGCGCCCCGAGCGTCGTGATGATCGTGGTCGCCTCATTGAGCGTCGGGATGATGACCGAGACGCGAGGGCGCCGGCTCATTCGATGGGGCCGAGGTCGTAGAGGTCGCGCGGGGTGTCGTGGAGGACCTGCCGGAGGATGGAGGGCAGCTCGTCCTCCTCGTAGAAGCCCGACTCGACCAGTCGCGCCAGGGCCGAGGCCATCGACTTCTTGACGACCTGGAGCTTGCCGTAGGTCCATTCGGCATAATAGGCATCGCAGAGGAAGCCCGAGAACTTGGTCATCGGCGCGACCTGCATCCGCAGGCCGACGATCTTCTCGATCGTGCCGGGGAAGAAGTTGTGCCACCAGTAGCCCGAGGCGTAGACGTTCGGGAACTGCCGGCAGAGCACGGCGACTTCGTGAGAGAGGACGTCGGCGGCCATCATCAGGTCGAAGCGGACGTTGCCGAAGTGGTGGAACGTGCGGGCCATCTCCGAGGTCCAGGTCTCCTGGAACCTCGGGATGCTCTTGCCGTCGCAGATGAAGTACTCGGCGCCAACCGCGATCTGGAGCGCCCTGGCATGGTCGTCGTGCCAGCCGAGGACGTGCCAGGTGACGAACCGGACCAGCTCGTCGACGTCGTTCTCGTCGATCTCCCGGCCGGCGGCGGCCCGGGCGAGGACCTCGCGGCTCCGGGCCTCGTCCGGCGGGCGAAACCGCTGCTCGATCGGCATGAAGGTGTTGGAGAATCGGACGCGGTCCACGATGGTCCGGTCGAGCCAGTCGCGCAAGCCCCGCGCCAGCCGCTCCGGCGAGGACGGCGGCTCGCCCAGGATGTCCGTCAGCGCCGCGAAATACTCGCCCTTCGTCGTCCGGCCGACGAAGAACGGCTCGAGGTCGGTGGCGACGCCGGGGCAGACGAGGTAATGGAGGTCGAGCATGAAGCGGGCGTCGTCGGCGATCGGCCCCGTTCCCGCGCCGCGGTTGCCCAGGCTGGTGACGACGGCCCGGATCTTGCAGCGCTCGCGGAGGACGCCCGCCACCCACGACGGGTCGCGCCCGACGGCGGCCACCTTCGCGCACAAGTCTTCGTAATTTGATTCGTCAATATGATAATCGTGGAAGTCGTACAGGTCGCGGAGGATGCGGTGCAGGCACCAGGCCATGGCGGTGTTGCGCATCCGCTTGAGATAGGGGATGGAGCGGCGGACGCGCTCCTCGGGGGACAGGGCGGGGTCGAGGTCGCCGGGGGGCATGCCGACGGCGCGGAGTTCGGTCTGGACCCAGTGATAGCCCATCAAGGCGGCGAGGTCCGGCGCCCCGGGCCGGTCGAGGCGGAGGTGGGTGTGGGGGTCGACGATCGGGGTCGCGTCGATGAGGCGCTCGATCCGCTGGGTCAGGGGGGGCTCGGTCGTGAACATCGGGGCGCAACGACTCCGGGGGGACGGGTGGGTCGCGACCAATCATCGGCGCTGGCCGGGTTGCTGTCAACGCGCGGGGGATGGGCGTCGGCCCGGTCCGACGGGTATAATCCGTGGGGGGCATGGGTCCCCCGGGGCATCCGGGTCGGGAGCGGGCGATGCGGCGCGACATCGATGATGCCCTCCAAGGCTGGCCGTACGAGCCGGGGCCCGGTGAGGTCGTGGCCCGCGAGGTCAAGGCGCGCGACGGCCGCCGGATCATCCAGGTCCGCGTCGAGCTCGGCCTGCTCCAGCTCGAGGTCGAGGACCGCCCCGACGGCAACCGGCCGCACGGCTTCGCCACCTACCTCGACTACCTCCGCCACCGCGCCGCCGGCCGCGGCCTGGCGACCGGCGCCAAGGCGCCGCCGTGGTCGATGTCGAAGGAGCAGTGCCACGAGGCCGACCGCGAGTTCGTCCAGTTCTATCACCGCCGCGTCGCCTGCCTGGCCCTCCAGCAGTACGACCGCGCCATCCGCGACGCCGACCACACGCTGGCCCTGATGGACTTCGTCCGCCGGCACGGCGGCGACCTGGAGTACATCGCCTCGCACGAGCGGTTCCGCGGCCTCGTCCTCTTCCACCGCACCCAGGCCGCGGCGCTGTCGGCCCTCGGGCGCCACCGGCCCGAGGAGGCCATCGACGCCGTCCGCGACGGCATCGAGCGGATCGCGGAGCACCGCCGCCGCTGGGACGACGAGAACGACGGCGAGGACGTGCCCAACGAGATCCTCCTCGACCAGCTCCGCCAGCTCGAGCGCGAGATCCGCTCGAACTTCGACGTCCAGAAGACCCTCCGCGAGCAGCTCGACGAGGCCGTCGCCCGCGAGGACTACGAGCGCGCCGCCCGGCTCCGCGACCAGATCCGCGCCCGGGGGCGACGGTAGAGGGCCCGCGCTTGTGCGGCCCGTCCGCGGCACCTATACTGGGGGTAGGGGCGGGGGATCGAACCGGAGGGCGAGGGGGTTGGGCGCGTGAAGGACGAGGTGTCGGGCAACGGCGACGGGCAGTTGGTCGAGTCGGCGGACCTGCCGCCGGTCGAGACGCCGTCGGCCGAGTTCATCGTCAGGCTGTTCCTGATCCCGCTGGCGATCGTCGTGGTGCTGGTCGGCGGCTGGTGGCTGCTGGTCTGGTTCCCGTTCGGCAAGCTGCCCGGCGGCGAGCGCGACCCGCTCGAATACGTCCGGATCATCGGCTCGCGCAACGAGGCCCGCCGCTGGCGCGCCGCCTATGAGCTGGCCAGCCTGATCCAGACCGACGCCGATCTGGCCGAGGACCCGAAGTTGCTCGGGGCGCTCACCGAGCTGCTCGACACCGAGCTGGATCGGAAGAAGGACGGCGACCCGCAGGTCGAGCAGTACCTGGCCGGGGCGCTCGGGGCGTTTCATACCCGAGAGGCCGAGTCGCCCGGCGGCAAGAAGCTCGACCCGATCGCGACCCTGACCCGCGCCGCCGGCCCGGACCGGCCCGAGGAGGTCCGCCAGGCCGCCGCCGAGGCATTGGCGATCCAGGCGGCCCGCCGGCACGACACGCTCGAGGCCCCCGAGGCCGTCCGGGCGCTCGACCAGGCGAGCCAGGCCGGGGGCCCGGCCTTGCGCTGGAAGGCCGTCTACGCGCTCGGCTTCTTCGGCGGCGACGAGGCCCTCGAGGTCCTCCGCCGCCGGCTCGGGGCCGACGACCCGTACGTCCGCGTCAACGCCGCCGTCCCCCTGGCGCGCCGGGGCGACCTGTCGTGCCTCCCCGTGGCCCGCGAGATGCTCTCGACGAAGGACCTCGACCAGGTCATCCGGCTCGACAACCCCGCCGAGAAGCGCGCGACCATCGACTCGATCCAGGTCGGCGCCCTCCATTCCCTGGAGGAGTCGATCCGGCACCATCGCCCCGAGCTCGCCGAGCGGCTCCGGCCCGAGGTCGAGGCGCTCTCCCGATCCGGGACGGCCTCGATCCGCACGGCGGCGGGCGCGGTCCTGAAGAGCTTGCCGAAGGCCCGATGAAGGTCGTGAGGTGCCGCACGCGAGGGGGGACTGCCCTCGTCGCGGCCGGCCCCTCACGACCGGGCGAGCAGCACCATGCCGATCCACGCGAACGGCCAGGTGGCGAGCACGGCGACGGCGACGTGGTGGGTCCACGACGGGCCGGGGCCCTCGGCGACGGCCCGGCGCGGGCCGGCGGCCCAGAGCAGCAGCGCCGTCACGAGCTGGGCGACGGCGATGACCCCCAGGGGCGTGTCGCCGAGGCGGAGCGGCACGGCCAGGAGGGTCAGGACGATACAATACGCCCCCATCATGATCCAACCCTGCTCGGCCCGGGTGTACGTCGGCGGGCCCGGCCCGGCGACGGGCACGAACAGGGCCTCGGGGTCGCGGATGCGACGCCGAGGCGCCCTCGCGGGCCTCGAGGGCACGGCGCGGCGGTCCAGCAGCAGCAGGATCGGGCCGCTCATCGCCAGGCCGAACCAGAGGTAGACCAGGGCCGTCACGACGCCCGTCGGCACGCCCGCGGATGAGCGCCAGATCGCGCGAAAGAGTAAGGCGGCGAGGCCGTAGCCGACGACCAGGGCGGTCAGGTCGAGCACCCGGAGCGTCCGCCGCCGATCCGACTGTCCCATGGTCGCGCGTGCCCGGCCTCGGTCGCCGGACCCCTCACCAGATGCCGCCGGAGTCTTCGAGCAGGAGCAGGCCGTAGCCCCACTGCAACGGCCAGGCCACGGCCAGGACCAGTCCGAGGCGGTTGGTCCAGGGGGTCGCGGCGATCGACTCGGCCTCGGCCTTCGAGATCGACACCCAGCGCCGCCAGGCGACGGCGAGGGCCACGACCGATGTGGCCGCGATGCCCATGGTCAATGCGGTCGAATACAGCTCGCCGGGCGGCGCGGTCGGCCCCTTGGGGGCGCGGAGCAAGGCTGTGAAGAGCCAGGGGAGGCCGAGGACGGCCCAGGTCGCGTCGCCGACCCGGGGATAGCCGGCCGCCCGGCGGACGAACCGCCGCGCGACGAACAGCGCCGGCCCCGCCGCCGTGACCGCGACCCCGGCGAACGCCCCCCAGACGAACGCCCAGCCCAGGCCCGTCAGGCGACCCGGGACGACGCCGCTGAAGTGGACCGAGGCCACCGCGGCGCCGACGATCATGGCGGCGCCGTCGAGCAGCGTGAAGCCGCCCCGTCGCCCGCCCGCCGAAGTCGCGCCCGGATCGGTCATATTGTGGCTCGCGCCGCCCTTGCCCTATAATAACGGGGCCGAGGCCGGCGGGCGCCCCCGTTCCCAGCGGGAGCCCGCCGGCCTCGCCGCCATTGCCCGGGACCTCGCGATATCATGCCCTTACCCAAAGTTGTCATCGTGGGGCGGCCGAACGTCGGCAAATCGTCCCTCCTGAACTGGATCAGCGGCCGTCGGATCGCCATCGTCGACGACGTCTCCGGCGTCACCCGCGACCGGGTCGGCGCGCTGGCGCAGGTCGGCGACGAGGCCGACCCGCGCTACTTCGAGCTGGTCGACACCGGCGGCATCGGCATGGTCGACCGCGACGACCTGACCGAGCACGTCGAGCGGCAGATCGAGACCGCCCTGGCCGAGGCCGACCTCGTCCTGTTCGTCGTCGACGTCCGCGAGGGCCGGATGCCGCTGGACGAGGACGTCGCGCAGCGGCTCCGGTACGTCAACGCTCCGGTCATCCTCGTCTTGAACAAGGCCGACACCCCGGAGATGGACGACCGCGTCGCCGAGTTCACCAAGCTCGGCCGCGGCAAGCCGGTGGCCGTCTCGACCCACCAGAACCGCAACAAGAAGGTCCTGCTGAAGTACATCGCCAAGCTCCTGCCCGAGTCCGCCGAGCGGCCGGTCGACGAGGCCATGAAGGTCGCCGTCGTCGGCCGGCCGAACACCGGCAAGTCGACCTTCATCAACAACCTGGCGCGCGCCGAGCGGATGATCGTCTCGGAGGTCCCCGGCACGACCCGCGACTCGGTCGACGTCCGCTTCGAGCTCGACGGCCTGCCGTTCGTGGCCATCGACACCGCCGGCGTGCGCCGCAAGGCCAAGATCCGCGACGACCTCGATTATTACTCGATCCACCGCGCCGAGCGGTCGATCCGCCGCGCCGACGTGGTCCTCCTGTTCATCGACCCGACCATGGGCGTCTCGCGGCTCGACAAGCAGCTCGCCGATTACGTCGCCAAGCAATACAAGCCCTGCATCTTCACGATCAACAAGTGGGACCTGATGCTCGGGGCCGACCCCGAGACGCCGTCGACCCACCAGATGAACAAGTTCGCCACGTCGGTCCAGCACGCCTTCCGGACGATGGCCTACGCCCCATTGGCGTTCATCACGGCGAAGACGGGCAAGAACGTCAAGTCGCTCCTGAACCTGTCGCAGTCGATGTACAAGCAGGCGCAGCGTCGCGTGAGCACCGGGACGCTCAACCGCGTCGTCCGCGCCGCGGTCGAGGCCCATCCTCCGTCGCCGCGCGAGAACCGGACCCCCCGGATCTACTACGCGACCCAGGTCGGCACGGCGCCGCCGACGATCGTGCTGTTCGTGAACAGCCCGTCGCTGCTCGACGCGACGTACCAGCGCTACCTGCTGAACGTCTTCCGCCGCGACCTGCCGTTCCGCGACGTGCCGATCAAGCTCTACCTCCGCTCCCGGACTCAGGCCGACCCCCGCGCCGCGCGCGAGCGGTCGGCCGGCGACTTCGACGCCGTCGACATCCCGGCCGCAGACACCCCTTGGGCCGGCGACGAGTCGGGCACCCTCCGCGAACTCGACCGCGACGTCAACGACCTGCTCGCCCACCTCGACGAGTGAGGGGGCGCCGGCCCGCCCTCGGCCGCGCGCTTCGGTGGACAGGATCGCGCCCCGGCCCTAGAATGACCCACGATGCCCCGGCGTCCCGATCGCGGCGGTTTGCCTCGCGAAGCGACATCCGGATCCAAAACCAGAGGACCGCCGAATCATGGACCGCCCACGTCCCCCCCGCGCGCGCGATCAAGGCCCCAACGGCCCGCGCCGACCGCCCCGACGACAGGGACAGGCCCAGGGCCCCAGGCACGGGCCGCCCCCGCGCGGCCCGCGACCGGCCCAGGGGCCGAGGCCCGGCCCGAGGCCCGTCGCGGAGCCGCAGGAGACCCCGGGGCTCGAACGGCTCCAGAAGGTGCTGGCGCACGCCGGCGTGGCCTCGCGGCGGGACTGCGAGGAGTACATCCTCCAGGGCCGCGTCACCGTCGACGGCCAGACCGTGCGCGAGCTCGGCACCAAGGTCGACCCGGCCCGCTCCACGATCGCGGTCGATGGCCAGCGCATCCGGGTCGAGCGGCCGGTCTATTTCGCGGTGAACAAGCCCAAGGGGTACGTCTCGACCAACAACGACCCCGCCGGCCGCCCCCGGGTCGTCGACCTCCTGCCCGAGCTCCCCGAGCGCGTCTACAGCGTCGGTAGGCTCGACGAGATGAGCGTCGGCCTGATGATCCTGACCAACGACGGCGAGCTCGCCAACCGCCTGGCGCACCCGAGATTCGGCGTCGAGAAGGTCTATCGCGCCGTCGTCGCCGGCAACCCCGAGCGCGAGGTGCTCGAGAAGCTCGTCGAGGGGGTCTGGCTCGCCGAGGGGAAGGTCCGCGCCAAGCGGGTGCGGGCGGTCGGGAGGCAGGGGGAGGCGACGATCCTCGAGATGGTCCTGGCCGAGGGGAAGAACCGCGAGGTCCGGCGGATGCTCGCGAAGTTCGGCCACAAGGTCATGAGCCTGACGCGCGTGGCCGTCGGGCCGATCACCCTGCGCGGGCTGAAGCCGGGCGAGTGGCGGTCGCTGTCGTTCCAGGAGATCGACCTCCTCCGCCGTGCCGCCGCCGGCCTGCCCGTGCCGGCCCCGCGCCTTGGCGGCCCGCGACGCGACGCCGCCCGTCCTCCGCGCCCGGGCCGGCCCGCCGGTCGTCCCGAAGGCCCCGCCGGTCGTCGCCCACCCCGCCCCGAGATCGGCGCCGGCGTCGGCCCCGGTCCTCGGCCCGCCCGACGGCCCCTCGGCCCCCCTCCCAGCCAGCGCGGCCCCGCCCAGCATGGCCCCGGCCCGCGGCCCGGCCCCGGCCCGCGGCCGGCCGGCCCGGCGCGCCGGCCACCCCGGCCCGCGGCCGGCCCGCCTCCGCAGGCCCGCCCCCCGCGCGTCGATTCGCCCCCCCGTCGCGTCATCGGCCTCGACCTCGGCCCCGAGCACGCCGACGGTTCGCGACGCCCACCGCCCCGGCGCCGGCCCAAGGGCATCCCCCCCCGCCGCCGAGCCGGCGGGTCGCCGCGATCGAGGCCCGAGGGGACCGGGCCGGATTCGGAAGAATAATCGTTCATTTTTCCATTTGAGAATTTTTTCGAAGAGACATGGGGGAGCATCGCCTTGGACCACGTCGCCCCGGCTTGCGTCGCGCAGCGGCGGGTCGCGGTCGTCGAGAACCGGCCGATCGCGCGGGGGACGTTCCGCCTGAGGCTGGACGACCCGGCGATGGCGCGGGCGATCCGGCCGGGGCAGTTCCTGATGATCCGGCCGGGGTCGGGGACCGACCCGCTGCTGGGCCGGCCGTTCGCGTTGTACGACGTGGCGCGCGACGCCTCGGGGACGCCGACGGCGATCGACGTGGTCTACCTCGTCGTCGGCCGCGGCACGGCCGCGCTGGCCCGCGCGCGGCCGGGAGATGAACTCGACGTCTGGGGGCCCCTGGGCAACGGCTTCGGCCCGGCGGCCGACGGCCCGGCCGTCTTCGTGGCCGGCGGCATCGGCCAGACGCCGTTCCTGGCCCTCGGCCGCTGGTGGCTCGGACGCGACGAGTACGCCGGTGAGCCGACGTTCGGCCCGCGCGCGACGTCGGCGACCCTCCTCTACGGCGTCCGCACCGCCGACCTCGCCACGGGGGTCGAAGACTTCGAGCGGGCCGGCATCGTCGTCGAGCTGGCGACCGACGACGGCACGGCGGGGCATCACGGGTTCGTCACCGACCTGCTCGCCGCCCGGCTCGACCTCGGCGATCGGCCCGCGAAGGTCGTCGGCTGCGGGCCACCGCCGATGCTCGCGGCGCTGTCGCGACTCGTGGCGCGGCACGGGCTCGACTGCGACCTGTCGCTCGAGAACCACATGGCCTGCGGCTTCGGCGCATGCTTCAGTTGCGTCGCCCCGATCCGCCAGGCCGACGGCTCGATCGACCTCCGCCGCGTCTGCGTCGAAGGCCCCATCTTCCCCGCCTCGGCCGTCGCCTGGGACGACTGACTGATACCGGATCGCCTGGAAGGGTCGCTCTTTGTCGGCTCCGCTCTTGCGGGCCGAGCTTCTTGC
>DASZMJ010000330.1:0-1680 GCA_035551935.1 Isosphaeraceae bacterium
CCGGGGTACTCGACCTCGGTCGCCTTCTCGAAGTTGCTCAGGGTGAAGACGAAGCCGGACTCGTCCATCAGCACGGCGATGTTGCCCCGCTCGGCGAGGCACCGGAAGCCGAAATAGGTCTCGAAGAATCGCTGGGACTGGGCGACGTCGGGGACGGTGAGATTGAGGTGGTTCAGCCTCATGAGCGAGACTCCTTCGGGATCGCGAGGATGATCGATCGGCGCCGCGGCGACGGCCGTCGCGGCCCACCCGTCAGGTCACGTCGGCTCCCCCGCCTTCGAAGGGTCGGCGTGGAACCCCTTCCAGCACCGCACGTAGGCCTCGTCGTCCTTGATCCGCCGGACCAGGCCCTCGACGAACTGCCGCTCGGCCTCGATGAGCGCCAGGCGGTATTCGGCCTCGACCAGGAACAGCGGCTCGACGACCTTCGTGACGACCTCGAGCACGGCGCGCAGCTCCTCGGCCGACTCACCGAGGCGGCGTGCCCGCTCCTCCAACAGCGCCGTCGCCTCGGCCGGCGGCACGGCCGGCAGGAGCGACAGCGCGGCCTCGAACTGCGGATATTCCTTGACGGGCGTCCCCAGCAGGTTGCGCATCCACGACCGCATCCGCTCCAGGCCGGCGGGGGTGATCTCGTAGATCGTCCGCTCCGGCCGCCGCCCCTCCCGTACGATCTCCTTGGCCACGATCAGCCCCTCCTTCTGGAGGCCTTCGATCACGGTGTAGAGCGACCCGTAGCGGAGCTTGATGCTCTGCTCCTTGCGCCGCATCTTGAGCGTCGCCGCGATCTCGTAAGGGTGCATGGGCCGCTCGAACAGGAGTACGAGGACCGCAAGAGCCAACGGGTTTGACGGCCCCTTGACATATGCCAAGCTGATTTCTCCGCCTTCGAATATCCGTCACCGAATATATCGGCAACGGATAGCCGTCGCAAGAGGGATTCGCGATCAGCGCGGGTTGGCGGCGGGGAACCGCTCGTAGGCCTGCTTCCGCGTCCCGCCTCGGGCGAAGAAGTCGAGCCAGGTGGCGACCTCGGGCGGACTCGGCGGCCGGCCGTGGAAGCGGCGGGAGAGCCAGTCGACGTAGCGGCGGCGGGCCTCGTCGGAGTTGAGCGTCTGGTTGAGGTAGTCGACCCGGGCCGCGTCGGCCGAGAAGTCGCGGCCGAGCAGCCCGACGGCCGACGGCTCGGGGTCGCGGCCGAGCAGGGCGCGGTAGGCGTCGAAGACGAACGCGGCCGAGGCGTTCGAGGTCCGGTCGCGGTACTCGGGCGCCAGGAGCAGGTCGGCGACGAGCCGCTCCTTGCCCCAGGGCGTCTCCTCGAAGTACCGCGCCGCGTTCACGGAGGCCGCGGGATCGGGCTCGCGGCCGAGCAGGAGGCGAAAGGCCCGCGCCGTGTAGGCCGGGCCCGCGGTCGGCTCGGGGCCGCCGGGGTTCCCGGCCAGGTACGGTTGATACCCCCGGAAGAGCCGGCCGAGGCTGCCGTCGGGCTTGCGGACCCAGAGGCCGTTGCAGTCCGACTCGACCGCCTCGTAGATCACCACGGGCTTGCCGCCGACGTTGCGGGTCGCCTCGTTGTCGTAGAGCGTCCACTGGACGACCCAGGGGGCACCGAGCGTCATCGCCTCGAGCATCGACCCCAGGGTCGCGGCGACGCGGTCCCGCCGCCGCTCGGGCGTGCCG
>DASZMJ010000331.1:0-3808 GCA_035551935.1 Isosphaeraceae bacterium
CGTTTCATCAAGGAAGAGGTCCGCAAGAGCGGACCCTACAGGAAATCATCCGAGATCAGGCCCGAGGAGGGGCCTCGCCCATGGAGTGCTCGAGGCGGTCCCAGGCGTCGCGGGTGGCGTGCTTGGCCTTGTGCCACTCGAGCTTCGACTCGCCCTTGACCTTGTCCCAGTCGCGGCCGAGGTCGGTCTCGACCTGGTCCCAGGCGCGGCCTTCGTGCCGGGCGCGGGCCTCCCAGCCGTAGCGGTAGGCGGGCCGATAGTGCTCGTAAGTCGTGCCCTTCTCGTAGTAGGGGCGGTGCTCGTAGTTCGACCGCCAGTACTCGTCCTCGACGGTCGGGTTGTAGCGCTCGGCGACGCTGTCGCCGATCAGGCCGCCGGCGACCCCGCCGACGACGGCGCCGATGGCGGCGCCGATCGGGGCGGCCGGGCCGGTGGCCGCGGCCCCCGCAGCGGCGCCCATCGCGGCCCCGGTGGCGGCGGCACCGATCGCGGCGCCGGCCACGCCCGCGGCCAGGCCGCCGGCCGCGGCGCCGACCCCGACGCCCACCGGGTGCGCGCCCGGCTCGCCGGTGATCGGGTCGCGATTGGCCGGGTCGTGGTCCTTATGCGTCTGCGTGCGCTCGGTCGTCTTCTTGTCCGCCATCGTCGCTCTCCTTTCGAGTTTCGGAGGGGAACATGGGCTCGATCGGATCACGACGTAGAGAGTTCCGCAAACCCGGTGCCGTTCCCGACCCCCGAACCTCCGCGCGCGGCGGCGCGTCTTCTCCTGCGCCCGGACGCGGGGTAACATCGACGCGACGGGAGGACACGGCCATGGCCAACGACCACAAACGCGAGCTGCGCGAGCGGAAGCGCCAGTTGAAGCGCAAGGGCAACCAGCGCGTCCGCCGCATCCTCAAGCGCGGGCTCGCCGAGGACCCCGAGAACGCCGCCGACCTCGCGGCCGACTACGGCCGCTATCGCTCCGCCGACCTCAACGGCCTCGACGCCGACCCCGCGCGCCGCGAGCAAGCCCTCGGCAACATCCCGTAGGGCGTGTGCAACACGCCATCTTTATCTTTGGATGGCGTGTTGCACACGCCCTACGAGGACTTCCGCCTGAAGCGACGCTCGATGAGAGAGGCTCCCGTCACCATCAATGCCAGGATGCCGACCGCGTAGCCGATCATCAGGCGATCGCCGAACGTCCTCGGCGGGCCGCGGCGGCTCAGCGGGAACCAATGGTCGATCATCTCGATGCCCCCGATGGCGAGAGCGGCACAGGTTCCGAGCCAGGCCAATAGCGGGACCATCCCGGGCGTCCCGCGCACGGTTTGGATGGCCTTGCCTTCGGGCGGCGTCGAGCGCCGGCTCACGAGCCAGAACGCGGAGAGCATCGCTGATCCGCCCAGACCGGCAAGGAGAAAGCGAGACAGGCCTGTCATCCAGGCCGAGATCAGGGAGAGGGCAAGGCTCGCGAGCACGCCGGGCAGGAAGATGCGGTCCCAGCGGCTTCGGGTGAACCAGATGAAGCCCGGCTTGGCCTTCGGCCCGGCGCCGTCGAGGTCGGGGTCGTGGACGCTCATGGTTCCGGCCTTGCTACGTAGGGTGGGCATCGCCCACCTTTTCGCATGCACATAAAAAGGTGGGCGGTGCCCACCCTACTCGCCCCAGGCCCCGAGGAGGCGGCGGACGACGACGAGCTGGCCGAGGTGGTAGGCGTTGTGGTCGGCGACGAGCAGGGCCTCGCGGAGCACGGTTTGGCCATTGCCGTGCGGGAGCGGGGCGAGCAGGTCCGTCCTCGGGTCGGCCACCAGGTCCTGGACGGCCTGGAGGTCGGCGCGGAAGGCCTCGATGGTGCGGTCCCAGGCCTGGGGGTCCGGGGGCGCATCGCCGTCGGGCCAGTAGCCGGCGGGGAACTCGGGGGAGACGTGGGCCGGGTCGACCGTGAACTGAAGGATATCCCACTGGGCGATCCGCAGGTGTTCGACCAGCCGCCAGGGCGTGTGCGGCAGGCCCGCCGGCTTCGCCCCGCGCAGCTCAGGCGGGAGGCCGGCGATGGCCGCCTCGAAGTCGAGGTGTGCGTGGCCCCCAGCCAGCAGTTTCCGGACGTGTTCGCGCAAGGCGCCCTGGGCGTCCATCGGCTCCCCTCCCGGCCAGAGTGTACGACGCGTTCCAGAGAGGAAGATGGCGTGTTGCACACGCCCTACAAGGGTTTCGGATCAATTCTTGCCGGCCTTTTTCTTCTTCAACGCCTCGACCGCCTCGGGGGTGGGCTCCTGGGTCTTCTCGGTCTTCTTGGCGTGGAGGGCGGCGGAGAGGAGCGACTCGGTGGCGGGGCTCGAAAAACCCTCGACGATGGCGACGTCGAGGCCGTGGCGCTCGATGGCATAGACCGCGCCGGCGCTGGGGCGGCGGATCGAGTCGGGGAAGACGGCGGGCTCGGGGACGTCCTTGCCGAGCTTGGTCGTCTGGAAGCGGGCGTAGGAGTGCACGAACTCGCGGGCGTCGGCCTCGGTGTCCCAGGTCGTGGACCAGACGAGGCCGAGCTTGCCGTCGGGGCCCTCGAAGACGGCGAAGCGGTCGCCGTCCCAGCCGGCGGCGGCGGCCTTGCCGCGGAAGCTGTGGAGGAGGACCTCCATCTGCATCTCGCCGACGACGTTGCGGCCGCGCTCGGACCAGCCGGGGCCGGCGTCGAGCGGGCCGAGGTCGACGATCGTCGGCGGGTCGGGCTGGCCGCGGTACTTCTCGGGGTGCAGGACCTGCTCGGTCGACAGCGGCGGGTTCTTGTACGCCTCGTCGACCCAGTCCCAGCCGCCGCGGTTGGTCAGCGACAGGCAGAAGACCATGCCGCGGAAATACGGGAAGATCATGCTCTCGGACAGGATCGGCGGCGCCTCGCGGAGCGACGGCCCGCCGCCGACCGCCAGCATCGGGCCCATCAGCCGCAAGGCCGCGTCGACGTCGGCGGCGGGCATCTTGGGGAACTTGTTACCGTCCCAGTCCTGGGCCTGCGCCTCCATCATCGTCAACGTCGCCTCCCCCTCGATCAACGCCGCCAGCGCGAGCTGGCGGTCGTCGTCGCGGCGGACCTTCGACTGCATGGCGTCGAGGTCGAAGTTCTGGTCGGCCAGCGCGTGCGTCAGCTCGTGGGCGAGCACGGTCTTGTTCTCGTCCTTGTCGAAGCCCCCCGTCTTGCCCAGCAGCCGCTCCAGGAACGACGGCTTGGGCTTGGCGGCCTCCTCTTCCTTGATCAGGTGCATCGTCTTGGTCTTGGGGTCGTAGAAGGCGGCGATCTGCTCGGTGTAGAGCCGGACCATCGTCTCCTTCAGGTCGAGCGACCGCGGCAACAGGCCGAGTGCCTTCATGCCCAGCTCGTCGCCGCGGAATTCGCCGGGGGTGGTCTCGTCGTCGAGGTCTTCGAGGATGACGGCGCGGAGGTCCTTGCGGGCGGTCACGTCGCGCTTGACCTCGTGCTTGAAGTGGAGCTTCCGCATGCTCGGCAACAGTTGCTCGAACGCCTTCTTGTAGCGGAGGACCGCCTCGGTCGGCTCCCCCTTGTCGGCGAGCTTGTCCCCCTCGGCCAGCAGCTTGCGGCCCGCGCCTTGGTCGGCGGGCAAGACGTCGTCGGCGACGACGGGCGAGACCATCACGATCACGGCCAGCGCGACGATCCGGGCGAACATGAAATCGACCTCGATTCGAGCAGGGCGTTGGTGATTGTCTTCCCCCCTCTCCCAGGGGGAGAGGGGGAAAAAATCAAGATTTCTGCACTCAGCACTCGCGACTCAGCACTCAGCACTTTTTATTGTCGGGCGACCGGGCGATC
>DASZMJ010000332.1:0-6550 GCA_035551935.1 Isosphaeraceae bacterium
CGCGATCGAGGACTTCGATCGGGCCATACAGCTCGTACCACGGCGAGTGTCGGCATATATCGGACGCGGCGGTGCACGGTTCTATCGGAATGACTATTCCGGTGCGCTCGCCGACCTCGATCGGGCCGTCACGCTCGGTCCGAAGTCCGAGGAGGCCTTCTTCGCCCGCGCCGTCATCCGGCAGGGCAAGGGAGACCTCGATGGGGCGATCGCCGACCATACCGAGGCCATTCGGCTCGACCCGACGGCTTTCCGGTCGTTCTCCAACCGCGGCCGCCTCTGGATGGAGAAGCACGACGTCCCCAAGGCGATTACCGACTTCGACGAGTTCATCCGCCTCGCGCCGGACAGCCCGATCGGTTATATCAACCGCGGTCAGTGCCGATCATCCGCCAAGGATTACAGCGGTGCAATCGTCGACTTCGACGCGGCGATCCGCCTCGACCCTAAACTTGCCCTCGCCTACATCAACCGGGGGATCGCCTGGCGGGCGAAGGGGGAGTACGACCGGGCCATCCTCGACTTCAGTGCGGCGCTCCGGCTCGATCCAAGCCCGTCGCTCGACGTGGCCGGTGTCCGGGTCGAGGTCGAGTATGTTGTGACGGACTCGCTGAGGGTTGCCTCGGGGAAATGGCCCATCAAGAGGGTCGGGCCGGGAGCCCTTGTCGAGCGCGGAAATTGCCGAGCGACGACCGGCCGTTTTGCGGAGGCCCTCGCCGACTTCGACGAGGCACTCCGGCTCGACCCGGAGTACCTCGGCCCGCTCGTCGAGCGCGCCTGGCTCTGGGCCGGCTGCCCCGACCCGAGGTTCCGCGACGGGCCGGGCGCGATCGAGTCGGCGAGTCGGGCCTTCGAGGCGACCGGAGGGAAGAAGCCGTACGTCCTCGGCGCGCTCGCCGCCGCGCAGGCCGAGACGGGCGACTTCGTCGCCGCGATCGCGAACGAAGAGAAGGCGATGCGCCTCTACGAAGACGAGTCAAACCGTACGGCCGGCCGGCGGCGGCTAGCGTCATACCGGGCCCGCAGGCCGTATCGCATGAGTGTCTATCCTGGCCATCCGGTGCCCCTGGCCGCACGCGAGACGCCGCCACCGCCACCCACCGAATCTGCGGGCCCGTTCCGTCCCCTCGTCAACCGTCTCCTCCGGAAATAGTCTCCGGCGCCGGCTCGACGTGGACGAGGACGTCGCGGACCGGGCCGATCCGGCCAATGAGGCGGTCCTTGACGCGGTGGGCGATCGCGTGGCCCTCGCGGACGGTCAGGTCGGGGTCGACCTCGATGTGGATGTCCACGAGGTACTCCAGGCCCGCCTTGCGGATGCGGAGGGTCTCGACGTCGCGGACGCCGGGGACAGCCCCCGCCTCGTCGCGGACGGCGGCGAGCAATTCGGGGTCGGCCTGGCGGTCCATCAGGCCCTGGACGTTCTCCCAGAGCAGGCGGGTGCCGACCCAGAGGATCGTCGCGGCCACGGCCACCGCGGCGGCGTGGTCGGCCCATCCCCACGACGGCCCGCCCCACTTCGCCGCGGCCACGCCCGCGAGCACGACGAGCGAGCCGAGGGCGTCGAGCCGGTAATCCCACGCCGTCGCGAGCAAGGCGGCCGAGCCCGTGCGGCGGGCGACGCGGCTCGTCCGGCGATAGAGCGCCTCCTGGACGACCGCCCCGCCGGCCGCGATCAGCAGGGTGAAACCTTCAGGGGCTGTGTGGGCCCGGCCGAGCCCGGAGAGGGCCTCATAGCCGATCGCCAGCGCCAGCGCGATCAGGGCGACGGCGATCCCCTGCCCCGCGAGCGACTCGGCGCGGGCGTGGCCGTAGGGATGCTCGCGGTCGGCCGGCCGTTCGGCCACGGCCAGGGCCAGGAGCAGCGCGGCCGAGATCAGGCCGTCGACGAGCGAATGCGCCGCATCGGACACCAGCGCCACCGAGCCGCCGAGCAGCCCCCCGGCGAGCTTGACCGCCCCCAGGCCGAGGCTGATCGAGAGGCCCCATGCGGCGGCCCGGCGGCTGTCGTTGTAGAGTTCGCCGCCCAAGGTCGACCCCCGCCCGCCGACGAGCCTCGCCGGGGTTGGGATTGTGGTCGATGTCCCGCCGGCTTCGCAAGCCCGGGGGCGGCGATCCGTGGGATTCAGGCCTGGAGCACCGCCCGGAACCGGGCCTTGCCGGCGCGGACATGGTCCACGGCGTCGTTGACGTCCTTCATGGGGAAGACCTCGACCATCGGCTTCACGCCCTTCCGCGCCGCGAAGGTGAGCATGGCCGCGATGTCGGACGGGCTGCCGGCCTGACTGCCGCTGACGGAGCGCTCGTACAGCAGGGGGAAGGGTGGGATCTTCATGTCGGCCCCCGTGAGGCCGACGTTCACCAGCCGCCCCTGCGGCCGCAGCGCATTGACGTAGTCGCCCCACGGCACGTCGGATGAGACGGTCGAGAGGATGAAGTCGAACGAGTTCGCGGCACGCTTCAGCTCGTCGGTCCCCCTGGTCGCGATGAACCGCGTGGCGCCGAGGGCGCGGGACCGTTCGTCCTTGTCGTGCGACGACGAGATCGCCGTCACCTCGCAGCCGGACGCCGCGAGGAACTGGACGGCCAGATGGCCCAGCCCGCCGATCCCGACGACGGCCGTGCGCATCCAGGGAGCGACGCCGAAGTGGAGCATCGGCGTAAAGACCGTCGTCCCCGCGCACATCAACGGGCCGGCGACGGCGGGGTCGATCGCGTCGGGGATCGGCACGGCGAACTTGGCCTTACAACGGACCGACTCGGCCCAGCCGCCGTGATGGCCGACGATCGTCGGGCGGTCCTCGGCGCAGAACGATTCCAGGCCGCGGCTGCACCACTCGCAGTGCCCGCACGAGCCGCAGTGCCAGCCGACGCCGACCCGCTGCCCGACCCGCGCGGCGTCGACCTGCGGCCCGACCGCGGCAATCGTGCCGATGACCTCGTGGCCGGGGACGAGGGGGTAGGTCGAGAAGCCGAAGTCGTTGTCGATCATGCCGACGTCGCTGTGGCAGATGCCGCAGTAGGTGACGCGGACTTCGACCTCGTGCGGACCGAGCGGGCCCGGCTCGTATTCGAACGGCTCCAACCGGCCCTTCGCGGCCCTGGCGGCATAAGCCTTGATGCCCATCGGCGGTGCCTCCTCCGAGTCGACCGGGAACGACGAAGCCCCGCGCCGTGCAGGGCCCCGCCGCTCGTTATAGTTCACCGTCAAGGCGAAGGGTAGCCGCCCGCGGCTGGGTCACTTCGCCGGGAACTCGCCCGGCGGGGCACCGGTGATCGGCCCGGCCTTGGCCTCCTTGAAGTCGGCGAGCGGGCCGGGGTCGTGGCTGAGCGGCGGGTCGTCGCCGGGCTCGAAGAGGATCCGAGGTCGGAGATGTCGCGCGTGAGCTGGCCCATCAGTCGGAAGCGGTTGAGCGGGTCCATGCACTTGTTCTTCGCCGAGAGGCGATAGCCGGGCAGGTTCCAGGTCTGGATGTCGGGGAACTTGACGCCGAGGCCGACCTCACCCTCGGGGAGCCCGCGGACCTCGAACCGTCCGCGGTCATCGACGTCGGCCCATATGATGCCGCCCGCACCCTCAGTGTAGCCGAGCACCTTGGTCCTGGGAGGGATTGCCCGTCCATCGGCGAAGACGATCCGCCCGGCGAGCGTCCGCCCGGCATGGACTTCCATGTCGCCGAGGTCGACCGACGTCCCGTCGCCCTCGGTCTTGAACTTCCGCGGCACGACCGAGCCGCCGCCCGGCAGGCCGCCGGTCCTGGCGTAGGCGGTGAACTCGTCGTCGGTGAAGGCGTGCTCGAACCGGAACCGGCCGTCGGCGCCGGTCCTGGACCCCAGGTGACCGAGGAAGTGGTCCATGAAGCCCCTGATCTGCCCGATCCCCAGGGGGACGTTGGCCACCGGCTTGCCGTCGCGGACGAGCCGCCCGGTGACCGTGACCCCGGTGCCGAGCTGCAGCGGCCCCGTGAGCTGGCCGTCGGCGTCGGTCTGGAACATCTTCGAGGCCAGCCCCGGCGGGGCCTCGACCCTCACGGAGAACTCGCGGAAGAACCCCTTGGCCGTGAAGGCGAACCGGCCGTCGGCGCCGGTCTTGATCGGCCCGCGCTCGACGACCTCGGTCATCTGCGCCTGCACCTTCGCCCCGGCCACCGGCCGGCCGTCGGGGCCGATGACCTTGCCCGCCACCTTCGTCGGGCCTTTCGTTTCGGGCGGCACGGCCCGACCGATGGCGGTTGCCGGAGCCGGTTTCGTCCGAGGCAGGCCGAACTGGTCTTCGAGGGCCCCTTCGAGGGCGTCGGTGGAGGCGTCGAACTTGCCGACGAGGATGCCGTTGCGGTCGATCACGAACGTCGAGGGCCACGAGAAGATCTCGTAAGTGTCCGCCGTCCGGCCCGAGCCCTTCTCTCCGACCCCGGACGAGTAGGGACGCGGCGACTTCCCGACCGGCGGCCGGTCGAGCAGGACCGGGAACGGCAGGTCCTTGCCGGCGAGGAGCTGCTGCCGGATCGGCGCGAATGCCTTGCGATACTCATCGGCCGAGGCGAACGAGGCGTCGTGGAGCGCGAGGATGACGAGCGGTTGGTCCTTGAGCCGCTCCTTCAGGGCCGCGAGCTTCGGCATGGACCCGAGGCACGGGCCGCACCAGGTCGCCCAGAAGTCGAGCACGACGACCTTGCCACGGTAGTCGGCGAGCCTGACCGGCTGGCCGTCGAGGTCGGTCGCGTCGATCTCGGCCGCCGGGCCGCCGGCCATGCGGACGCCGGCGATGCTCGGGAGCGCGAACTCGGGCAGGTCGTACGGGCCGTCGCCGGGCGGCACATCGAGGCCGGAGACGTGCAGGACGGTCTCCGAGCGGAACTCGATCTTGTACCGCCCCGCGGGCAGGCGGACTTCCAGGTGCCGCTTCATGTGCGCAGGGTCGTTGGCGTTCACGTTGGGCAGCATCCACTTCTGCCACTCGTCGGCGGGCTTCCCCGAGGCGTCGACCGTGTAGATCGCCCAGTTCAGGTACGCTTTCGGGTCGTCCTTCGGCACCTCGGCCACCCGGGCGCGCACCAGCCTCGTCCAGGCGGCCGCGCCCGAGGCGGCGACGGCGAGCAGGGCGATTCCCAGGGTGATCTTCATCTTGGCGAACGTCATGGCCTTCAGGACCTCCCGCGCGAGGGCGGCCGACGCCGGCCCCTCGCCGAGGGCGGCCGCCCCGGACTTCGTGGTGAATCGGATCGCGGCGCGGACCGTCGCCTCGGCCCAAGCCGCCGGCGCGGGCGACACAGCCCATCCCGCCGTGAGCAGTGCCGCCGATGCTGTGATACCCCGCCTCGCCAGCCGCGATTTCAGCTTGGCCCGGCCGCGTGCGAGCCGGCTCTGGAGCGTCCCCAACGGCCAGCGGAGCCGAGCCGCGGTCTGCTCCTGCGTGAGCCCTTCGAGGTAGCAGAGGACCAGCGGCGAGCGGAACGGCTCGTGCAGCCGGCCGAGCTCCTCGTGCAGCATGGCCGAGCGCTCGACCTCGACCATCGGGACCGCCGCCGCTCCGGCCTCGCGACCGGCCGCCATCTCGCCCCCCTTCTTCTCTCTGGCCCTCCGCCGCATGATCGAGACCCGTGCCCGGGCCGAGACGCGGACCGCGACGCCGTGGAGCCAGCTCGCGACCGACTCCCGCCGCGCGATCGAGCGGGCGCGCCGCGCCAGGACGAGGAAGGTCGCCTGCGAGGCGTCCTGGGCCTCATGCTCGTCGCCGAGGACCTGGCGGCAGACCCGCAGGTCCATCGCCCCGTGCCGCTCGACCAGCGCGGCGAACGCGACCTCGGCCGCGGGGCCGCCCGGGTCGTCGGCGAACCGGGCCAGGAGCTGGCCGTCGCCCAGGCCCGCGGCCGTGCCGTCGCGGAAGAGCGACTCGACGTGCCTCAGGGCGGTCGGTGTTGCGTCGCCTGCCATCGGGTCCTGACCCCCGCCGCGTCGGATCACGCCTGTAGTGTCCGCGGGAGCCCCGATCATTCCCGGGCCCCGTGGAAATTCTCCGGCATCGGCCCCGCGGGCGAAAGGCTCATGGCGGGATCGGGCATTGACGAAAAAGAGGATCATGACGGCCCATCCTCGCGCCGATTCCGGCAAGGACTCGAAGCGGAGCCATGCCCGGATGTCCGAGCTTCGCCGATCGCTGCTCGCCTACCTCGCCGCGATGGTCGGCTGCGGCGCGATCCTGGTCCTCCTGCTCCAGCTCTGGCGGGCCGACTTCCGCGTGCCGTTCTCCTACGGCGGCGACGCCGTGTGTGCCCAGGTCTGGGTCAAGGGCCTGGCCGAGCACGGCTGGTTCCTCGAGAACCCCTCGCTCGGCGCCCCGGGCCGGATGGAGATGCACGATTTCCCGCTGGCCGACGGCCTCTTCTTCGTCCTGCTCCGCGGCTTCGCGCTCGCCTTCGGCGAGCACGTCGTCGCGCTGAACGCCTATTACCTCGCGACCTTCTTCCTCGCGACGGCCTCGGCCCTCTTCGCCCTCCGCCGGCTCGGCGTCGATCGGGGGCCGGCGGTCGTGAGCGGGCTGCTCTATGCG
>DASZMJ010000333.1:0-2281 GCA_035551935.1 Isosphaeraceae bacterium
AAGTGAACCCGGAGTGAAGCGCCGCGGGTTGCCCGCGATCAGCGGACCGGCAGAGGGTCGGCGGGGATCGTAAGCGGGCCCTCAAGGCCGAGGAGCCAGCGCGAGAGGCGGGCGGGGGCGAGGTCGGGCTGGACCAGAAACGCCGGACGGCCGAGGTCTTGAAGGACGCCCTCGGCCGCGAGGTAGCCACTCCGCACGGCGCCTTCCATGGTCGCCGGCCAGTCGGTCGCCGTCCAGTCGCCGGCGAGGAACAGGCCCTCGACCGGGGTCCGCTGGAACGGCCGAAGCGAGTCGACCCCGGGGCGCACGGCGAACGTCGCGCCGTGCTCGGTCACGACCCACCAGCGCAAGAGCTTCGCCTCCCGCGCCGACGGCCAGATCTCGCGGAGTTCGGCCAGGACGGCGTCGCGGATCGCGGTCCTGTCCATGCCGAGCAGGTCATACGCGGCGCTGATGACGACTTGCAAGTATTGCCCGTCGGGCGAATCGCCGGGCCGCCGGCCCTGGATCGCGGTGTGGTTGAAGACCCACTGGATCTGCCGGCCGATCGTCACGACGTGGTCGAACGGGCAGACCGGGCGGTCGAACCAGAGGTGAACGCCGGTGATCGGCGAGGCCGAGAGCGAGCCGAGGTCGGCGAGCATCGGGACGCGGTCGATGAGGCCGCCGGGCAGGAGCGAGGCGACCCGGTCGAACGGGACGGCGAGGACGACGAAGTCGGCGGCGACCGTCTCGCCCGAGCGGAGGACCACGCCGCCGGTCGAGCCCTCGTCGTCGGTCGCCACCGC
The DNA here is from genome assembly GCA_035551935.1 of Isosphaeraceae bacterium. Classification (GTDB taxonomy): domain Bacteria; phylum Planctomycetota; class Planctomycetia; order Isosphaerales; family Isosphaeraceae; genus DASZMJ01. The sequence continues at coordinate 789 of DASZMJ010000333.1, forward strand.
GCGGACGCCCGTCGTGAGCCGGACCGAGACGCCGTGGTCGGCGAGCCAGGTTTCGAGGCGGAGGCCGTAGAGGTCGCCGAGCGGGACGAGCGGGATCTCCATCCGGTAGCCGTCGCGGTTCCGCATGAAGCCGTCGACGAAGACCTTGCGGGCGTGGCCGACGTCCATCCGTTCGACCCGCTCGTTGAGCGCCGAGACGAGCACGGGGGCCCAGTACCGCTCGACCGTCCGCGGCGTCTGGCCGTGCCGGAGGAGCCACACGGAGAGCGGCTCGCCGGGGAGTTCGTCGCGGCCGGCCGTGAGCCGCCAGAGGCCGTAGGCGACGCGGGCCTTCTCGCGCCAGGTGAGGTAACCGGCCCGCAGGAAGCTGCCGGCCAGGTGCAGCGGCGCGGGGAGCAGGCCGGCGCGGAGCCGGGAGACGCGGCCCTCCGGGCTGAGGAAGACGACCTCGGGGTCGCGGCGGAAGAGGTGCGAGAGGCCGACCCGGCGGCAGAAGTCGGCCAGGTTCGTACAGCAGGACATGCTGACGTGCTGACAGTTATCGACCTGCTCGCCGGTCACCGGGTCGGTGAACGAGCTGGCGCGGCCGCCGAGCCGGGGCCGGCTCTCGATCAGCGTGATCCTCAGGCCGCGGTCGACCAGCGCCGAGGCCGCCGCCAGGCCGGCGAGGCCGCCGCCGACGATCACGACATGCGGGGGTGGGGGCTTGTGGGTCGTGCGGCTCATCGGAGCGGCGGGGCCTCCACCCCGGGCGGGTCGGGCCGGGCGAACCGGCCGGCGCACGCGCGGGCGACGATCGCCGCCTTCCGCCAGGTCGGGACCGACACCCGCCGCGACATCACGTCGTAATCGCGGCGGGCGATCTCGTCGAGCAAGGCGCGGTACACCCCGACGATCGCCAGCAGCGCCGGCCGCCCGACCGGGTCGATCAGGGCGGCGAGCGGCCGGGCGCGGTCGTAATACCCGTAGGCGCGCTCGCCCTCGAAGGCGAGGAGCCGGCGGAGCGCCGGGCCGGGCCGGTCGGCGGCCAGGTCGTCGGCCGAGACGCCGAACCGGGCGAGGTCGTCTTGCGGCAGGTAGACGCGGCCGTTGCGGGCGTCCTCGCGGACGTCGCGGACGATGTTCGTCAGTTGCAGCGCGACCCCGCACGACTCGGCCAGCCCCTCGGCCCGGCCGCCTTCCGAGCGGAATCCCCAGATATGAAGACAGCAGAGGCCGACCGCGGAGGCGACGCGGTAGCAGTAGGCGTGCAGGTCGTCGAACGTGGCGAAGGCCCGGGGCACGGTGTCCATCTCGACGCCGTCGATCACCTCGGCGAGGTAGCGCACCGGGATGCCGTGGCGGGCGACCGCGTCGGCCAGGGCGGGCCAGCCGGCCCATGGGGGGCGTTCGCCGGCGAGGGCGCGGCCGAGCGCGGCGCGCCAGTCGGCCAGGGCGGCGCGCTTCGACTCGACCGGGCCGGGCTCGTCGGCGATGTCGTCGGTCTGGCGCAT
>DASZMJ010000334.1:0-8973 GCA_035551935.1 Isosphaeraceae bacterium
GTCCGCCATGACCCAAGAGCTTTGTGGGGTGGCGGACGGCACGCGGGGCGTGCCCGCGACGAAGGCGGGCCGACGGCGGAGACCCCGGCAGCGACACCCCGAGAGTGGCGGTCGGTCAGCCGAGGGGATCAACGGGCCGCGCCGGCGGGCTGGGGGACGGGGCCGTCGGCGGTCGTCTCGGGGGCGATGAGGGTGAGGACGCGGTCGCGGGCGTCGGCGATGCTGAAGACGACGCGGGAGGCGCCGACCTCGACGAGCCGCTCGGCGGCGCCGGCGGAGTCGCCGGCCTCGCCCCAGCGGCCGACGACCAGCGGCAGCTTCGGGAAGCGGGCCCGGAGCCGTCGGACGAGGTAGCGGGCCGGGGTCAGGCCGCTCGGCGGCAGGTGCGAGAGGACGACCACGGCCGGGTCGAGCTCGGTGAGTCTCTCGGCCAGCTTCAAGGGCGAGTCGGCCTCGCCGAGGATCTCGAAGGCGCAGCCCGAGGGGGCGAGCAGGCGGCCGAGCATCCGCAGGACCAGGGCGTCGGCCTCGTCGTTGGTCGCGACGCCGACGACCTTCGCCCCGGCCGTCGCCGTCGGCTCGAGCCCTTCGGGCAGGTCGCCCACGTCGTCGATGATGTCGCCGACGACCCGCCAGATGAAGGCGATCTCGCGGTCGTCCAGCTCGTCGTGGGCGGCGTCGCGCTCGGCCCGCGACAGCGCCGGCACGAGCACCTCGTCGACGACCTCGGCCGGCGGCCGGCGCTTCAACTCCTCGTCGACGACCTCGGTGGCGCCGTCCTGGTCGAGCGCCAGCAGGCGCTGATAGAACCGGACCGCCGGCGAGAGCTCGGAGTCCTCGCCGAGCAACGTCGCGAAGAACGAGAGGCTCGGCACGTACTTGCCCAGCACCGCGAGGCAGACCGTCATCGGGGTCGAGAGCAACAGGCCGAGGATCCCCCAGAGCCACGTCCAGAACATGGCCGCGACCAGCAGGCCCAGGGCCGAGACGCCGGTGCTCCTGCCGTAGATGATCGGCTCGAGGAAGCTGTTCGCCAGGGTCTCGACCACCCCGAAGAGGGCCGCGACCTCCAGCGGCTGCCGCCAGCCGTCGGCGGTGGCGATCGAGTAGGCCAGGGGGAGGACGAACGCCGCCGCCGGGCCGACATAAGGGATGAAACGGAAGACCGCCGCCAGGAACCCCCAGAGGATCGCGTACTTGACGCCGAAGGCCCAGAGCCCCAGCCCGATGATCAGGCCGTAGGTCGAGTTGACGGTCGCGAACGTCGCCAGGTAGCGGCTGATCCGCTGGTCGGCCTCGTCGAGCGTCCGGGTCGTCAGTGTCAGCCGGCGCTGGCCGAAGAGCTGGATGATCCGGTCGCGCAGGTCCTGGCGGTTCATCATGAGGAACAGGACGAGGATCAGGACGAACGCGCCGGTGCCGAGATACTCCAAGGGGGCGCCGACGGCCGTGCCGAGCCGCTCGTGCCAGGTCGACTCGTTGACGATGCGGACGTTGGTGACGTCCTCGGCCTTCGGCGGCGTGGCGATTTCCTCGGCGATCTGCTTGCCGGCCTCCTGGACCTTCTCGAACTTCTTGTTGGGCGCGGGCCGCATCGACCGGATCTTGTCGACGATGCGCCGCTGGTTCTTCGGCAGCTCCTCGGCCAGGTCGAAGAGCTGCTGGCCGACGACGTAGGAGACCCCGCCCAGCAGGCCCAGCGACAGCACGACCGTCGAGGCCACGGCCGGGAACCGCGGCAGGCCGCGGTGCTCGAGGAACCGCGCCACCGGCGCCAGCGCGAAGCTGAGCAGGACCGCCAGCGCCAGCGGCTTGAGCACCTCGGCCGCCAGCGCCATCGCCGCGACGACCGCGATAATCAGGAACGTGATGATGACCGGGTGGTCCCAGGAGAAGCGGTCGCGCCTCGAGGCCATGGTCGTCGGCCCTCAACGGTCATTCATGGGGGATCGGCGGCGTCGCGGCGTCGCGGACGACGCGCCGACGGCTTCGCAACGGACTCCGTCGCTCGCCTGCGAATCTCATGCCCGTTGCCCGGCACGCGCCTTGCTACGATGATCGGGCTCGCGCCGACCTGCCGAACGACCCCGGCGCCCGGGACCGGACCTCGCCCGCGCGATCAGAGGAGACCGAACGGGCGATCCGGCCGCTCGGGACCGAGAGGGACCGCCCCGATCCGTCACGCGCCTCGTCGGCGATCGACCCTTGAGGTCTGACTCGTGAAGGGCGAGGAGGAATGCCGGTCGGGATCAGGTCCGCGCGGCGATCCGACGAGTACCACCTACGACCCGACCGGCCGCGGGCGGGCGAGCAGCTCCTTCAGGGTCCGGGGGTCGACCGGCTTGGTGAGGTGGACGTCCATCCCCGCCTCGCGCGAGCGTCGCCGGTCCTCCTCCTGGCCGTAGCCGGTCAACGCCACGAGTAGCGCCCGATCCAGGCCGACCGACGCCCGGAGCTTGCGGGCGACCTCGTAGCCGTCCATCCCGGGCAGGCCGATGTCGAGCAGGACCACGTCCGGCGGTCGGGCCTGCGCCCGCTCCAGGGCGGTCGGGCCGTCGTAGGCCACCTCGGCGTGGTGGCCGTTCACCTCGAGCAACCGGGCCAGGAGCCGCGCCGCGTCGGCGTTGTCGTCCACGACCAGGACATGAAGGGGCGGAGGGGCGTCCGCCGCGTCGGCGACGGCGCCGGGACGGTCCTCGTCGGGCGCCGAGGTCTCGGGGTCGGCCGCCCGGATCGGCAGGCGGACGACGAACTCGCTGCCCAGGCCCACGCCGGGGCTGTCGGCGACGATGCTCCCGCCGTGCAGCTCCACCAGGCGGCGGACCAGCGTCAGGCCGATGCCCAGCCCCCCCTGGCTCCGGTCCAGCGACCGCTCCGCCTGGGCGAAGAGGTCGAAGACGCGCGGCAATAGTTCCGGCGCGATCCCGACGCCCGTGTCCCGCACCCGCACCACCGCGTCGTCGCCGTCGCGCCGGGCCTCGATCCAGATCCGGCCGCCGGGCTCGGTGTACTTGGCGGCGTTGTTCAGCAGGTTGGCCAGGACCTGCTCGATCCGGGCCTCGTCCGCCACCAGCGGCAGCGGCCCCTCGGGCAGCGAGAGCGTCAGCTTGTGGCGGCGGGACTCGACCAGGGGCCGCGCGGTCTCGGCGGCGCGGGCGACGGCCTCGCGCAGGTCGACGGGCCCCGTGCGGAGCTCGATCTTGCCGGTGCTGATCCGCGAGACGTCCAGCAGGTCGTCCACCAGCCGGGCGAGGTGCCGGGCCTGCCGCTCGGCGACGTCGCGGATCGGCCCGCACTCCGGCCCGGCGCCCACGCCCGAGCCGAGCATGTGCAGGGCGTGGAGCAGGGGGGCGAGGGGGTTGCGCAGCTCGTGCGCGAGCATGGCCAGGAACTCGCCCTTCTGCCGGTCGGCCTCGCGGATGGCCCGGTAGAGCCGGGCGTTGTCGATCGACTCGGCCGCCTGGCGGGCGTAGAGCTCGACGAGGCGGGCCTCGCCCTCGGTCGGGCGTTGCGGTCGGGGGAAGTAGGTGGCGATCGTGCCGACGGGCTCGCCGCCGCTGGTCAAGAGCGGCGTGATGCAGACGGCGAGGTAGCCGGCCCGACGGGCGGCCGGCAGGTGGGGGGCGAGGACCGGGTCCGACTCCGCCCCCTCGACGACGACCCCCCCGCCGATGACCGCCGTGACCGCCGGCCCCGGAGGCCCGGCGCCGTCGTCGGCCAGCTCCTCGGCCGTGAAGCCGACGCTGGCCGCCGTCGTCATGGCGTCGCGCTCGGGGTCGCGGAGCATCAGGACGCCCCGGTCGGTGCCCTGGATCGCCGTGACCGCCGCCAGGACCTCTTCCAGGACGTCGGTCAGCTCCAGGCTGTTGGAGAGGCGGGCGACCAGGGCGTGCAGGCGCGTCATGTCGGCCAGCCGGGCCGCCAGCTCGTCGCGGACCGCCGCCAGCTCCTCCTCGTCCCGCCGGCGCTGGATGGCCGCCGCCAGGACGTTGGCCACGGCCTGGACGAAGTGGATGTCGTCCTGCGAGTAGGTCCGCTCGCGGGCGCTGAAGGCGCCGAGGGTCCCGTAGGGACGGTCGCGACCGGGGATGGCGACGCTCAGCCCGCCGATCACGCCGTGGTCGCGGAGCATCCGATCGACCCCGAACCGGTCCTCGTCGCGGAGGTCCTCGACGACCACGGGCTCGCCGGACTGCAAGGTGAAGCCGGCCAGCGACCCGGCCCCTTCTTCGGCCGCGGCATCGTCCACGGCCCCATCGCTCCACCCCACGCCGGCGCGGAAGCGGGACGTGGCCCCGTCCGGGTCGAGCTCCATGACCCGGCCGTATTCCACGTCGAGGTTTCGCGACACGGCGACGACCGCGCGGTCGAGCAGCTCGTCGAGGGTCGTGCCCGCCAGGGCACGCTGGCCGAGCTCGGCGACGATCGCCTGCTGGGCGGCGCGGGTCCGGAGCTGTTCCTCGGCGTGGACGAGCTCGGCGACCGTCCGGGCCAGCTCCTTCGCCTTCCGCGCCAGCTCCTCGGCGGCCTCGCGCTCCCTGGCCGCCTCGGCCCGGAGGCGCTCGACCTCCCAGCGTTGCCGCTCCTCGGCCAGCTCGCGGTCGTGCTCCCGACGCTGGGTCTCGACCAGCTCGCCCGCCTGCCGCCGCACCTGGTCGGTCTTCTGGTGGAGTTCGACGAAGACGGCGACCTTGGAGCGCAGGACCGTGGGCACGATCGGCTTGGAGAGGAAGTCGACCGCCCCGAGGGCATAGCCCTGGAAGACCTGCCGCTCGGTGTGCTGCAAGGCCGTCATGAAGATGATCGGCGTGTGGCTGGAACGGTCGCGGTGGCGGATCAGCTCGGCCGTCTCGAACCCGTCCATGTCCGGCATCTGGACGTCCATGAGGATGACGGCGAAGTCGCCGTCCAGGACATGCCGCAGGGCCTCGTCGCCGGAGCGGGCGCGCACCAGGTCCAGCCCCATGCCGCCCAGGATGGCCTCGAGGGCGAGCAGGTTTTTCGGCTGGTCGTCCACCAAGAGGACGCGGGCCGCTCCTCCCAGCTCCATCTCATTCCCTCCCGCGCCGACCGTCGGCCATCGGACCTCGGCTCCCGCACCGCCGCCCCGGACCGGCCGGGATCCGCCCGGGCCTCGCACGCGGCCGGCCGCGTGGGCGCGAGGCCGCACCTCAGGGCGACTCCGACCTCCCCACCTTTCCGAGTTCGCCGGCGCGGTCGGTGCGGCGTCGCAGCCAGACGCGCAGGGTCGAGAGCAGTTGCTCGCCGCCGACCGGCTTGGCCAGGTAGTCCGACGCCCCCGCATCGATACACTTCTGCCGATCCTCCTTCATCGCCTTGGCCGTGAGCGCGACGATCGGCAAGCCGCGGAACGCCTCCCGCGCGCGGATCGACCGCATCGTCTCGTAACCGTCCATCTCGGGCATCATGATGTCCATCAGGACCAGGTCGACGTCGGGCGAGCGTTCCAGCAGTTCCAGGGCCAGGCGGCCGTTCTCCGCCCGCAGCACCACCATCCCCCAACGCTCCAGCTTGCTGGTCAGGGCGAAGATGTTGCGCAGGTCGTCGTCGACGATCAGGACCTTCTTGCCGGCGAGGTCCGGGTCGGTCATCTGGCCCTGGTGCAGCATCCTGCGGATCTCGGGCCGGAGCCCGGACTCGACGCGGTGGAGGAACAGCGCGGTCTTGTCGACCAGGTGCTCGAGCGAGCGGACGTCCTTGACGATGGTGGACTCGGCCACCTCGTCGAGGCGGGCCTGCTCCTGCGGCGTCAGGTCGCGCGCCGTGTAGACGACGACGCGCAGGCCCTGCGGGTTGAGCTCGCGCTTGACCTGCTCGAGCAGCTCCAGCCCGCCCATGTCGGGCAGGCCGAGGTCGAGCACCAGGCAATCGAACGGGCGGGCCCTCAGCGCCTCGAGCGCCGCGGCGGCCGTGCCGACGGCGGTGGTCCGCACGTCGCCGTCGCCGATGGCGGCGACGATGCTCCCGCGCTCCAGCTCGTTGTCCTCCACGACCAACAGCTCGCGGACCCCGCGCTCCAGGAACCCCTTGAGGCCCGAGAGCGCCTCGTCCAGCGATTTCCGGCTCACGGGCTTCTTGAGGAAGGCGAAGGCCCCGAGCCTCATCCCGCGCTGCCAGCTGTCGTCGACCGAGATGATGTGGACGGGGATATGCCGCGTCGTGTGGTCGTGCTTGAGGCGGTCGAGCACGACCCAGCCGTCCATGTCGGGCAGGCGGAGGTCGAGGGTGATGGCCGCCGGCCGGAGCTCATGCGCCAGCTCCAACGCCGCCTCGCCGGACGACGTGGCGACGGCCTTGAAGCCCAGCTCGTGCGCCTTGTCGACCAGGATGCCGGCGAAGCGCGGCTCGTGCTCGACGATCAGGATGACGTGGTCGCCGGGCTCGATCGCGTCGCGGTGGTCGGCGAAGGGCTCCGCCCTCGGCGTGACCAGGGACGTCGCCTCGTGGGCCCGCCAGTCGCCCTCGGCCCGTCGTGGGCGCGGCGGCGCCACCCAGGCCGGGCGGCCGGGACCCGTCGCGGGGTGGTGCCCGGCGGGGACGTGGCTCAGCGGCAGGAACAGCGTGAACGTGCTCCCCTCGCCGGGCGTGCTCTGCACGCGGATCTCGCCGCCGAGCAGGTGGGCGATCTCCCGGCTGATCGACAGGCCCAGGCCCGTCCCGCCGTACTTGCGGCTGGTGCCGGTGTCGGCCTGCTGGAACGGCTCGAAGATGATCTTCAGCTTGTCCGCCGGGATGCCGATGCCCGTGTCGCTGACGGCGAAGGCCACCGCCTCGCCCGCCCGGCCCAGGGCCGGGTGGTCGGCGCTCCAGCCGCCCGTGGCCATGCCGACCCGGAGGTTGACCGTGCCGTCCTCGGTGAACTTGAAGGCGTTGGAGAGGAGGTTGCGCAGGACCTGCTGCAGCCGCTTCGCGTCGGTGGCGATCGCCCTGGGCAGCCCCTCGGCCAGCTCGACCTCCAGCGCCAGGTCCTTCGTCTCGGCCACGGGCCCGAAGGTCCGCTCGACGTAGTCGCGCAGGTCGGTGAACGGCACGTCGGAGACGTCCACGGCCATCGTCCCCGACTCGATCTTGGCCATGTCGAGGATGTCGTTGATCAGCGAGAGCAGGTCGGAGCCCGAGGCGTGGATCGTCTGGGCGAACTCGCGCTGCTTGGCCGAGAGGTTCGCCGCGGCGTCGTCGGCGAGCATCTCGGCCAGGATCAGCAGGCTGTTCAGCGGCGTGCGGAGCTCGTGCGACATGTTGGCCAGGAACTCGCTCTTGTACTTCGAGGTCAGGGCGAGCTGCTCGGCCTTCTCCTCCAGCTCCTGCTTGGCCAGCTCGATCTCGCGGTTCTTCCCCTCGACCCGCGCCTTCTGGGTGCTCAGCTGGCCCGCCTTGGTCTCCAGCTCCTCGTTGGCCCGCTTCAGCTCATCCTGCTGCCGCCGGAGCAGGTCCTCCGACGCCCGGAGCGACGCGGCCTGCTTCTCCAGCCGGGTGTTCGTCTCGCGCAGCTCCTCCTGCTGGCTGGTCAGCTCCTCGGCCAGCGACTGCGACTGCTTCAGCAGCGCCTCGGTCCGCATGTTGGCCGCGATCGTGTTGAGCACGATGGCGATCGTCTCGGTGAGCTGGTCGAGCAGGCTGAGGTGGATCTCGGTGAAGCGGTGGAACGAGGCCAGCTCGATGACCGCCTTGACCTGGCCCTCGAAGATGACCGGCAGGACGACGATGTTCAGCGGCGGCGCCTCGCCGAGCCCGGAGCTGATCCGCACGTAGTCGCCCGGCACGTCGGCGATCAGGATCCGCTCGCGCTCGAAGGCGCACTGGCCGACCAGCCCCTCGCCGACGCGGAACTCGGTCCGCAGGCCCCGGCGCTCGCGGTAGGCGTAGGTGCTCGTCAGCTTCAGCGTCGGCGCCTCGCCGTCCGCCCCGTCCATCACGTAGAAGACGCCGTGCTGGGCCTGGACGACCGGGGCGAGCTCGGACAGGATCAGCTTGGTGACGGCCATCAGGTCGCGCTGGCCCTGGAGCATCCGGGTGAACTTGGCCAGGTTGGTCTTCAGCCAGTCCTGCTCGGTGTTCTTCTGGGTGGTGTCCTTGAGGTTGCGGATCATTTCATTGATGTTGTCCTTCAGCGCCGCGACCTCGCCCTGGGCCACGACGGTGATCGAGCGCGTCAGGTCGCCCTTGGTCACGGCGGTGGCGACCTCGGCGATGGCGCGGACCTGCGTGGTCAGGTTGGCGGCGAGCTGGTTGACGTTCTCGGTCAGCCCCTTCCAGGTCCCGGCCGCGCCCGGCACCTTCGCCTGGCCGCCGAGCTGGCCCTCGACGCCCACCTCGCGGGCCACGCTGGTGACCTGGTCGGCGAAGGTCGCCAGCGTGTCGATCATCTCGTTGATCGTGTCCGACAGCGCCCCGATCTCCCCCTTGGCCTCGACGATCAGCTTGCGCTTCAGGTCGCCGTTGGCGACCGCGGTGACGACCTTGGCGATGCCGCGCACCTGGCTCGTCAGGTTGCCGGCCATGCTGTTGACGTTGTCGGTCAGGTCCTTCCAGACGCCGGCCACGCCGCGCACCTGCGCCTGGCCGCCGAGCCGGCCCTCCGAGCCGACCTCGCGCGCCACTCTCGTCACCTCGCTGGCGAAGCTGTTGAGCTGGTCGACCATCGCGTTGATCGTGTTCTTGAGCTGGAGGATCTCCCCCTTCACGTCCACGGTGATCTTCTTCGACAGGTCGCCGTTGGCCACCGAGGTCGTCACCTCGGCGATGTTGCGCACCTGATCGGTGAGGTTGTCGGCCATCGAGTTGACGTTGTCGGTCAGGTCCTTCCAGACGCCGGCCACGCCGCGCACCTGCGCCTGGCCGCCGAGCCGGCCCTCCGAGCCGACCTCGCGCGCGACTCTCGTCACCTCGCTGGCGAAGCTGTTGAGCTGGTCGACCATCGCGTTGATCGTGTTCTTGAGCTGGAGGATCTCC
>DASZMJ010000335.1:0-1797 GCA_035551935.1 Isosphaeraceae bacterium
GGATACATGACACCCGCCGAGTTCGCGGCCACTTGTACGAGGTACGTGCCTATCGCAGAGAACCCGAACGAGCCGTTACCTACTGAACAACCGCATCAGTGATTTGCTTTATCACCGGACCAAGAAATGGGGAGCAGGCCACTCGCCGCGGCCCGCGAGGAGCGGTGCTGGCAACTGTCTGTCGGTGGGCTCGGCCTGAAGGCCATCGGCGAGCGGCTGGGGGCCGAGGGCCTCGGCCGGCTCAGTGTCGAGGGGGTCCGCAAGGCCCTGGCCAGGGCCGAGCGGCGCGCCCTGGCGGGCCTGGCCGATCGGGTCGCGGCCGAGAAGGTGCGGCAGGTCGACGCGCTCGAACTGATCTACCGCGAGGCGATGGCCGCCTGGGAGCGGTCGCGGGAGCCGGTGCGGCTGGCCCGGCGCAAGACGGTCGAGCCGCCGGCCGTCCCGCCCCCGGCGCCGGGGGCCGACGGCAACCTACCGCAGATCCCGCCGCCGGAGGCGCAGCGGCGGGTCGAGACGACGGTCGAGATGCGTGGCCGGGCCGGCGACCCGCGATTCCTGGGCGAAGCCCGCGCCGCGTTGGCCGACCTGCGGAAGCTGCTGGGGCTCGACTCGCCCACGAGGGTCAAGCTCGGCGGCCTCGAGGGCGCCCCGCCGGTCGCCGTCGCCGTCCGCACCGAAGGCGAGACGATCCGCGGCCTCTCGACCGAGGCCCTCCGCGAGATGGACCGCGAGTTCCAGCGGATCACCGGGGCGTTCCAGCCGTCGGATATCGCCGACATGGGCCGGGACGGCTGAAGCCGACCGCGTACACCTTGACCTCGGCCGATTGGCCACCGAGGGTCAGGTCGATCTCGCGCTTGAGGGCCGCGCGCTTGTCGTTGAGGACGTAGACCGACCGCGCCAGCGCGACGAACTCCGGCCCGAAGTCGCCCCGCGCCTCATGCTCGCGGATGGCGTCTTCGACGTCCCAGAGCTCGGCGTTGACCGCCGCCAGGTCGGCGACGATGGGCGCGACCGCCGGGCCGTGCACCCCGGCGGCATGGGCGGCGACGCGGAGCCGCGCCAACTCGGCCTCGGCCCGCCCCCGCGCCGGCCCGGCCAGGTGGAGGACCTTGAGCGACAGTATGCTGGTCCGGTCCGCCAGCTCGCCGGCGCCGACCTCGATCAGGATGGGCGGCATGCGACCAACCCCCTGAGCTCCGCGGCCATCTCGGCGAACACGGTCGACCAGTCACCCGGCCGTACCTGGCGGAACAGGCGCATCGAGGGATACCAGGGCGTCGACTCGCTCGTGAGGCCCCATCGCCAATCGCAGGAGAACGGCAGCGCCAGCCAGGTCCGGACGCCGAGCGAACCCGCCAGGTGGGCGACGAACGAATCGAGGGTGACGACCAGGTCGCAGGCCAGGATCGCCGCGGCCAGGTCGTCGACCTGCTTGTCGTTGCCGGCCCCGAAGACCCGGAATCCGCACGCGGTCACTTGCTCGAGCCCGGCACCGGGCGGCTCCAGGGCGAGCATCGCGACGTCCTCGACCTCGGCCAGCGGCCGGGCGGCGGCCAGCGGCCACGCGCGGACGGTCGCCGGGCCGTGGCCGGGCCCTTCCACGCCCGCGGCCAGGTCGGAACCGCGCCAGGCCAGGCCGATGCGCCGGCGACCCTCGGGGAGTCGCCGCGCCAGGGCCTCGGCCCAGCCGGACACGTGGGCCGGGTCGGGGACCGGCGCCGGCGGCGCGGGGAGCGGCCCCGCCGCCGCGCCGAGGATGTCGGGCAGCGTCGACAACGCCGCCCAGCGCGTGAT
>DASZMJ010000336.1:0-7148 GCA_035551935.1 Isosphaeraceae bacterium
CCGACCTCACGTCCCCACTCCTCGGTGTCTTCCACGGCTCGGACATTCCAACCCCTGGTTCGAGGGCGAACCCATGGCGCGCGTCGGGACGAAATGCTCGCGGTGCGGTGCGACCCTCCCCGAGACGGATGCGGGCGCGGCGGGGGCTTGTCCGCAGTGCGGCGAGGCGGCGACTGCGGCACCGAAGGGGCGCCGGGGGCGGTCGGCGATCCTCGCGGCGGTGGCCCTGGCGGCGATCGTGGTCGCGGGAGTGGTGATCTATCTGAACTTCCCCGACGACCTGCTCCGTGCCGCGGTACCCGCCCGGCCCGCCGCGGCGGCGCCCCCGGCGAAGCGGGAGGTGTCCGACGCGCCCGACAAGGCCGAGATCCGGACCCGGCTGGTCGTGGCCCGGGTCGGCAAGGACGGGGCGGCGAAGGCGGTGGTCGCGCTGGGGCGCCCGGCCGGGCCGAAGACGCCTCAGGACGCGTCGGGGACGAGGCAGGGGATCCTCCTCCGCGAGCTGGTCCGCCAGGCGCTGCTGATCGCCGCGCGCGACGAGCTGGGGCTGGCGACCCGTGACGAGTCCCTCGACGACATCGCGCCCCCGGCCGCGGAGGGGCAGGCCGTCGAGCTCGCGACGCTCTTCCGCCCGGGCGGGACGCGGGCGATGCTCCGCCGGGTCGGGGGCGAGGGGGCGGGGGTGGTCCTGAAGGTCGACCTGGGCGACGACCCGGACAACGGCAACTACCCGCTGCGGCTGGCGAAACAGGCCGAGGGGATGTCGCGATCGGAGTTCGTCGCGGCGCTGAAGGGGTTGGGCGCCGAGGGGACGGCGAACGAGGTCCGCGACGCCGCGCCGGTGCCGGCGAAGGTCGAGGAGCGGCTGTCGGGCCTCGGCCTGGTCGAGCACGTCGCGGCGATCCGCGACCTGCACGCGGCGATCCGGGCCGACGGCGAGTCGCCCGAGCGGCTCGGGGCGCTGGCGAGGGCCTACGCGCAGCTCGGCGTCCTGACCGAGTTCCAATGCAGCCCGGCGCACAAGGCGTTCAAGGCGCGGGCGATCCTCTACGCCGAGCGGCTTCGGGCTCGCGAGCCGGGCTCGTCCCGGGCGCGGTGGAATCGGGCCTTCGTCTGGGCGCTGACCGGCCTCCCCGCCGAGGCCCTGGATACCCTCGACGAGATGAAGGCCGACGCGGCGAAGGGGGGCGAGGCGCCGCCGTGGGGGCCGGTGCTCGAGGCCTACGTGAAGGGCGACCTCAAGCGGTTGAAGGAGGAGCGGGGCCCGCACGCCAAGCTCGCGGTGCTGCTGCGGATGCTGGCCGTCGAATTCCCGCAGAACACCCGCGCCGCGGTCCTGGCCGCGCGGGACGTCCTCTCCGCCGATGCCGACTGCTACCGCGCCTATGACGTGATCTGCGCCAGCGGCGGGCTCGGCGACCGGCACGTCGCGACCGAGGCCGGGCCGGCCGCGTTCACGAGGCTCTTCCCGGTCAAGCTAAGGTCCGTCGGCTCGCTCCCGTCGGGCGTGCGGGAGAGCCTCGACAAGGCGGATGAGCCGGGGGCCGTCGCGGCGCTGGCGAAGGCGGGCGCACCCGGCGAGGACGCGGGCGAGCCGTCGTGGGGCTCGTTCGCCCACCTGGCGCGCGAGACCCGCTTCGCGCAGGTCGCCCGCCGGCTCTACTTCATGCGGTACGCCTGGGCGGTGCCGGTCGACGACTACTGGGCCGAGGTACGCCCGTCTGTCGCCGACCATCGCGACCTCCCCTACCTCGAGGCGATGGCCCTCCCCCCGCGCGAGCTCGCGAGGTCGGTCCCCCGCGACCTCGACCTGACCGACCTGGAGGTCTCCCAGAACGACCTGATCAAGGCGATGAGGGCCGCGAGGCACCCGGCCACGGACTCCGCATGGACCATGGCCTTCTTCCACTCCGACACCGTCGTGCGCGACATCTCCGAGGTCATCTCGAACTGGCAGGACCGGAGGGCCCACTTCGGCCGCAACCTGCTGCTGACCAGCCCGTACAACGCCTTCGCCATGGCCACGCTCATCGAGAGCGACTGGGACCACGTCAAGGGCGACGCCCCCGCCTGGCGCGAGAAGGTCGGCGACGCCCCCGCCCTGCTCCTCGCGCTGGGCAAGCGAGAGGCCATGGATAAGCGGCTCGACGAGGCGGCGAAGCTGCTGGCCCGCTCCGTCGAGCTCTCCCCCGACCGCGAGGCGTATCAGGCGCTCGCCGCCTGCTACGAGGCCAAGGGGGACATCGACCGCTGGAAGGCGACGCTCGACGAGTACCTGACGAAGACCGAGGACGCCGGCCTCGACCACGCCCGGGTCCGCGTGCAGATCGCTAATGATTATATGTCGCGAGGCCAGTTCGCCGAGGCGAAGCCCTACGCCGAGGCCGCGGCGCAGACCTGGGCCGGCTGGGCGATGACCTGCGCGGCGCATTGCGCCGAAGGGTCGGGCGACCTGGATCAGGCCGAGCTCTGGACCCAGCGGACCACCGAGCGCTACCCCACGACGTCGTGGACCAACTGGTACTCCTTCTGCAAGCGGACCGGCCACGGCGACCTCAAGGCCGCCCGCGCCTGGACCGACGCTTACGTGGCCTCCGTCGCGGGGCGACCCGACCTGGCCGACCCCGAGACGGTCGGCTATTACTACTGGTCGGTCGGCTCGCCCAAGGAGGCCCATGACGCCCTGACCCGGGCGTTCGACGTCAAGCCGACGGCCCCGGTCGGCATCAACCTGGCGGTCCTCGCCGACGAGCTGGGCGACAAGGCCCGCCGCGACTCGGCGCTGGCGAAGGTCTGCGACGAGCTGAAGGACCAGGCCCCCAAGTCGGCCGCGATCTGCCGGCTGATCCGCGACTCGTTGGCCGACGGCGGCAAGACGCCGCTCGACCTCAAGGCCATCGACGCGATCCTCGAGAGCATCCCGGCCGAGCGTCGGCCGGGCACCGAGTTCTTCATCGGCAAATACCTCATGAACCACGGCAAGACCGACGTCGGCCGCAAGTACCTGAAGCACTGCGCCGACTCGCCGACGCTCGGCCTCTGGTTCAAGACGATCGCCGAGGCCACCCTGAAGGCCCCGGACCCGCCGAAGGAGCTCTGAGCGGCCCGCGGGTCAGGCCGCGGCGGGGTCGCGCTGCATGACGCCGAAGAGGTTGCCGTCGGGGTCGGTCGCATAGCCAAGCCACCCCACGCCCGGGATCGGCATGAGCGGCACGGCCACCGACCCGCCCAGCCCCACGGCGCGGTTCAGCGCGTCCTGGGCCGAGGGGACGTCGACCGTACACGCGTAGGCATTGACCGCCTGCCCATACGCCGGCGCGGCCCCCCGGCGGCGGACGAGGCCGCCGTCGATCCCCCGCTCCTCGGGCGGGCCGGTCTGGATCAGCCAGTAGTCCATCGGCCCCTCCCACTTCTGGAACGCCCAGCCGAAGAGGTCGGTGTAGAACGCCACGAGCCGATCCGGGTCGGTCGCGTGGATCTCGAAATGGACGACGCGCGGCATCGATGGCCCCCGGTTTCACTGGGAGGGTCAGGACGGTTCGATTCGATCTATTCTAATCCAGACAATTCGCCGCGGCGTGGGAATCGCCGCGGGTCGACCGGCAACTCGTCGGCTCCTGTGCGCGGCCGCGCCGGCCTGTCATACTCGCGGGACTCGGGGCCCGCCCCGGGGATCGAAGTCCACTTCCCCCTTCCCGCTCGCGGAGGACTCGCGATGAAGACCACACGGCTGGGCGTCCTTCTCCTGATCCCGGCGGCGCTCGCCTCGGCCCCGGCCCGCGGCGACGAGACGCTGCGCTGGAAGTTCACCAAGGGCGAGAAGCTCACGTACCGGATGGTCCAGAAGACCGAGAGCCGGCCCGAGCCCGGCGGCGCGATCCCCGCGACGACGATGGCCCAGACGATCGACATGACCTGGGAGGTCAAGGACGTCTCCCCCGCCGGCGACGCGACCATGGACCAGACGGTCGACCGGATCGCCTTCGAGATGAAGGGCCCGGGCGGGGACGTCCGGTTCGACACGAGCCAGGCGGAGAAGGCCGAGGGCACCGCCGCGCTGCTCGAGCCGCTCTTCCGCGGCATGGTCGGCAGCCCGATCGGACTGACGATGACCGCCCGCGGTGAGGTCAAGGACGTGAAGGTCCCGGCCAAGCTCGTCGACGCCCTCAAGTCGGTCCCCAACGCCGCGGCCGGCGGCATGCTGTCGGAGGAGGGCTTCAAGTCGATGACGACCCAGGCCTCGCTCAACCTGCCGGCGCAGCCCGTCGCCAATGGCTTCAAGTGGGACGACGCGAAGCACGTCGACCTGCCCTTCGGCCGGATGAACATGAAGGTGAGCTATACCTACGAGGGGCCGGCGGGCGCGGACGACCGGATCGCCTCGAGCGTCGCGGTCGAGTTCGAGCCGAAGGAGGGCCAGCCCTTCACGGTCAAGATCGCCGACCAGGAGGGCAAGGGCGCGTTCCGGTTCGACAGCAAGGCCGGGCTGCTCAAGGGGTCGGAGATGAAGCAGACGCTGAAGATGGAGATCAAGGCGGGCGAGCAGCAGCTCGTGCAGACCGTCGTGACGACCGTCGCCCTGGAGCTGACCGGCCCCCCCTCGACGAAGTGACGCGGGCCCGCGGCGGCCTCGGCCGCCCTTGACCCCGCCCCGGTCGAGACAGTACGGTGCGACGACACGCCGGGATCGTTCCCCGGCCGGAAGTTCGGGCGGGTCGGCCGCCCGGTTCTCGAAGGAGTCGCAGGGCATCCGATGAGCACCCCAATCGCCCCCATCGAGTCCGTCCGCGGGCGAGAGATCCTGGATAGCCGGGGCAACCCGACGGTCGAGGTCGACGTGGTCCTGGCCGACGGCACGCTCGGCCGAGCGGCGGTCCCCTCGGGGGCCAGCACGGGCGCGTACGAGGCGGTCGAGCTCCGCGACGGCGACAAGAAGCGCTACCTCGGCAAGGGCGTCGCCAAGGCCGTCGCCAACGTCAACGGGGCGCTCGCGAAGGTGGTCGTCGGCCGCGACCCGTCCGACCAGGCCGGGCTCGACGCCGCGATGATCGGCGCCGACGGAACACCCAACAAGGGGAAGCTCGGCGCCAACGCGATCCTCGGCGTCAGCCTCGCCGCGGCCAAGGCCGCCGCGCAGGCCAGCGGCCTGCCGCTCTACCGCTACCTCGGCGGGGTCAACGCGAAGGTGTTGCCCGTGCCGATGGCCAACATCATCAACGGCGGCAAGCACGCCGACAACAAGATCGACTTCCAGGAATTCATGATCATGCCCCTCGGAGCGAAGAGCTTCTCCGAGGGCATCCGGATGGTCGCGGAGGTCTTCCACAACCTCAAGTCGATCCTCAAGAAGGCCGGGCACAACACCAACGTCGGCGACGAGGGCGGCTTCGCGCCGAACCTCGACAACGAGGAGGCGATCAAGTACATCCTCGAGGCCGTCGACAAGTCGGGCTACACGGCCGGCCGCGGCAAGGACTTCGCCATCGCGCTCGACTGCGCCAGCTCCGAGCTGTTCGACGAGGGGGACAAGAAGGGCTACAAGTTCTGGAAGTCGAACCCCGGAAAGCTCTTCTCCAGCCAGGACATGATCGCGCTGTTCAGCGACTGGGCGGGCAAGTACCCGATCGTCTCGATCGAGGACCCGCTCGACCAGGACGACTGGGACGGCTACGCCCAGATCACCAAGGCCCTGGGCGAGAAGGTGCAGATCGTCGGCGACGACTTCTTCGTGACCAACCCGGTCCGCCTGGCCGAGGGGATCGCCAAGGGGGCGTGCAACAGCATCCTCGTGAAGGTGAACCAGATCGGCAGCCTGACCGAGACGCTCGACGCCGTCGGCATGGCCCAGCGCAACGGCTACACGGCCGTCCTCTCGCACCGCTCGGGCGAGACCGAGGACACGACGATCGCCGACATCGCCGTGGCCACGAATTGCGGCCAGATCAAGACCGGCAGCGCCTCGCGCTCGGACCGGATCGCCAAGTACAACCAGCTCCTGCGGATCGAGGAGGAGCTGGGGGACGAGGCCGTCTACGGGGCGACGATCTGGCCGAGGGGATGATTTGTAGGGTGGGCATCGCCCACCGTCCAGGCCGGGGTCGAGCCCTACGAGGATGACGACGAACCCAAGGAGGAGACGATGACTCGGACCACGGCGGGTTGGGTCGTGCTGGCGGTCGCGATCTCGGGAGCCACGGCGCTCGGCCAGGGGCCGGCGCCGAAGGCCAAAGGGACTCCCGGGCCGATCATGGCGGCGGGGGCATCGTTCTCCGAGCCGTCGGGATGGGTCCGGGTCCAGCCGACGAAGTCGACGACGATCGGCTGGTTCGTCAACCCGGGCGCGACGTCGAAGACCGCGCAGCGGATGATCGTCATCGACTTCGGCCGGCCGACCGAGGCCGACGCGCGGAAGGCGGCCCAGGAGCTGGCCAAGCAGTGGCGCGGGACCCTCCTGGAGAAGCCGATCACGCTCGACGGCGCCCCGGGCTACCTGGTCGTCGCCGAGAACCGCGGGCCGGGGCTGAAGCCGGCCGTGGGGATCGTCGTCCACCGCGAGGGCCGGGCCTACCTGATCATGGGCGGCGCCGTGCCGGGCGACTCGGTCGCCCAGGAGGTCGAGGAGGTCCGTCGGGGGTGGAAGTGGGTCAAGTCGCGGTGAGCCGATGAGCGAAGCCGAGCCGGGAGGCGACGGGCGGAGCGACCTCGCCGCCGTGGCCCTGGGGCTGCTGGCGCTGGCCGTGGCATGCGTCGCCCCGGCCCTGTTCGTGCTCGCCCCCGACGACGGCCGGCGCGGTGCCTGGATGTTCGCCGAGGCGCGGAACTGGACGGCGCTGCGGTGGTTCGCCCTGGCGAGCCTCGTCGGCCTCGGGCCGGCTCTGCTCCTGGCGCGGATGGCGCTGGATCGCGCCCGACGATGGCCGGCGAAGATCCCGGCGGCGATGGCCGTCGCCGCCGCGCTGCCGATGATCCCGGGCGCCGTGATCCAGATCGCCTGGTGGACGTCGTGACGGCGCGGCCGGCTAGACGATCGGCCCCCGGCCGCGGCCGACGATCGCCGAGACGACCAGCAGCACGATGAAGACGAACAGCAAGATCTTCGCGATGTAGGCGAAGTCGCCCGCGAGCCCGCCGAACCCGAGGACCCCGGC
>DASZMJ010000337.1:0-46667 GCA_035551935.1 Isosphaeraceae bacterium
CCTGCGCCGGGTCGCGGCTCGGGTCAGAGGGGATCTCTACGACGCCATCGGTGACGCGTTGCGAGAGGTAACCGACCAGGACATCATCGGCTGGTTCCAACAGGCCGGCCTGTATGCAGCTCATGGGTAAACCGCTCTAGAACCACCCGGGATCGACCACCTCGCCGTCGTCCCTGTGGCCGAGGAGCTGATACATCCGGCCGCTCACGCCGGACTTGAGGAAGCGGACGGAGCCGTCGCCGAGCAGGAAATTCGCGCCGCCGGCGTGGTAGCTGCCGAAGCCGCCGACGTACGCGGCGCTCGGCGGCGGCGGCATGGGGACGGACAATGACCTCACGAGGCCGGCGTTGACCGGCGTCCCGGTGTTCCGCAACGTCGCGCGGGTGCCGGAGGACCAGCCGAGCGTCACGTCCTTCTTGACTCGCTCGCCCGCGAAGATCGTGTTCGAGGCACCGTCGTCGATATCCTCGAGCCGGACGTGGCTGTTGAGGAAGAAGACGCCGTGGTTGTCGGCCGCGATCGGCGCCTCGACGTCGTGGTGGCAGGCGGCGTAATTGGTCATCCATTCGGCGCCCGACGGCGATGCGGCGTTGGCCTGGAACGGGGCGTAGTCGGTCGGGCAGGAGAGGAACGTGAAATGCATACTTCGAGCCGTCATATTTTCGGAATTATAAACACTCACGTCGAAGTTGAAGCTGTGGAAGAGGTTCTTCTGCTCGAGATACGGGAGCACCCGCACGAACCAGCCAAAATGGTAGCCGGTCGGCGTGTTGCTGAGGGGGCCGTTGCCGACGTCGACGACGCCGGGGGGGAAGACGTTGTGCGACGACTCGTAGCCCTGCAAGGCCAGGCCGATCTGCATCAGGTTGTTGCAGCACTGGATCCGCCGCGCCGCCTCGCGGCTCATCTGCACCGCCGGCAGGAGCAGCGCGATCAATACGCCGATGATCGCGAGCACCACGAGTAACTCGATCAGCGTGAAGGCCGCGCGCGCGGGCTTCGATCTCGGACGGTTCATCGCTCCCCCTCCGTCGGCTCGTGTTCTGATGGCTCAAGGATTGTCTCGATGACGTGCCGGGCCTTCTCGACCCCGACGGCCGGGAAGTCGGCCCGGATGCGCACGCGGCGATCGCCCTTCGTCTCACCCCGTTCGACCTCGATGACGACGCGGCCGGCGTGGACGCCGTCGAGGTCCGCGGCCGGGATGTCCCACGTCTCGCCGGGGTCATCGGACGACCCGGCCAGTCGCGCCGCCGCGCGGTCCAGGCCCGACTCGGCGAGCCATTCCGCCTGCAAGCGCCGCTCGTCGAGCCGACCCTGCCGACGCCGCGCCCGGCCGACGGCCAAGGTCGCCGCGGCCACGGCCAGCAGGATCGCCAGGCAGACCAGGACGATCATCATCGTGATCCCCCGGCGCCCCCCGGTGTTGCCTCGATCAACGCGGGTTCGCATGTGAGACCTCTCCGGTTTTCGAGAGCCGCCGGTGTCGCGCCATTTCCGCCTCGATCCGCACTTCGAGGCGCTCCTCGCCGCGCCGCTCTCCGAGCGGTCGGGCGAGGGTCAGCGCGATCCTTGGTGCTAGTTCATCCTTGAGGATTTCGAATGCGACGACCACCCGGACGGGGAGCCGATACGACTCCCGGCGCCGGACCTCACCGTTCGCGCGCTCCACGCGGTCCAGCGCCCCCTCCCGCGCCCGGTACTCGACGCGGGTGCCGTCGGGCCGGTCGAGGACGAGGGACTCGTTGGTTTCGGCATGAGTCGCGGCGTGGGCATCGCGGCGGAGGTCGCGCGCCAGGCGGGAGAGCGCGGCCCGCTCGGTGAGGAGAGTCCGCTCGGTCTTTTGCAGGCGCAAAAATAACTGGATCAACGTCGCGCACAGGAAGATGAGGATCGCGGTCACGCTGATGACCACGAGCAGCTCGACCAGGAACACGCCCCGGCGGCGCCGACGCTGGGCGATCATGGCCCGCCCCCCCTGCGGTGGACGAAGGCCGACAATCGCACCGGGGCCGCGTCGACGCCCGGCCGGTCGCGCCATCGGATCGCGACGCGGATTCGCTTCGACGCCGGGGGCCCGGCGACCTCGACGACCTCGATCGCGAGGTTCGCGTCGGGGAGGGCCGATGCGGCGGCCTCGCTCAATGGTTCGCGCTTCAATCCTTCGGTCGTGAGCCGGTCCCACGGCCGCGCCGCGAGCCGTTCCATCAGGTTCGCCGCCTCCAGCGCCGCCCGCTCCCTTCGCGCCACGGCCCGCCGCTCGGCCGCGGCCCAGCCGAGCATCGGCAGCATCACGGCCAGGACCACCCCGATCATCGCCGCCGCGGCGAGCAATTCGAGCAGCGTGAACCCGCGTCGATCGGCCTTCCCCCCTCTCCCCCTGGGAGAGGGCCGGGGTAAGGGTCTCCGGGTGATTCTCATCGTGCCATCCCCTCGATCAAGGCCGCCAGCGGCGCGATGTAGCCGACGGCGACCAGCGCCACGACGCCGCCGACGGCGATCACGGCCAGGACGTGCCCGGCCTGGAGGAGCAACCGCAGGCGGTCGTCGAGGCGACGCTCGGCGCGCGCGGCCAGCTCGCGGAGGGCCCACGGCACGTTGCCCACACGAGCGGCCGACTGGAGCACGGCCAGCCCGTCGCGACCGACCAGGCCCGAGGCCCGCAACGCCTCGGCCCAGTCGCCCCCCGCCTCGACCCGCCCCGTGATGCGCCTCAGGCGGCGCCGGGCCCAGCCGTGCGGGTCGCTCGCGGCGAGCGATTTCAGGCCGTCGGCCAGCGGCAGGCGCGACTCCATCACCGTCGCCAGCGACCGCAAGAGGGCCGCGACGTGCCTCGGGCGCCAGAGGCGGTTGATGGTGGGAAGATAGGCCAGCACCCGTGCCATGGCGATGAATCCGACACCGGCCAGGATCGAGACGACGAGCAGCGCCCCCGACTCGGCGATGTCCCACCGTCGGAACGCCCGGATGAACCACCGCGTCACCCCCGGCAGCGGGAGGCGATAGGCGTCGTAGAGTTGCATGAGGACCGGGATCACCCACTGCGTGAAGTAGACCGCGGCCAGCGGCGTCGCCCCGAGCACGACGAGCAGATATGCCGCCCGCCAGGCCAGCCCTTCGGCGATCGGCCGGCGGGCGGCGCGGGCGGCGAGGAGGTCGTCGAGGGCCTCGGCGAGCCGGCCCGTTTCCCAGCCGACCCGGACGGCCATCCGCGCCTCGGCCCAGACCAGCCCCGGCACGCGGTCGAGCGCATCGGGCAAGGACATTCCCCCCTCGACCAGTTTCGCGAGCCGGCGGACTTTGAAGCGATAGCCGCCCCGGCAGAGGTCGGCGAACGCCTCCAGGCCCGGTCCCAGCGGCATCCCGCGCCGCGACGCCAGCGCCAGGACCCAGGCCAGCGTCTCCTGCCTCGGCCTCCAGAGCCGCAGCAGCAGCACGAACGGAGCGAGGACCAGGAACGGCGCTAGCACGATCGCGAGGTAAGCCGTCGCGTCGAGCCTCGGCATCGCCGCGGCGAAGGCGACCGCGCAGAGGCCCACCGCGACCATCAGGTGCCGCAGGCCGAGGCCCTCCGACACCGGCAGGATCGACACCGGGTCGCGGTCCGGCGCGGTCGGCTGGCGCGTCATCCGCCGCCCCCTTTCCACCAGTCGACGAGGTCGGCGAGCCAGTCGCTGATCTGCTGGATCAGGCTGGGGCGCCCCGCGCCCCAGTATCGGAACATCTGGAACATGTCCCACATCGGCCAGAACAGGGCCACGAGCGTCAGGCCGATGCCCCAGAGGACGAGCACGACCGCGAGGAGGTTGCAGAGCGAGCCGACGACCCGGACGTACGAGCGCGCCCGCAGCTCGAACAACCCGCCCATCATGCGGAGGGCCTCGGGCAAGGCGCCGTGGCCTTCGGCCCAGGCGAGGAGCCTCGCGAAGCCCGCCGGGAACGGCGACCGGCGACCGATCGCCTCGCCGAGCGACCGGCCCGCCTCGACCTCGTGCGCCAGCGACCGGCCGATCCCCTCCAGCCTCGGCTCGCCGACCCCCGCGCCGGCCAGGGCCAGCGCCTCGGTCAGCGGGACCTCGGCCTCCAGCAAGAGCGCCAGCAGTTGCGTGAACTCGGCCAGGGCCGTCCAGCGCCGGAGGCGGCGGAACGGGGGCAGGTCGAAGCGGAGCCGGCGGCGGGCGAACGGCCAGCGGGCCAAGAGCGCACCGGCCGCGACCAGGACGATCGCCGTCGGTCCAACCCACTCCCAGGGGACTTCGGCCAGGAACCGCGAGGCCGCGAACAGCCAGCGGGTCAGCAGCGGGGTCGGGATGTCGAGCTCGCGGTAGGTCGCGGCGAGCTGCGGAGTGACCACGCCGAGGATGAACAGGAAGACGGCCGAGGCCAGGCCCAGGAGGAGGCCGGGATAGATCAGGCGGGCGGCCAGGTCGCGACGCAGGGCGCGGCCGACGTCCTGGTGGGCGGCGAACCGGGCGAGCAGGTCGGCGAGGTGGCCCGATCGGGTCGCGGCCCGGACCAGGCCGCGTAGGTGGGGCGGGACGCGGGCGCCTTGACGGCCGATCGCGTCATCGAAGGATGTCCCTCGCTCCAGGTCCACGGCCAACGTCGCGACCGCCCGCCGCAATCGGCCGCGGGGCAATTCCTCGGCCAGCGCCGCCAGGCCGCCGGCCAGCGGCTGGCCCGCGCCGGCGAGGCCCGCGACCTGCCGGACCAGCTCGGCGGCGTCGTCGCCCGACAGGGCGCCGCCGAGGTGAGCCGACACGGGAGCGGGTTCGTCGCGGTCGGGTGGCATCCAAAGAGTTCCATCAGTTTCCGAGGTTCTGGAGCAGGATCGAGAGCGGCACGAAGAGGGCCAGCGTGTAGAGGGCCGTCGCGCCGGCGCCGATGACGAGCAGGAGGAGAGTCGGCAAGGCCTCGCGGATCCAGTCGGCCCGGCGGAGGGCCCGGCGGCGGTAGGTCGCGGCGGCGTGCCGCAACGACGCGGCGAAGTCGCCCCGGGCCTGGCACGCGACCAGCATCCAGCGGAGCAGGGGGGGGAATCCCTCGGCCCCGCGGGTCGACGAGCCGGCCGACATGCCCCGGCGGGTCGCCTCGGCCACCGACCGCCCGGCGGCCACGAGGCGCCGATCGCCGGTCGCGTCGGCCGCGAGCGTGACCGCGCGATCGAGCGGCACCCGATGATCGATCAGGAGCGCCAGCAGCTCCGCGAATCCCGCCGCGCGGGCGTCGGCCATCGCCGCGCGTGCCCAGGGAACCCACGCGAGCAGCGCCCCGGCCCTCCCCGGCCCGAGCCCCGCCGAGCGGCCCGTCCATGCCCACGCGACTCCCAAGGCCACGAACCCCGCCGGCACGACCGGCACCCAGAGCGCCGCCGACTGTTCCAGCCGTTCCAGGAGCCAGAGCGCCCCACGGACCGGCAGCCGGAACCCCTCCGCCGCCGCCAGCAAGCGGGGGACGACCTCGAGCACCAGCCCCACGAACAGCCCGTAGGCCAGCACCAGCACCATCAACGGATACACCAGCGCCTGGCCGATCTCCCACCTCAGCTCGGCGACCCCGCGCGCGAAGGTCGCCAGCCCTTCGAGCGCCACCGGCAATCGGCCGGCCCTCAATCCCGCCTCGACGACCGCCCGGTAGAGCGTCGGGATGCGCGCCCGCTCGGCCTCCAGCGCCTCAGGCAGCGTCTCGCCCCGCGCCAATCGATCGCCGAGGGTCGCGGCGATCGCCCCGAGGCCGCCCCCGGCGTCGAGCGCCCGCAGGCCCCGGTCCAGCGGCACCCCGGCCCGGACCAGCGCGGCGATCTCGTCGTTCAGGGCGATCAGGTCCCGCAGCGCCAGCCGCCCGCCGAGGACGGCCCCGGCTTGTTCACCGTTCATGCGGCGAATCTATCACATTTGTCTGAGGTCCGCAAGCGGGCCGCTCTCGCGGAAAAGTGCTGAGTGCTGAGTAACGAGTGCTGAGTGAAGAAGAGAGCGAGTGTCTTACTTCCTCTTCACTCAGCACTCAGCACTTTTTGTCATTCTCCGCCGAGGAGGTGCTGGCTCGACTGGAAGATGCGGGTGCGACGGGAGGTGTCGGCGGCGGCGGGCTGCTCGGCGCGGGCGCGGAGGTCGTCGAGGTTGGCCTGGCAGAAGGGGCAGCCGACGAAGTCGAGGTGGAAGCTCAGGTACGAGGCGAGGTCGGGGTCGAGGGCGTCGAGCAGGAAGCTGCCGAGTTGCTGGCGAGTCGGGCACGAGAGCCGGCCGCGGCGCCAGATCGCGCCGAGCGAGTGGAGGCCGACGTCGCCGCGGTCCTGGCGGACGTCCTCGAGGCGGGCTCGCAGCTCGGCCGAGCCGCGGAGGGCCTTCTCGACCTGCGCCATCGCCTCGGCCGGCAGGGTCTCGGCGAGGTAGGCGCGGAGGGCATCGTCGTCGATGACTATCGGGTGAGACATGAGTGAATCCGCCCCTCAACCCAGGTCGTCCAGGCCGAACCCGGCGCGGCGGGCCATGTCCTTGAGCCGGCTGACGGCCTGGAACTTGAAGCTGGCGACGGCCTGCTCGGTCATGCCGAGGTGCCTGGCGACGTCCTTGTTGGCCCACCCCTTGACGATCAGGAGCTCGAGGCAGCGGAGCCGGTCGTAGTCGCCGCGCGCCAGCCATTCGCGGACGAGCTGGCCCATCGCCTCGGTCAAGAGCCGCTCCTCGGCCACGCGGCGCTCGTCGCTGCGGGCGATGCTCGAGGCGGCCCGGCCGGTGCCGGGGACTTCTTCGAGCGGACGGCCGTGGTCGTCGGAGCCGAACTGGTCGATCGGCCGCCGGCCCTGCTTGCGGAGGTGGTCGGTCAGCTTGTGCGCGGCGATCGAGAAGAGGTAGGCCTCCATGTCCCGCTTCTCGTCGTAGTGCGGCAGGCTGGTCAGGAAGCCGACGAAGGTCTCCTGGACCACGTCCTCGCTGGTCGAGCGGTCGCGGAGGCGGCTGTCGACGAATGCGAGCAGCCGGCCCTCGTACCGCTCGATGAGCTGCTGCCAGGCCCGGGCGTCGCCGGCACGGACGCGGCCGATCAGGAGCCGCTCGGCGTCGGAGGTGGCCATCGGTCCGCACGTGCCCCGGGGGTGCCTCGGAACGGGTCCAACGACTCCCCCGCATTCTAAACCGGCCGCCGGGTGCTTGCCTACACCCGACGCACGATTCCGCGGACCTTCAGATCAGCATCCGAGAGAGCACGTACCCCGCCGCGCCGACTCCCCCGGCGGCCAGCAGGCGGAGCCGGTTGGTGTAATACCCCTTCGTCGCCTCGTCGGCCCGGATGTAGCCGGCCAGGGCCGCCAGGCACGCCAGCACGAACGCCAGGCCGCCCCCGAGCAGCCCGAGCCGGCGCCGCAGGAGCCCGCGGCCGTATGCGTCGAACATGGGCTCCAGCCGCCCGTCGGAGAGGTCGGCGTGGAGCGTGGCCGTGTGCAGGACCTCGTACTCCTCGATCCCCTGGATGTGGAGATCCTTGCGGACGGCTTGTTCCTCGGTCCGGACGACCAGGCGATCGACGAGCCGCGACGGCGCGTGCCAGGAACGCGGGACGCCGTCCTTAGCCAGCCGGTCGACGACGACCTGCTCGAGCCGCTTGCGGGCGTCGTCGCGGGCGCGGGCGGGCGTGGCCGAGAGCCGCCCCTTGACCGCCACGAGGCCGTCGTGGGCGGGCACCACCACCGGCGGCGTCGCCGTCCATTCGACCCGCGGCGGGCTCGGCGGCCCGGGAGGGGTCGGCACGGCCGGCGGGAGCACGACCGGGGCCGGCGGCGCGAGAGGCTTGTCCACGGTCACGCAGGTGACGCAGGCCAAGGCGACGAGCAGGCCGATGGTTGCGCAGAAGGCCGTCTTCATGATGATTCCATCCTCAATTCGACGCGGTCGCGGCGCGGGCCGATCGGTCACGCCGTGCGGCGGCGGTTATCGCGGAGATAGCGGGCGTAGGCGGCCGCGGCCTTGTCGCGTGGGCTGACGAGCTGGGCGACGACGGCGGTGATCAGGACCGCGCCGGCGCCGATGCCGGCGACCTGGTGCGCGGCCGGGCCGGCCTGCTCCACGAGGCCCCCCAGAACGGCGGCGATCAGGCCGGCCTTCGCCAGCGGCCAGACCCGCAAGCGAGCCGAGCGGTCGCGGGCGGTGAGCTTCCACCAGCCGTTGAGCGCGAAGGCCAGGCCGAAGTACGCGGCCAGCGCCGCGGCCGACGCCATCGGGGCCGGCATGGCGAACGAGACCGGCCCATCCCAGCCGTCGAACCGGACCAGGGTCCGGTCGCCCCAGCCGGGCGCCGGCGGCACGCGCGTCCAGAGCCGCAGGCCCAGGGCCGCGGCGCCGAGCAGCACGCCGACGATCATGCCGACGAACCGCTTCGTCCCCCAGTCGATCGTCTTCCCTTCCCAGAGCTTGTTCGTCGCCAACACCCCCCAGGTGCCCAGCAGGCTGAGCACGTACAGGAGCGACGACTCCTGCAAGTCGCGGGCGGGCTCGATCCCCAGGATGCCCGAAGTCCCGAGCGCGCCGAGCGCGACCAGGGGGGTCGCGGCGAGCATCGACCCGGCCAGCTCGGCGACGCGGACCCGTCCTCCCGACAGTTCGGGCGGGCTCGGCGTCGGCTCGGGGGCCGGGGCCGGTCGGCTCGGCCGCCGAGCGACCGGCGCGGGGGCCGGGGCCGGTCGAGGAGCCGGCGCGGGCCGGGGGGCCCTGCGGACGTTCATGGCCGCCATGCGGCCCCAGGGCCAGCGGTTCGACCGGCCGTTGTTCGCCGGGCGTGTCGGCCAGGTGTTCGGCCCGATGTAGAAGACCGAGTCTTCCGGCCCGATCCGCAGCACGTCTTCCTTCGGCGCCGCGGCCGACGCCGGGGCGGCCTCGCGGTCGGCGGCCGGGACCTCCTTACCGCCGCCGATGAAGCGGACCTTGGGCGCCCTGGGCGCGTCGGCGTCGGGCAAGAGCTCGAAGGCGTGCGCCGGGCGGTGGTTCGGGTCCTTGGCCATCGCGCGGCCGACGATCGAGCGGTACGGCTCGGGCAGCGGGCTCAGGTCGGGCCGCGAGGTCAGGTGCTTCATCAGGACTTCCTGCACCGTCTCGCCCGCGAACGGCACCCGGCCGGTGATCATCTCGTACAGGACGACGCCCAGCGCGTAGACGTCGATCGGCTTGTGGTACTTGCCCGAGGAGATCTCGGGCGCCATGTAGTGGCAGGTGCCGATGCTCTCGGAGTGCCCCGGCGCCGTCGCCGGGCTGATCGCCTTGGAGAGGCCGTAGTCGCCGATCTTGACCACGCCCTCTTCCATGAACATATTGGCCGGCTTTAGGTCGCGGTGGACGATGCCGTGGTCGTGGAGGTAGGCGACGCCGTCGACCATCCCCTTGAGCCAGGCGCGGACCTCATGCAAGGGGAGGCCCTCGGGGTGGTTCGCGAGGACGTTGGCCAGGCTCGGCCCGGCGACGTACTCCATGATGACGAAGGTATCGCCGACGTCGTTGGTCTTGAGGTCGTAGATGGTGATGAGGTTGGGGCTCTTGAGGTTCATGCACTGCACGACCCCGCGGCGCTCGACCTCGAGGTTGCGGGTGATGAGCTTCAGCGCGACGTCCTTGCCGGCGTCCGAGGTCGCGTAGTAGACCTCGCCGAAGCCGCCGCGGCCGATGGCGCGCTTGATCGTGTAGCCGTCCAGGGGGCGGGCGCCCGAGCCGAACGTGTAGCGGTGGTCCTGCCGCGAGGTGTCCGGGGTCATGGCGTCCGACTCCGACTCCGAGGAGGGGCCCAGGGGGATATTGCGGGGCTCGTGGGCGATCGTCTCGGCCAAGGGCTCCAACTCTCGGGACGTCGCGTTCATCGGCGGGCTACTCCGTCGGCGGCGATCTCGGCCTGTTCCGGGGATACCGGGTCCGCTCACTGAGAGTTTCGCACCGCCGGGCCGTTCCTTGGCCGGGCCGGCGCGGGCCTCAACCGATTGGACCGGGCCGGGGGCCCAGGGGTTCGAGGCTGAACGAGAAACCTTCGCCCAGGACGTTCGACTTGTGCGTCAGGGCCGCCCGGCCGACGGCCGGCTTGCCGTCGACCTCGAAGGCGCCGGGGGCGCGGCACCAGAGGGATTGGCCCTGGCGGTAGAGTACGACCGACTCGCGGAGCCGCGGCGCCGGCACGTGCGCCTGCGGCGCCGGGCCGATGATGCAGGTCTCGCCCATCAGGATGACGCCGTCGACGGCCACCGGCAGGCGGTGCCGGCTCAAGATCGCCAGCCTCGCGGTGCTGCTGACCGGGCTCGGCTGGCGGAACTCGAGTTCCACGGTCGGGCCCAGGCGGATCACGTCGCCGTCGCGGAGCGGGGCGGCCTCGATCGCCCTGCCGTTGACGAACGTCGGGGCCGAGGCGCGGAGCACGTAGCAGTCGCCGTCGCGGACGATCGAGGCATGCTCCCGCGCCAGGTCCCCGAGCAGGGCGATCTCCGGCGGCCGACGCCCCTCGGCGCCGGCGCGGCCGATGACGACCCGATCGCCGAGGCAGACGAGGTAGCCGCCGATGGCGTCGGCCCAGAGCAGGAACCGGGCGCCGGGCTCGTCGCGATCGGGCCGCGGGAGGTCGACGGTCGGCGCCGGGATGGCGAGGGTCGGGGCGGGGCGGCGGCTCGCGGCGGCCAGGGGGCGGGTGCCGCGGCACTTGGGGTAGGCGACGCAGCTCAGGAAGGCGCCGCGGTTCGACTCGCGGATCAGCATCGCCCCGCCGCAGAACGGGCAGCGCTCGTCGGGCCGGCCGTGGCGGAGGGCGGGCCGGGTCGGCTCGTCGTCGAGGAATCGGATCGCCGGGTCCCCCTCGGGCGAGCCGGCCTTCACGTTGCCGAACCCGAGGGCCACGGCCCGCTTGATATTCGGCGAAGGGAGCGGGGCCGCGCCCGCGGGGCTGATGGCGCCGATCTGCTGCCAGGCACGGCTGCGGGCCTGCCGCGCGGCGGGATGCTCGGGGACGGTCTCGAGCAGGTCCTCAGCCGCGGCGAGCGTCTCGGGCCAGCGCCCCTCGGCCAGCGCCGCGTAGAGCTTCTCGACCTTCGGGTGCGCGGCCTTCTGCCGCCCTTCGATGTCGCGGCGCGAGGCCGCGACGGCCCCCCGGGCCGACTCGCCGGCGAGCCGCTCGGCGCGGTCGAGCTGCTCCAGGGCGCGGCCGAACTCGCCGCGGCGGGCCTCGTCCAGCGCGTCGCGCCACGCCTCGGCCGCCTCTCGGGTCCGCCGCAGGGCCGGGCCGCTGACCTTGTCGCGGGCCAGCCGCTCGACCCGCTCGACGACCCGAGCCGGCATGCCGGCGTCGAGGTCGGCGCGGACCTCGGGGGCGACCCGTTCGGCCAGGGCCAGCCGCGCCGCCGCGAGGGCGTCGGGCGGGGCGCCGCAGCCCTCGGCCAGGTTCAGGTCGGCGACGGCGCCCGCCAGGTCGTCGGCCTCGGCCCGCCGCGACGCCCGGGCGACCAGGTCGAGGGCGAGGCGGTGCCGGAGGCGGACGGCCACGCGGTGGTCGGCCACGTCCGGCCGGTTGACCAGGGTCAGCGCCTCGTCGAACCGACCGGCCCGCGCCGACTCCTCCGCCTGCTTCAGCACGACGCGCCATTGTCCCAACATGGTTGACGTACCGCCTGGAAGGACCCTGGAAGGGGAGATCGAAACCCTCTTGCTCTTGCGAATCATCGCGATCGGTCGACCGACGGGCCGCCCGCGGGGCCGGGGCGGAGTCGGAGGGGGAAGGCCCGCCGCGGCCGACGCGACGGTGGGGCCGACCCCCTCCGGGACCCCTTCGGGCGAGGGGAGGGCCGCGGATCCGGGGATCACGCGGCCCGCCGGGCTCCGGGCAGGACGCCCAGCATCAAAGGTCCTTGTCCGTCACCTTGTCCGAGGCCGAGGCCGGCGCCCCGTACTCGCTGTCGATCTCCTTCAGGACGTCGCGCACCGGCTCGGTGCCGACCGGGACCTGCTTGTCGATGTAGCGGCCGTGCAGCTCGGCGGCGTTGACCATGATGTTCTGTCGCCGGCGCAGCTCCTTGATCGTCTGCTTGACGCGGCCCAGCCGGGTGTCGTCGAACCGGAACTCGTCGGTCGTGCGGGCGGCCTCGATGGCGCGCTGCCGGGCCTCGATCTCGTCGATCTGGGTCTCCAGCGACCGCTTCTGCTGGACGAAGCCGTCGAGCTGCTGCTTGGCCGAGACGACGGCCTGCTTGCGCAACTTCAGCGTCTTCTCCATCTCAGCGAGCGTCTTCTGCGACTGCCGGCAGTGGTCGAGCCGGCCGATGAGGTCCTTCTTGACGTCCTCGGCGCTGAAGCTGGTGTTGGTCCGCAGCACGCTGCCGTCGCCCAGCTCGCGCCGCAAGGCCAGCATCTCCCGCTTCTCGCGGTCGAGGTTGGTCCGGAAGGCGGTGATCTCCTGGTCCAGCTCCTTGACGTCCTCCTCGGCGCGGGCGAGGTTCTCGACGTTCTCGCGGATCGCCGGCTCGAGGGCGTCGAGCTCCTGGCGGGCCCGGTCGATGTCGAACTGGATCGGCACGGCGCGCTCGGCGCTATGACGGACCTTGTGGAAGGCCGTCATGACGTAGCTCGGGGCCTTGTGGCCGAAGACCAGGCCCAAGGCCAGGGCGCCCAGGCCGACGCCGAGCAGCCCCTTCTTCACCATCTTGCATGCCATCTCGCGGTCTCCTAAGCCTCGACTGCCGTCGCCGGTCGCCCGAGGCACCCTCGGTGGATAATGGCGGGCCGACCACGCCGGCCCCTCGCCCCTACGTGAGTTATTCGGGGCTCTGGCAGAACCATTGGTCCCTAAATCCCGGCCGGTACTTCGCCGGCCCCTCGCCCCAACGTTGGTTATTCGGGCCCCCCTCGTCATTATTGTCCCGTGTCCGGGGCTCGACCGCCAGAGGTCGGGGACGCCCGCGTGCCGAATCCACCGGGGACCGTGCATTGATCGCCTAAAGTCGCCAGATCCTCCATTGTGTCGAAATCGAGGGCTCACGGTTCCGGACGACCGGCAACTTCGGCGGATTCTTCAGCGTCGGCGCCTTCCCCCACGGCCGCGGTCGCCGGCGGAATCGAGGGGCGTCGAGCCTTCGCGGCGGAGACGAGTCAACCATTGACCCTCGGCCCAGGACGGGTCAGGATGAGCGGCCGTTGTCGATCCATCCTGATGGGTAGTCGTCCCGGAGGGCCCCCGCGGCCCCGTTGGTCGGCACGCGATGAGGTGAGTGAGGACGACATGGGCGACCTCCTGTCGAAGATCCGGCTCGCCGGCTGGGTAGTCCATGCGCTGGCGGCCGTAGTGCTGGTCATCTTGGTGGTGAACACCGGGGTCATGGCGGGCTTCTGCGTGGTCGCGGGCCTGCTCATCGGCGCCGCGGGCGTGCCGACGATGCCGGGCCGACCGATCGCGCTCTACGCGGCCTTCGGGGCGCTGATGGGCTACGCGTTCTGGATGTTCGTCAGCGCCCTCAACCTCGGCAACTACCTGACGCTCGTGCCGGCACTGCTCGTCGTCGCCGGTGCCGCCTGGCTGCTCCGCGACCCGGGCTGGCCGCCGGCCATCTTCACGGGGGTCGTCGTGCTCGCGTGCCTCGGCCTCAACGCCGTCATATACGCCAACCGCTTCGACGTCGAGGACGTCGACTCCGCCGATATCGTCCGCTCCGTCGCCACGTCGACCGTCGTCCTCCTCGTGGGCCTCGTCTACGGCGCCCTCGGGCTCGCCGAGGCGATGATCCTGAAGGCTCAACGGGCGAAGGCCAAGGCCAAGACGAGGCGCGCCATCCGCACCCCGACCGAGCTTCCTGACCTCTGAAACGACCGACGCCCGCGGCCGAAACCTCTAATCGTTCCTAAACTTACCGCGACCCGGCCGCGCCGGCCGCGACGCTTGACGGGGCTGTTCGGGTGTCCTATGATCGTCGCGACTCGGTGCACGACGGGCCGCGACAGGAGCGACAGATTCGCATGGGAATCCGGACGGCGACGCGGGACCTGATCGCACAACTCGTGGTCCGTGCCGTCCCGCCGGGCATCTTCCGCGACAAGCGGTATTTCCGGCTCTGGCAGTCGCGGGGTTATCACGTCACCCGCGTCCACTTCTACGAGCCGATCCCCGACACGGTGAGCTTGAAGGACGACCTCTGGGCGCGCCCCTCGGCGATGGTCGGCGTCGACATGCGCGTGGAGGCCCAGCTCGAGCTGCTGGCCGCCTTCGCCGAGCGATACAAGTCGGAATACGAGGGGGTCGACCCGATCACACGGGGGACGCCGGACTGGGAGGCGCTGTACTGTGTGGTCCGCCACTTCCGGCCGCGACGGATCATCGAGATCGGCTCCGGCGTCTCGACCCGGGTCGCGGCCCTGGCCGTCGAGGAGAACCGCCGCCACGGCGTCGACGCCAGGCTCACCGCCATCGAGCCCTACCCGAGCGACGAGCTCCGCGCCGGCTTCCCCGGCCTCTCCGACCTGAAGGTGACGCAGGTCCAGGACGTGCCGCTCTCGGAATTCGAGGCGCTCGGGGAGAACGATATCCTCTTCATCGACTCCAGCCACGTGCTGAAGCTCGGCAGCGACGTGCAGTACGAATTCCTGGAGATCCTCCCCCGCCTGCGGCCCGGCGTGGTCGCCCACGTCCATGACATCTTCTTCCCGTTCGAGTACCGCCGCGACTGGCCGATGGAACAGTCGATTTTCTGGAATGAACAATACTTATTACAAGCCTTCCTCGCCTTCAACTCCGCCTTCGAGGTCCTGCTCTCGAACAGTTACATCCACCACGCCCACCCCGACGCCCTCCGCCGCGCGTTCGACCGGTACGACCCGAAGGTGCATCATCCCGGCAGCTTCTGGATGCGCAGGAAGCTCGGCCCTTGACGCCGCGACGTGCCCCGAGCGGCGACGGCCGCGTCAGAGGACCACGATCCGGCCGAACTCGCCGTCCAGGAAGGGCATCGCGACGACGGCTTCGCCCGAAGTGAGACGGACGTCCTCGCGGCCGAACGCCGCGAGCCGGCCGCGGCGGCGGTCCCCGGGATCGAGGTGGACGACGCCGAACCAACGGTCGCCCACAAGCGGCACGGCGGACTCGAGGCGCGCGTGGGCGTCGATCGCGCGGACGGCCTCGTCGGCGGCCGGGCGGAGGAGGACATCGCCCCGGAAGACCGGGCGGCAGTCGGCCTCGTCGGTCAGCAGGAACGGCGGCACCGGGAGCCGTTCGGAGCCGATCACCTCCCACGCCCAGCCCTTGCTCCAGCGGTGGATCCCCAGCGCCCGGACCCCGGGCAAGGCGAGGCGGTCGTCGCCCCGGAGGGCGAGCAGCTCGCGCGGGCGGTCGCCGGGGTCCCATTCGAGGTCGGCCGAGAAGTCGTGACACTCCAGGACGGTCCGGCCTCGCCGCTCGTCGAACGTGATCCCTTCGACCCAGAGGACGGGGGCACGGACATCCACGAAGTCGTCATATCGCCCGGCGTCGAGCCGTTCATTGACCCGTCGCAGCAGGGTCAGCAAGGCATCCCGCGACCCGCCGAGCCGACGCTCGAACTCCCAGGGCTCGACCCGGCCGTCGTTGCAGACGAAGTCGAGAACGGCGCCGATCAGGGACAGCTCATGCCCGGTGGTTTCCCAGGCGATGACCCGCGGATCATTCTCGTGATTCACGATGACGCCCCCGCGTTCCCGTCGGAAATCGATCCCCACGCTGAGTCACCCCGCCGAGGGACCGCACGCCGATTTCCCGTTCCATGAATAGAATACGCTCGGAGTCGACCGGGGCGATCCCGGGAGTCCGCTCACGGGGCCGGGGTGTGGAGGGCCTCGCGCGGCGGCGGCTCCCAGAGCAGCCGGAGGCCGTTGAGGACGACCAGGAGAGTGCTGCCCTCGTGGCCGAGGACCCCCAGCCAGAGCGGGAGGCCGAAGAAGGAGGAGAGGACGAGCAACGCGATCACGCCGAAGGCGAGGGTCAGGTTCTGGCGGACCCGGCGTCGGGCGCGGCGGCTGAGCCAGACGGCGAAGGCGAGGGCGCGGAGGTCGTCGCGGATCAGGACCACGTCGGCGACCTCCAGGTCGACGTCGGTGCCGGCCGCCCCCATGGCGATGCCGACGTCGGCGGTGGCCAGGGCCGGGGCGTCGTTGACGCCGTCGCCGACCATGGCGAGCAGGTGGCCGGCGTTCATCAGGCGTTGCAACTCGATGACCTTCTCGTCGGGCATCAGGCCGGCCCGGACGTCGTCGGCGCCGACGCGAACGGCCACGGCCCGCGCGATCCGCTCGTGGTCGCCCGTCAGGATCAGGACCTGGGCGACCCCCGACCGCTTCAACGCCGCCAGCGCGGCGGCGGCGGTGGGGCGGGGCTCGTCGGCCACGGCGATCACGCCGCCGGCCGGGAGGCCGTCGCCGTCGCCGTCGAGGACGACGATCAGGGCCGTCTGGCCGTCCTCGCGGGATCGCCGGGCGGCGGCGGCGACGGCCGGGGGCACCGCCCTGCCGTGCGACTCGAAGAGGGCCTCGCGGCCGATGCCGACCCAGCGGCCGTCGACGCGAGCGTGGGCCCCCTGGCCGGTGTGGGCCTCGAACTCGGCGACGTCGCCGAGGGCCACGCCCCGCCGCGTCGCCGCGGCGACGACCGCCGCACCCAGGTGATGCTCGCTGTGCCGCTCGACCGCGGCGGCCAGGCCCAGGAGCCGGTCCTCGCCGACGTCGCCGGCCGCCCAGACGGCGGTCACGACCGGCGTGCCGGGGGTGATCGTCCCGGTCTTGTCGAAGGCGACGACGTCCACCCGGCCGAGCATCTCCAGGTACGAGCCCCCTTGAACAGCACCCCGTGCCGGGCGGCGCGGGCGATCGCCGAGAGGAGCACGGCCGGGGCGCCGACGACCACGGCGCAGGGCGAGGCGACGACCAGCATGACCATGGCGTGGTAGAACGAGTCGCCGAACCCCTGGCGGTGCAGGAACCACGAGCCGACGAACACCAGCGCGGAGGCCAGCAGCACGCCCGCGACATACGGGCCGCGCCACGACTCGACGAGCCGTTGCGCCCCGATCTTCGTCGCCTGCGCGTCGCGGACCAGGCGGACGATCCGCTCCAGCGTGGTGTCGGCGACCGCCCGGGTCATCCGGACGAGCGGGCTGCCGCGGCCGTTGATCGTGCCGGCGAAGACGGGGCTGCCGACGCCCTTGGAGACCGGCTCGCTCTCGCCGGTCAGGGTCGCCTCGTCGGCCCAGGTTTCCCCGTCGATGATCTCGCCGTCGACGGGGAAGCGCTCGCCGGGCCGGACGCGGATCCAGTCGCCGACGTCCAGGGCCTCGACCGCGACGCGGTCCTCAGCCCCGTCGCGCACCCGGCAGGCCTCGCGAGGCCGGAGCTTGATCAGGGCGTCGATCGACCGGGTCGTCCGGTACATGGCGTACGCTTCGAGGGTGTTATTCAGCGAGAAGAGGAAGAGCAGGACGGCCCCCTCGCCCCAGTCGCCCAGGACCGCCGCCCCGGCCGCCGCGAGGACCATCAGCAGATCGACCGACAGCCGTCGCCTGGTCAGTTCGACGATCGCCGTCCCGGTCGCGAGCGCCCCGCCGGCGACGTAGGAGAGGACGAACGACGCGATGGCGACCGGGCCGTGTGCCGGCCCCGCCGCCCACCCGACGAGCCCGAAGGCGGCGCAGAAGGCCGTCGCCACGGCCGACCGAACTGGCGGGGCAGCCCCGGGCGAGCCGGCCGCGGCGGCCGGTCGAGGCGTGGCGCCGGCGTCGGCCGGCGGCGAGAGGGTCCGCGTCACGACGACCTCCGGGGCTCAAGGGGAAGGCGGCCGGCCCCCCGGTCCCGCGTCGATCGACCCGGATTCGGGCGGGGAGGCAGTCGTGGTGTCGTCGGCCTGGGGCTCGATCGCGCCACGGCGTTGAAGATACCCTGCCAGGAGCCAGCAGGCCGTCGCCCAGGCCGAGCCGGCGGCCCAGCCGGCCAGGACGTCGGTCGGATAGTGGACGCCGAGATAGAGCCGGGTGAGGCCGACGAGGACGGTCACGAACGCGGCCAGGCCCAGGTAGAACGCCCGCAGCGACGGGCGGTCGGTGAGCCGGGCCAGCAGCAGCCCGAGCGTCAGGTACACGGCCGCGGCGCTCATGCTGTGGCCGCTGGGGAAGCTCGAAAAGGACGCCGTCGAGAGATGCGGCACGACGTCGGGCCTGGGCCTCGAGAAAAGAACCTTCAAAGCCGATCCGAGCAACTGACCACCGACCGCAGACCCGAGCACCAGCCACATGGCGTGATAGGTCCGGACCAGCCAGAGATAGAGGACGACCGACGCCGTCACTAGTAGGAGGACCGACCGGCTCCCGAGCGCCGACAGGTCGCGCACGTCCTCCGCCAGCCATCGCGGGCCGATCGGCACCGCGGCATCGGCCGGCGTCCGCAACGACCGGACGATCCAGACGTCGAATCGCCGGGTCTCCCTCTCGGCCACCTCGTCGGCGAGCTCGACGAACGCCCACGAGCCCGCCAGCGCCGCCAGGACCGCGAGGAGGACGAGCAGGTCCGCCCCGGCGAGCACGCGGAGCGGCGCGCGGGCGATCTCGGGGACCCGGATTCTCACCACTCTGTCGTCCCTCGTGTCGTCCAGATCGGCCTCTCGCCCCGCAGAACGCGGGCAAACCGGCCGGAGCCGACAATCCTACCCGGATCGCGGGTCGGTTGTCATAGAATCACGGCGCCCCGGTCGGCTCCCCCGACGGATCGTGGACGTACCGCCCGAGCCGGAGCGGAGGAGAAGGGGAGACCTCGTCATGAGCGATCGACCGACCGACCCGACCCGCAAGGTCTCCCCGCTCGAATTGGCGAGGATCGCCCTGCGGGGGGCGGCGAGCTACCTGGCGGCGCCGAAGCAGGCGGAGCCAACAGCGGGGGCCGAGGCCGCGGCGGCGGACGTCGTCAGCGCGGACACGAGGCGGGAGCAGAGGCTGCCGCCGGGACAGGTGAAGGCCAAGAAGTGGCCGGTCCTGCACGCGGGGAGGACGCCGAAGGTCGACCTCGAACGATGGGCGTTCCGCGCGAGCGGCCTGGTCGAGCGGCCGAGGTCGTGGTCGTGGGCGGAGTTCCGGTCCTTGCCGGCGGTGGCCGTGTACGCCGACATGCATTGCGTGACCCGTTGGAGCCTGCTCGACAACGTCTGGGAGGGGGTCTCGGTCCGCGAGGTCTTGCGGCTCGTCGAGCCGAAGCCGGAGGCTCGGTTCGTGCTCGTCCTCGCCGAGGAGGGTTACACGACGAACCTGCCGCTGGCCGACTTCGCCGGCGAGGACTGCCTCTTCGCCTGGTCCCACAACGGCCAGCCCCTCACCCCCAACCACGGCGGGCCCTTGCGGCTGGTCGTCCCCCGGCTCTACGCCTGGAAGAGCGCCAAGTGGATCCGCGGCATCGAGTTGCTCGCCGAGGACCGGCCCGGCTTCTGGGAGCGGAACGGCTACCACGACCACGGCGACCCGTGGGCCGAGAAACGATTCTCATAAAAAGGTGTCGAGTATTTAAGGGGCGAGTGCTGAGTGCGGAGTCGAGCCACCCGGGCAAGAGGCCGGATCTCTTCAGTCGGCGCCGAGCACTCAGCACTCAGCACTCTTCCCGACGGGGCGCGGGCGTTGGAATTGCGGGGGAGGGTCGATTATACTGATCGGCTCAACGTCGGGGCGGTCGCGGGGGGGCCGTCGGGAGGGGACGGGATTGAAGGGGCGTGCATGACTCCACCTCAAGCCGAAGTCGCTGAGCTCGACGGGCCGGCGGTCCGCGACCTGTTGCCGATGCTCGACCGCCTGCTCGAGAACGTCGGCACGGTGGTGCTGGGCAAGCCCGAGGTGATCCAACTGGCGGTCGTCGCGCTGCTGGCCGAGGGGCACCTGCTGATCGAGGACGTGCCGGGCGTCGGCAAGACGTTGCTGGCGCGGGCGATCGCCGCGAGCATCGACTGCTCGTTCAAGCGGATCCAGTTCACCCCCGACCTGCTCCCCTCCGACATCCTCGGCTCGAGCGTCTACCACGCGGCCTCGGGCGAGTTCGTCTTCAAGCCCGGCCCGGTCTTCGCCAACGTGATCCTGGCCGACGAGATCAACCGGACCACCCCCAGGACGCAGAGCGCCTTGCTCGAGGCCATGGGCGACGGCCAGGTCTCCGTCGAGGGCAAGACGTTCGCGCTGGAGCCGCCGTTCCTGGTGCTGGCGACGCAGAACCCGTTCGAGTTCGAGGGGACGTACGTCCTGCCCGAGAGCCAGCTCGACCGATTCATGATCCGGATCCGGATGGGCTACCCGGTCCGCTCCGAGGAGCGTCGGATCTTGTCGAGCCACCGCGGCGGCGAGCCGGTCGATGAGCTGCGGCCGGTGCTCTCGAGCCAGGAAGTGCGCCGGCTCCAGCGGGCCGTCCGCGGCGTCCGGGTCGACGACGCGATCGCCGACTACCTGCTCGACATCGTCCACGCCACCCGCGACAGCGAGGACCTTCACGTCGGCGTCAGCACCCGCGGCGCGCTGACCCTCTACCGCGCGGCGCAGAGCCTGGCGCTGGTCTCGGGCCGCGACTACGTCGTCCCCGACGACATCAAGGCCCTGGCCGTGCCAGTGCTCGCCCACCGCGTCGTCGGCAAGTCGTTCCTCCAGGCCGGCGAGTTCGGCGCCGCCGAGGCGATCATCCGCGACGTCGTCGACCGCCTCCGCGTGCCGATCTGATCGGTCATCGGCCCCCTGTCATTTGGCCTCGGTCCTCGGTCCTTCGCCCCCTGCCCCTGGCCCCCCGGAGCCCCGCCCGATGAAGCCGCGCCGAGCGTTCCGGAGGGCGGCGCGGTGGACGGCCAGGGTGCTCTGGCCGAGCCAGCGGGTGCAGGTCACGCGCGAGGGGCTCGGGTATTTCGCCGCGTGGGTACTGCTGATGGGGATCGGCCTCCAGCAGCAGATCAACCTGATCCTGCTGACGGCGGGCCTGGCGTTCGGGCCGATCGCCGGCTCGTGGTTCGTCAGCGCGGCGATGCTGCGGCGGCTCCGGGTGGCGCGGCGGGGGACGTCGTACGCGTTCGCGGGGGGGCCGTTGACGCTCGACTACGCGCTGGACAACGACCGGCGCTGGACGGCGGCCCTGGCGATGGTCGTGCAGGACGGCCTGGCGCCGGTGGATCGGTCGGTGCCGGGCGCCTCGGGGGTCGCGCCGCGGGTCTTCTTCCCGAGGGTGCCGGCGGGCGAGCGGGCCCGGATCCGCTGGGAGGGCGCGTGCCCGGCGCGGGGGCGTTACAAGTTCGGCGCGATGGAGCTGGCCACGCGGTCGCCGTTCGGCCTGCTGGAGCGCCGGCTGACGGTCGAGGCGCCGGGGGCCCTGATCGTCTATCCCGAGGTCGGCCAGCTCAGCCGGCGCTGGCAGCTCCGGCAGCGGGAGGCGACCGAGACCCGGCGCGGCCAGCGGCACGACCGCTCGTCGCAGCAGCAGGAATACCACGGCCTGCGCGACTACCGCTCCGGCGACAGCCCGCGCTGGATCCACTGGCGGACCACGGCGCGGCTGGGCAAGCCGATGGTCAAGGAGTTCGAGCAGCAGCACGACCAGGACCTCGCGATCCTGCTCGACCCCTGGCTGCCGCGGACGAAGGTCGGTGCCACGCAGCGCGAGGCGTTGGAGGCCGCGATCCGGTTCGCGGCGACGGTCTGCCTGGAGACCTGCCGCCACTCCGGCCGCCGGCTCCTGCTCGGCTGGACCGGCGCCACGCCGGGCCTGAGGCAGGGGCCGGCGTCGGTGAAGCTGTTGCACGAGCTGCTCGAGCAACTGGCGATCCTCCGCCCGACCGCCGAGGGGCAACTCGCGGCGCTCTTCGACGCGGTGCCGGCGGCGACGTTGCGCGACGCGCTGATCGTGGTCGTCTCGACCCGGCCGGTCAACCTGATCGAGGAGTCGGAGCGGTCGGCGCGGCTGTCGGGGGCGTCGGGCCGGGGCCTGGCGGCCCGCGTCATCGTCCTCGACGCGACGCGGGGCGACCTCGCCGACCTCATCGAGTTCGACGGCAAGGGGCGCCCGGCCCCCGTCCTCGCCCCGGCCGAGGACGGCGAGCGAGCCGACGAGAGTTCGACGATCAACGGCACGCCCGCCGCGGTGGCGGCCGGCGGCGAGGGGGCCCGCGCATGAACTCCCGCGACCTCTACCGCATCAGCCTCTACGTCATGCTCACGCTGGCGACCCTCGTGCTGAGCATCGACGCCACCGGCGACAACCGCCTGGCGATGCTCTACCCGCCGGCCGTCGCCGTCGTCGCAGCGTTCGCGTACCTGTTTATCGACCGCCGCGCGGGCGCCGGCATCGCGCAGGGGACGGCGCGGGCGCTCTGCCTCGGCGGGTTCCTGCTGACCGGCCTGGAATTCTACTACGACCCAACGCTCCTGGTGTTGGCCCTGGGTCACCTGCTCGTCTATATGCAGATCGTCTTGATCCTGCTCGCCAAGACGGTCGAGCGGGACTGGTACCTGATCGGCGTCGGCGTGGCGCAGGTGGTCGTCGGCGGCTTCCTGAGCCAGAGCGACCAGGTGGGCATGGTGCTGTTCGCCTGGGCGGTGACGACGCTCTGGGTGCTCAGCCTCTTCTACCTGCAACGCGAGGCCCAGCGGTCCGGCGTTAAGGCGCCGGCCCAGGCGACCGCGACGGCGACGGTCGCGCCGGCACCCCCGGCCACGGAGCCGTACCCGGGGCTGATCGACCGGCCGTTCCTCTCCTCGACGGCCGTGGCCGCGGCGGTGACGCTGGCGCTGGGCGGGGTGATCTTCCTGGCCCTGCCGCGCCGGAACGACATCGCGTATTCGGGGGGCCGGGGCGACCCGCGCGGCCGGCAGCACATGACCGGCTTCACCGAGACGGTCCGCCTCGGCGACCTCGGCGAGATGCTCGAGAGCGAGCAGGTGGTGATGACCGTCCAGGTCAGCGACGACGCCACCGGCGCCACGGTCCAGCCCGACCCCGCGACGCTCTGGCGGGGCACGACGCTCGTGACGTACAAGTCGAAGCGGTGGCGGCGGCTCGACTACTGGTCGATCGAGCAGCGGCCCGGCTGGCTCCGCCGCCCCGACGGCTCGAAGCGGGTCCTCCGGCAGGACATCCGGCTCGAGCCGACCGACAGCGAGGTCCTCTTCGGCCTG
The DNA here is from genome assembly GCA_035551935.1 of Isosphaeraceae bacterium. Classification (GTDB taxonomy): domain Bacteria; phylum Planctomycetota; class Planctomycetia; order Isosphaerales; family Isosphaeraceae; genus DASZMJ01. The sequence continues at coordinate 23,135 of DASZMJ010000337.1, forward strand.
CGGCCGATCCTGCGGGCGCGCAACAACGAGTTCAACCCGCCCAACTTCAACCAGATCGACGGCGGCCTGATCCGGCCCGACATGCAGCCCCGCCGCATCCGCGGCGAGGCGCCCCCGCAGGCCAAGCCCGGCTCGTACGAATACGTCGTGCGGTCGCTCGACGACCCCGGCCCCGGCCCGGTCCCCCAGCCGAAGGAGAAATACCCCGAGAGCGGCCTGATCGCGGACCTGCTCCAGATCCCCGAGGGCGAGAAGCCCGACCCGCTCCGGCTGCGGCGGACCCTGCGCACGATCGCCGAGGGCGTCGTCCGCGGCGTCCCCGCCGACCGCCCAGCCGACCGCGCCCGCAAGCTCGCGGAGTACCTGGGCAACAACCCCGAGTTCCACTACTCGCTCCGCGACGAGACGATCGACCCGAACGTCGACCCCATCGAGGACTTCCTCGTCAACCGCAAGCGCGGCAATTGCGAGTATTACGCCAGCGCGTTGACGCTCCTGCTCCGCTCGATCGACATCCCGGCGCGGATGGCCAACGGCTTCAAGGGGGGGGACTGGAACAACTTCACCGGCGTCGTGACCGTCCGCCAGCGACACGCGCACACCTGGGTCGAGGCGCTCGTCGGCCGCGAGCCCGACCCGAAGGAGCGACGCCAAACGATGCCGCTCTGGCTGACGCTCGACCCGACCCCCGGCGACGACGCGACGAAGGCCGAGGACTTCTGGTATCCCTGGCGGCAGTTCACCGACTCGGTCCGCTTCTACTGGGTCTTCTACGTCGTCGGCTTCAACTCCGACCGGCAGGAGCGGGTCCTCTACCAGCCGATCCGCGCCCTGGCCGCCGACGCGAAGCGGGGGTTCGCGATGATGGGCCAGGGGGCGACCGAGGCGGCCGACTGGCTCTTCTCGTTCCGCACCGTCGGCTCGTTCTTCAGCGTCCGCGGCCTGGTCGTCTCGGTCCTGGCGATGCTGCTGCTCACGGCCGTTGCCTGGCTCATCCGCCGTGTCGCCCGCAAGGTGCTGGCGCGGCTCCGGGCCCGCCGCGACGCGGCCAAGGGCCTGGCCGCGGGGGTCGCCTTCTACCGCCGCGCGGCGCAGATCCTGGCCGATTACGGCCTCGACCGCGCCCCGGCCGAGACCCCGCGCGAGTTCGCCCGCCGCGCCGCCGCCCAGCTCGCCGACGACGGCCCGACCGCCCAGGCCGTCGCCGACGTCCCCCCGCTGGTCGTCGACGCCTTCTACCGCATCCGCTTCGGCCGCGTCGAGCCCCGACCCGAGGCCCTGCAACACATCGAGGGCCGCCTCGACGCCCTCGAGGCCACCCTCCGCGGCGCGCCGCGCTGATCCGCGTCGAAGAATTCAACGGACACGACTTTGAGGTCCATCGACACCATGCAGGCCGGACTGGTCGGATTCTCGGGCGGGGGCAAGAGCACGCTCTTCCGGTTGCTCACCGGCGCGGCGCCGGACCCCGGCAAGGTGCACTCGGGGCAGGTCGGCATCGCCACGCTCAACGACCCGAGGCTCGATTTCCTCTGGGGCCTCTACACCCCGAAGAAGCCGCCGATCTACGCGACCGTCGAGGTCCTCGACACCCCCGGCCTGATCCCCGGCACCCACGGCGACAACCCCCAACGCCTGGCCCTGATCCGCGAGGGGGACGCGCTCCTGATCGTCCTCAACGGCCACGCCGGCGGCGACCCGGCCGCCGAGCTCGCCGCCTTCCGCGAGGAATTGCTCTTCGCCGACCTCGGCGTCGTCACCAACCGCGTCGAGCGCCTCGAGGCCAGCGTCAAGAAGCCCCGCCCCGACCGCGAGGCGCAGGTCAAGGAGCTCGAGACCGTCCGCCGCCTCCAGGGTGCCCTCGAAGCCGGCCAGACGGTCGCCTCGCTCGGCCTGACCGACGAGGAGAAGAAACCCCTGAAGTCCTTCGGCCTGCTGACGGACAAGCCGCAGGTCGTCCTCCTGAACGCCCCGCACGGCACCGAGGTCCCCGCGTCGCTCCGCGCGATCGCCCCGGACGCGATCGCCATCGACGCGAAGCTGGAGCTCGAGCTGGCCGAGCTCGATCCCGACGAGCGCGCCGCGTTCATGGAGGACCTCGGCGTGACCGAGCTCGGCCGCGCGCGGATCATCCGGCTTGCGTACGACGCGATCGGCGTGATCACCTTCTTCACCGCCGGCGAGCCCGAGGTCCGCGGCTGGAACCTCGAGCGCGGCGGATCGGCCGTCGACGCCGCCGGCAAGATCCACACCGACCTGGCCCGCGGCTTCATCCGCGCCGAGGTCACCGCCTTCGACGACCTCCACGCCGCCGGCAACCTCCGCGAGGCCAAGGCCCGCAACCTCCAGCGCCTCGAAGGCAAGGACTACGTCGTCAAGGACGGCGACGTCATGTACTTCCGCAGCAGCGTCTGACCGGCACCCCCTTGTTTTTCGGGCGCCGTCGGCGTAGGGATGACGCTCAAGCCCTATGGGCTTGATCCCCGTCGTCGTGTCTCGTAGTACGTCCGGGTCCCGCGAGGAGACGCAACCATGTTCCGGTCGCGCACGTCCCGAGTCCGCGCCGTGGTCGCCTTGCTGGCGATGGCGGCGTCGAGCGCCATGGCCCAGGGGCCACAGCGGCGGCAGCCGACGCCGAACGACACCTTGAAGTCGCCCGAGGTCTCGACCGACCGCAAGGTCACCTTCCGCATCTACGCGCCCAAGGCGAGCGAGGTGACGATCACCGGCGACTGGATCGCCCAGGGCCTGGGCGAGGGAGGCAAACTGACGAAGGACGACCAGGGAATCTGGTCGATCACCGTCGGCCCGCTCCCGGCCGATTTCTACAGCTACGCCTTCAACGTCGACGGCGTCCGCGTCGTCGACCCCAAGAACGCGATGATCAAGCAGGGGGTCTCGAGCCTCGAGAGCATGTGCCTCGTGCCGGGCGAGGACGCCGCGTTCGAGGAGACGAAGGACGTCCCGCACGGCGAGATCCGCATCGACTGGTACCGCTCGAACGTGCTCGACACGTTGCGGAGCATGCACGTCTACACGCCCCCCGGCTACGACGGCAGCAACGCGAAGTACCCGGTCCTCTACCTGCTGCACGGCGGCGGCGACGAGGACTCGGGCTGGAGCACCATCGGCCGCGCCGGCTTCATCCTCGACAACCTGATCGCGACGAAGAAGGCCGTGCCGATGCTCGTCGTCATGCCCAACGGCAGCATGCCCCGGCCGGCGAACGCGCCGCCGTTCACCCCCGGCGCCACCCCCTCGCCCGAGGCCCGCGCCGCGATGGAGCAGGCGGCGAACCGCTTCACCGACGAGCTGCTGAAGAACGTCATCCCGTTCGTCGAGAAGAACTACCGCGTCGTCGCCGACCGCGACCACCGCGCCATCGCCGGCCTGTCGATGGGCGGCGGCCAGACCCTCCGCGTCGTCACGACCCACCCCGACGAGTTCGCCTACGCCGCCGTCTGGAGCGCCGGCGTCGGCCGCGACCCCGCCGCCTTCGAGCAGCGCGCCTCGTCGTTCCTCAACGACGCCCCGCGGGTCAACCGCATGATCAAGCTCTTCTCGATCAGCGTCGGCGACAAGGACACCCTCGCCTTCGAGGGGTCGAAGACGCTCGACAGCCTGCTCGAGAAGCACGGCATCAAGCACGAGATGCACACCAGCGCCGGCGGCCACACCTGGATCAACTGGCGCCACTATCTGAAGGACTACGCGTCCCAGCTTTTCCGCTGATTTGCATCGTCTCCGCGCCCCGACCGGGGCGCGGGGATTCTTCCTCCCCTCGCCTCGGTGGGGCGAGGGGGGAATACGCGCGTCCCTCCACAGCACGAGGGGCACTGACCCCTTGAACTTTTACGGTGTTCGGCCGATCATCGAAGGATCGGCCCGCTCCATCCCCGACGGTGGGCGGCCGGCGGCGGGGCGGAGGGGCCGCGATGCGGTGGGATGACCGGGTCTACGGCATTTCGACGATCGACGACCCGCGCCTGCTCGCACTGATCGAATGCCCTACGTTCCAGCGGCTCAAGGGCATCCGCCAGGCGGGGCCGTCGGCGTTCGCCTTCCCGTTCAAGACCGTCACCCGCTTCGAGCACAGTCTAGGCGTCTTCGTGCTGCTCGGCCGGCTCGGCGCCTGCGGGCGCGAGCGGGTCGCGGGGCTCCTGCACGACATCTCGCACACGGCGTTCTCGCACGCGGTCGACTTCGTGGTTGCTTCCGAGGAGCAGGACCACCACGAAGAGCTCAAGCCCGAGTTCCTCCGCCGCCCGGACCTCGCGGCCGCGATCCGGGCCCTCGGCTACGAACCCGAGTACTTCTTCGACGACTCGATCTATCCCCTGCTCGAACGCCCGCTCCCCCTCCTCTGCGCCGACCGGATCGACTACTTCTGCCGCGACAGCCTCGCCTGCGAGGTGACGACCCCCGGGCTCGTCGCACGGTTCCTCGACGACCTCGTCGTCGTCGACGGGACGATCGCCCTGACCGACCTCGACGTCGCCCGCGAGGTCGTCGCCGCGTTCGCCGTCATGAACCGCGACTGGTGGGCGAGCCGGGGCGAGGCGTTCATCTACAACGAGTTCGCCGACGCCCTCCGCGAGGGGTTCCGCCTCGGCGCCTTGACCCGCGCCGACCTCCTGGCCGACGACGCGCACGTGCTCGGCCGCCTCCGCACCGCGCGCAGCCCCCTGATCGACGCGAAGCTCGACGGCATCCGCCACTTCCGGCCCGATCGCCTCAACGGGTTCGTCCCCCGCGTCATCCCCAAGACCCGCTGGCTCGACCCGCCGATGCTCGTCGACGGCGCCATCGTCCCCTATTCCCGCTTCGTCGACGCCGACGTCCGCTCCGCCTGACCGATCCTTCCATATCGGATCGCGTGAACGAACCGCTCTCCGTAGAGTCCGCTATTGCGGACCTCTTCGTGGATTCCAAGAGGACCGCAATAGTGGACCCTACGGGAGGCGCGTCCTCAGCCGATTCCGGATCAATACCTCGGCACTGCCGGGTCTACCTCCGACGACCAGGCGTCGATACCCCCCTCCAGGTTCAGCAGGCCCGCGACGCCCCGCGCGGCCAGCCACCGCGCGACGACCATCGACCGGACCCCGTGGTGGCAATACACCACCACCGGCCCGCCGGCCGCGGCCTCGTTGACCTCGACCGCCCGCGCCGGGACCTGGCCCATCGGGATGTGCAGGTCCGTCACGTTCGATGGCACTCGGATCGAGCAGGACGCCCGCTCGAACTCCTCGCGCACGTCGAGCAGGGCCAGCCGCTCGCCCGCGCCGAGGCGGCGGGCGAGGTCGGCCGGCGTGATCGCAAGGACGGTTTGCAACATGAGTCTCAGATTCTCAGAAGGCGTCCGGAGACACCACCTCGCCGCCGTTGTAGGTGATGAGGGCCTTGAGGACCGTCTCGTTGACGGTCTCCTTGATGAAGCGGACCGAGCCGTCGAGGATGAGGGCGTTGAAGCCGCCGCGGAAGTGGCCGCCGAGCTGGGACAAGGGGGACTTCTCGGGGTCGAACTCGATGTCGGTGTCGGGCTTGGTCCAGATGACGGCCTCCTTCGCCTCGACGACGCCGATGGTGTTCGAGGTCCCGTCGGTGATCTGGGCGAGCTTGATCCCGTCCTTGCCGTCGAAGAAGGCCCCCTTGCCGGAGAAGCCGCGGTAGAAGGTCAGGCCGGGCTCCTTCGTGGTCGAGCCGGGGACCTTGAAGACCTCGGGCATCTTGTCGATGAGCGCCTTGTTGTGCTCGCTGTCCCAGGGCTCGTCGAGGTGGAACTCGTTGTAGAGCGCGGCCTGTTCCAGGTACGGCAGGATCGCCACCCGCCAGCTCAGGAGGGCCTTGCCGTCCTTGCTCCGGCTCGCGGCCGGCGGGAACGTGTCATTCGTCGAGACGTAATTGAGCAAGGCCAGGCCCATCTGCTTGAGGTTATTGGTCGATTGGGCCCGCTGGGCGGCCGAGCGGGCCGACTGGACGGCCGGCAGCATCAGGCCCGCGGCGATGGGCGCGGCCATGATCGGGTTGAGGCTCGGGAACGCCTCGCGGGTCGCGATCCGGAGCCCCTGGTCGTCGACGCTGACGGCGACCGTCGCCGGGAAGAGGTACGAGCGAAGCTCGTCGGCCGAGGGGACCTTGTCGGGGTCCGTATGGACCCGGAAGCCACCGTGCTGAGGCCCGCGGACCATACCGATCGGGCCCCGGAGCGCGGCGCCCATCGGGCCGCGGAGCATCGGTGACGGACCATTCGAGGCCATCGAGCCGATGGTCTGGACGATGTTCGGCAGGTTGACGATCGTCTCGGGCAGGAGCGAGTCGCGCGGGTCGCTGATGCTGAGATACGTCAGCTCGTCGGGTAACGCCTCGAACGCCTTCGCGAGCGCGTCCGAGGGCTTCCGGCGGCCGTCGGGCTTCGACTCGAGCGCCAGGGCCTTTCGTGCCTGTTCGGGCGTGCGGGCGAGGGCGAGGTAGTGCTCGCCGATCAGGATCGTCGGCTTCGTGCCGGCCGGCAACGGGAAGACGCCGGGCGGGACGACCAGCATATAGCCCTTCGGCCCGCCCTTCACCGCGCGCAACTCGGCGCGGAGCGGCTTCTTGCCGTCGCCCCCTTGCCGGTCCGCCAGCCTCCCGAAGGCGTCGTTGGCCGCCTTCGCGAGGGCATCGAGCGACTTGCCGAAGGCGGCCGGATCGTCGACCTCGACCAGGGCCACCGCCTTCGGGATGTGGACGTAGCCGCGGAAGAAGCCGCTGAACGGGTTGGTCGGCTCCGAGCCGATCGTCGGCACGACGTAGAAGGCGACGCGCGGGCCGAGGTGCGCGAGGATGTCCTCGCGGAGCCGCAGGCCGGTCGCGTCCATCACGCCCCTGCGGACCTGCTCGGCCACGCCCTCGGCGTTCGGCGTGAGGGCCTTGGCGATGGTCATGATCTGTTCATACAAGCGGTCGGGCTTGAACGCGAGGACGGTGAAGCTCGCCTGGTCGGGCGGGATCGGCGGGAGGCCGCCCTTGCGGAACGGCGGGGCCTCGAAGAGCGTCAGGACGCCGCGCCTCGGGGCCGGGGCGGCGACGCGGAGGACGCTCATCAACGCGTCGTCGTGGAAGCCCCAGCGGACGTCGAGCCGCTTGACGCCGTCGAGGCCCAGCGACCGGGCCTGCGGCGGGAAGACCGACTGCGGCAAGAGCGTGAGGTCGATGAAGGCCAGGCCGACGGGCCGGAAGCCGCGCTCCTCCTTCAGGAGCTCGACGCGGGTCGGGTGGTCGAGCGCCGAGAGCTTCGAGTTCTCGAGGGTGTTGATGATCGGGTCGGCGCCGTCGGCCGAGCCGAGGCTGAAGATGAGGTCGTCCCCCTCGGCCCACCACGCCCATCCCGAGTCGGTCGGGCCCGAGCCCGGGACGACGTGGACGCGACGACCGCCGGCCTTGGCCACCGGCTCGGGCTTCGGCCCGCGGGCGGTCCCGGCCTCGATCAGGCGGCGGAGGGACCGGCCGGCGTCGCCGGTCGCTGCGCCCCGGAGCACCAGGGTGATGCCGCCGGACTTCGGGTCTCCCGCGCGGCGGTTGATGGCGAAGACGAAGCCCTTGCGCGCGAGGAGGTCGTCGATCGCGAGCAACTGCTCGGTCGTCACGACCCCCTCCGGCCCCTGGGCGACGAGGACGCGGTCGAGGACGTCGCCGACGAGGTCGCGGATCATCGCGCCGGCGCCGGTCTTGTTGAGCATCTTGTAGGCGGCGGTGGCGCGCCAGGCGTCGGCCCGCTCGTCGAGGCCGTCGAACTCGACGAAGAGGACGAGGTCCTCCCTTGGGATCGCCCGCGCCGGCCCCTTCGCCTCGGGCGGCCGGGCCTGGGCCGTCGCCGCGACGAGCGCCAGCACGCCGACGATCGGGAACGTCGACCGAAAGCTGAGGGGGAAAGGTCGTCGCATCGGTGTCGCGGCCTCGGGGGGGTCGTGGGGCGTCGTCATGGCTCCGAACGGCATCGTAGAACGACCGGCGGCCCGCGCCAACCATATTCACCAATCGGCACAATCGCGCAGAAACGGTGGATCCGCCAAGTCCTCGCCGTCGATACAGGAGGAGGGAGCGTTTCGACCCGAACGGATGGAAGGGCGGCGCCATGCGAAGGGCCGGGGCGTGGGGGATCGGGCTGGTCGCCTGGGTCGCGTGGCCCTGGGCGATCGCATCGGGGCAAGCGACGCCGACAGTCCCTGCACCGACGCCCCCGGCGCCGACGGCCCCTCGACCCGTACCGCCGCCGACGGCCCCGCGATTCGCACCGGCGAGGAACGCCCCCGGCGAGAACGACGGCAGCTTCGTCGCGCCGCCGATCACGCCGAACAGGGGCCGGCCGAGGCCGGGCAGCCCGTTCGATCCCGGCGCCACGGGGCCGGGCATCAATCCGTCGGGCGAGGATCCGTTCCTCGACGGCGCCCTCGACCCCCGCTCCGGGTGGCCGTTCGTCTTCCTCGACCACTTCCGGCCGCGCAACGACCGCGTCCGCAACCTCTGGATCGTCCAGACCCGCGACTGCCCGCAGGTCATGGGCTCGGACCCGTGGCCCTGCCTCCGCGTCCTCCACTTCGACGACCGCGGCCGGCTCGTCCGCCGTAGTCCCGCCGAGCTGTTCGCGCAGGCGGTCGGCCATCCCGTCTTCATCCAGGTCCAGGGGAGCCTCACGACCCCCGACATCGCGCTGGGCGGCCTGCTCTGGTCGCGGAGCTGGCTGGAGCACAACGGCGCGATGCCCAAGGACGCCGTCGTCATCGCCTTCGACTGGCCGAGCCAGCGCGTCTATCGGCACGACGTGCGCGACATCAACGAGAAGGGCCGCCGCGCGTACGTCGCCGGTTATCACCTGGCGCGGTTCCTCCAGGGTTTCCCGGCCGGCAGCCGCATCTGCGTGCTCGGCCAGAGCTACGGCGGCCGGGTCGTCCCCTCGGCCCTGCACCTACTCGGCGGCGGTTGCCTGAACAGCCAGGACCACGACCCGCCGGTGCGCCTGCCGGGCCTGCGGCGCGACCTCCGCGTCCGTGCCGTCGTGATCGCCGGCGCCAGCGACCACGACTGGCTCGACCCCGGCCAGCGGCTCGACCACGCCTTGCTCGGCTGCGAGATGCTCCTGAACCTCTACAACCGCCGCGACGAGGCCTTGCGGCTCTACCCGTTCCTCGTCCGCAGCGGCCACCGCCGCGCGCTCGGCCGGGTGGGGTTGACGAACCGCGACCTCGACCGGCTCGGCCCCCTGGCCAGCCGCTATGCGGAGCGGGACATCCACGACGACCTCGGCACCGAGCACAGCCTGCTCGACGCCGTCGCCAACCGCGAGATCGCCCGCGTCATCGCCCCCTACAACTGGTCTCCCGACCCCGGCCCTGGCCCCCCCGAGCCGCCAAGCCTCCCGCCCGAGGACGAGGTCCGCCCCTACCGCATCGGCCGCATCCTCCGCGTGCTGCGCGCGCCGTTCCGATTGCTGCCGATGTGATGCGCCCTCTCACTGCCCATCGACATGGATCAGGTCCACATCGCGATCCGCCGAGGTTGAGCCTGCCTTCCTCGGCGAGAAGGCGACGGGCAGCGAGGTCATGCCGCGGAGCACGAGGCCGGGGCGCCAGCGGAGCGATGCCTTCGGCACGGCCAGGCGGAGGTCGGGGAGACGGCGGGCGAGGGTGGCGAGGGCGATCTGGCCTTCGAGCCGGGCCAGCGGGGCGCCGAGGCAGTAGTGGACACCCTGGCCGAACGAGAGGTGTCGGTTCGGCTCGCGGGCGAGGTCCAGGTCGTCGGGCCGGTCGAACTGGCGGTCGTCGCGGTTGGCCGAGGCGATCACGGCGAAGCTGAGCCCGCCGCGGGGGATCGTGGCCCCGGCGATCGTCACGCCCTCGAGCGCGTAGCGCTCGGTGGCCGACTCGACCGGACTGTCGTAGCGCAGCAATTCCTCGACGGCCGATCGGATCAGCGTCGGCTCGGAGCGGAGCCGCTCCCACTGGTCGGGGTGGCCCAGGAGCGCGAGCGTGCCGTTGCCGATCAGGTTGACGGTCGTCTCGTGCCCGGCGACGAGTAGCAGGAAGAGCATCGACAGCAGCTCGTCGCCGGTCAATTGGTCGCCCGCCTCCTCGGCGATGACCAGGGCGCTGACGAGGTCGTCGCGCGGCCGATCGCGCCGGGCCGCGATGAGCCGTCGGAGGTAGCGGACGAAGGCCATCGCGTGCGGTATCGACCGCAGCTTCGCCCAGGGGGACGTGCTCGCGGTGACGAAGGCATTCGTCCAGCGCCGGAACTTGTGCCGATCGGCCGCCGGGACGCCGAGGATCTCGGCGATGACCGTCGTCGGCAGCGGGAGGGCGAAGTCGCGGATCAGGTCCATGGTCCCCCGGCGCGCCGCGTCGTCGAGCAGGGCGTCGGTCAACGCCTGGATCCGCCCGCGCATCGCCTCGACGAGCCTCGGGGTGAACGCCTGGTGGACGAGACCCCGCAAGCGGGTGTGGTCGGGGGGATCCACGTCGAGCATGTTCTTCAGGAGCGGCCGGAAGACGCCCGGGATCCAGGGCTGCCGCTTCTTCTGATCCGGCGTCAGGGCCTTCTGGGGGTCCTTGGAGAAGCGGTCGTCCTTGAGGAGCGCGGCCACGTCGTCGTAGCGGGTCACGAGCCAGGCGTCTTGCTTGTCCGGCAAGGTCACGCGATGGACCGGCGCCTCGGCGCGGAGGAGGGCGTAGTACGGGTACGGGTCCGCCTTGAAGGCGGGGCTGGCGATGTTGACCGGGGGGATCGTGGCCATCGGGGGATGCCCCGTCGTGCGCGCGACTCGGCGGATCGTGCCGGGTCGAGCATAGCGGCGCGACGCCTCTCCTCGCAATCGGATCGTCGCGGGGCGAAACGACCGCGGGCGGCCCCGACGAATCGGGGCCGCCCGCGGCGGGGTTCGAGAACGTGAAAGGTGGGGACTCAGCGGCCCGAGCGGCGCCGGAGGAAGTTGAGGAAGCCGCGGGCGGCGGACTTCGCGGAGCTCGTCGCACCCTGGGCCGAATTCGCGGCGGAGTGGACCGGCTCGATCGGGGCGTGCGGCGACTGGGCCGGCAGGGGGTGCCGGGGCACGACGCCGCGGTGGCGGATCGCCAGGTCGCGGGCGACGTGCGCGGGGATGTGGGCGTGGGCCCGCGGGCCGACCGGGGCCGTCGGCAAGGGGGTCGGGGCGACGAGCTGTTGCGTGACGACCGGCGCCGCCACGGTCGCCGCCGGGGCGACCGGCAGGCTGCTGGTCGGGGCCGGCGTCGAGGTCGAGGGGCCGGCCGTCGTCGTGGTCGTGGTCGTCGCGGCCGCGGGGGACGACTGCGCGACGGGGCTCGTCGCGGCGGCCGTGGTCGTCGCCGACGCGATGGCGACCGTCGCCGCCGGGGCGGACTGTGCCGGCGGGGTGGCGACCTGGGCGGCGCCGGTCGCGGCGGTGGTCGTCGCGGCCTGGTATCCCTGGGTCGTGATCGCCGGGGTCGAGGAGGCGGCGGGCGTGGTCGTTTGGCCGCCGGTCAGGCCCCGGATGCCGCCCGGGCCGGAGGAGCTGCTGCCGGTGCCGGTGCCGGAGGAGCTACCCGAGCCGGTGCCGGTGCCGGTCGGGGGCGTGCCGGCGAATTCGAAGGCGCCGACGTCGGCCGGGCCGTAGCCGGGGAGGCCGAAGCCGTGGCCGCTGACCTTGACCCGGCCCCGGCTCAGGAGGTCGGTCGCCGGCGCGACGACGTTCAGGGCGTTGTCGATGGCGGCCGACTGGAGGGTCAGGTCGAAGTTGGCGTTGAGGAAGAACCGCGCCGGGCCGTCGAAGTTCGGCCGGGGGTCGACCGAGAAGACGAAGGAGGGGTTGCCGTAGAAGTTGCCGTTGATGTCGGGCGTCGCCCGGAGCTGGCTAGGGTCGAAGCCGACGACGTTGAACGTCTCGAAGGCCGTCGTGGGGGCGGCGGGGTTGGCGCCGGGGTGATTGAGGTAGAAGAGGTTGTTGTTCAGCGTCATCGGGTTCGGGTTGGTCGCGACGATCGCCGTGCCGTTCTGCGCCGAGGTCCGGTCGTTGTTCTGCCAGAAGATGTTGCTGGCGAGGTCGAGCGTCTCGGGCGCGTTGGCGTTGGCGACCATCTCGACGCCGTACGTGTTGAAGACGAAGTCGTTGTTGACGACGAAGGCGAGCTGCCGGGTCTGCGACGGGTTGGCCGCGTCGTTGACCACCAGGCCGGCGAGGTTGCCGGCGAAGACGTTATCCTGGAAGGTCGGGTTCGGGCCGTTGTTGGGGGCGGTGGTGAACAGGGCGCCCGCGCCGCTGTCGACGAAGTAGTTCTTGTCGACCAGGACGTTGGAGTTGTTCAGCAGCAGGCCGATCGAGTTGCCGTCGATGGTGCCGGTGGCCGGGTCGCCGACCAGGGGCGTGGAGATGGCGAAGCCACGGATCTCGGTGGCGAAGTCGGGGACGCTGATGAGGTTGGAGCCCGTGACCGAGATCGTCCGGCCGTTGGTGGCGGCCGGGGCGCGGATGACGGTGGCCAGGGCGTTGCCGGGCACGAGGGTCGTGGCCGTGCTGGCGAAGCTCGCCGAGACGAGGTGGACGAGCGGCTCGAGCGTGACGGCCTCGCTGTAGACGCCCGGCAGCACGGCCACGGTGTCGCCGACGGCGGCCGCGGCCAGGCCCTGGGCGATCGTCGGGTACGGGTTGAGGCGGTTGCCGAGCGGCCCGCTCGGGCCGCTGATGCCGTTGCTCGTGCCGACCCAGATCGTCTGCTCGAGCGCCGGGCTGAAGATCACGAACGGGAGCGTGTACGCCCCGCCCGTCGAGCTCTGGATCGAGTTGCCCGCCAGGTCGGTGACCGCGTTGGCCAGGTGGAGCTGGAAGATGCCGTTGGTCAGGGCGGCGCCCGTGATCGTGAAGCTGATCAGCTCGGGCCCCTGCGGGGTCGTCTTCAGCGGCTTGACCTGGATGTTCGAGACCGGGATGGCGGTGCCGAGGGCGCCGGTGACGATGTTGACCGGCTGGACGACGATGTTGGACGCGACGAGGGTCCTCGGGTCGATGTTCTCGTTGGTCGACAGGCTGATGGTGACCGAATTGTTGGTGACGGTCGCCTCCTGGTTGGGCAGCGGGGTCGACGCGGTGACGAGCGGCGAGCGGGTGTCGACGTCGAGGTTGGTCGTGGCGTTGAGGTCGTTGGGGTTGGACGAGTTGCCGGCGGGGTCGGTGACGATCGCCTTGATGATCGTGTAGCCGCCGGTGCCGGGGTCGCCGAGGAGGCCGTCGGCGCCGACGTTGTAGGCGCTGTCGGGCAGCGGGGTGGAGACCTTGATGCTGAAGCTGCCGTCGGCGGCCGTGACGCCGGTGCCGACCGGCGTCGGCGAGAACACGCCGTTGCCCAGCGGCGAGGCGTAGAGGGTGACGGTCTGGCCGCCGAGCGGGTCGATCAGCGGCTCGGGGTCGGTGATCTTGCCGTCGAAGGTCGGCGTGTTGATCTTCGTGATCCGGTCGCCGACGATGTTGGTGTCGCTGGCCGGGTCGAGCACCAGCGAGCCGGCCACGACGCTCGGCGGCTGGGTGATGATCGAGAAGGTCATCTGGAAGTTGCTGCCGGGCAGGCCCGCCGGGTAGATCGTCGGGTCGGTGCCCGAGGGCAAGGCGCGCTGGTTGCCGTTGGCGTCGAGGTTGGCGCCGTCGATCGGCAGGCCCTGGAGGTCGCGGACGACCGTCGCGCCGGTGCCGAGGATGACCAGGCGGTACTGGTCCTCGCCGAGGCTCAAGCCGTTGAGGTTGACCGTCAGGACGTCGTTGGAGGGGTCGAAGCTGAGCTTGCCGGTCAGGTCGATGGAGCGGTCCTGGGCGCTGTTGCCGTTGCCGAAGATGCCGTCGCCGCCGGAGGCCTCGAGCAGGACGTCCTGGCCGTTGATCGTGTTCGGGTCGAGCTCGTGGTCGAACTTGACCTGGATCGACTGGGGCACCTTGTTGACGCCGCCGACGCCGCCGACCTTGTAGACGTTGACGACGCTGGTGCCGGTCGGGCTGGCCGGGTTGGTGATGACCGCGGCGACGCCGCCGCCCGAGGCGGGGTCGTCGACGATGTGCGCCGGGAACTGCTGGATGTACTCGAAGGCGCCGATGTCGAAGAACGGCCGGCTGCCGAAGCCGACGTTCGGCTTGTTCGGGTCGTCGATGCGGAGGTTGCCGAGCTGGTCGCGCTCGCCGGCGGGCATCGGGCCGAGCGGGCCGTTGCCGCCGATGGGGATGTACCAGAAGCTGCCGGGGAGGGTCGCCGGGCCGGGGAAGGCGCCGGGGGTGTTGGGCACAGCCGGGACCCACTCGTCGTAGTAGGTCCGCAGCGGGTAGCCGGGCAGGGTCATCAGCTCGGTCGTCGGCAGCGGGCTGAAGTCGTTCTGCCGCGGCGTGTTGTCGATGATGCCGCCGTCGATGCCGAGGACCTGCGAGACGATCGGCGTGAACAGGTCGGTGCCCCAGGTCGCCTGGAGCTCGCTGCGGGACGCGTCGATGGCCGCCGAGTTGCCCATCAGGTTGAAGTTCAGGTTGGCGGCGTCGCGGAACATCGGGTCGCCGGCGACCGGCTGGTTGTTGGCCCAGCCCTGGCTGTTGGCGGCGTTGACGTCGACCTTGTTGTTCCAGTAGAGGTTGTACTGCCCCTGACCGGTCTGGCCGCCGGCGTTCATCGTCCGGCCGACGAGCTGGACCGCCGCCGTCGTGCTGCCGTCGAAGATGTTGTCCATCGCCAGCAGGTTGACGTGGTCCTGGTAGTTGGTGATCGACGGCGTCGGCGCGATGATGTCGACGCCCAGGGCGTCGTTGAAGAAGGTGTTGTTCAGGAGGACGGTCTCGAACGGCTCGGGCGCGTTGGTGTCGGCGGCCGTCTCGGCGACGGTCCGGACGCCGACCGGCATGTTGGCGATCGTGTCGTTGATCAGGAGCAGGTCGACCGGCTCGCCGCGGAGGCCGATGCGCTGGAACGACGGGACGAGCGCCTCGCTGCCGAGCACGTCGAGGACGAGCTCGTTGAAGCCGGGGTGCGACAGGACGCCGACCTGGCTGAAGTTGGCCAGGTTCGAGTCGGTGATCGTGAAGACCATCGACTGGTTCTGCTGCAACGGCGCGATGACGTTGCCGGTCGTCGGGTCGACGCCCCAGTGCTGCTGGATGGCGCCGTCGGTGATCGCGTAGCCCTGCTGGCCGTCGGCGTTGACGACCGTCTGGAAGCCGCCCCCCTGGACCTCGATGCGGGTCAGGTAGCGGATGTCGGCGTTGTCGATGCGGCTCCCTTCGCGCGGGTCGAGCGGGTTGTACTCCGAGAGGCTCAGGCTGCCGATGTAGATCAGGCCGCCGTCGCCGGCGGTGGGCGCCGTGGTGTCGCCGGTGATCGCCTGGAACATCTTGACGCCGCGGACCGTCGTGCCGACGGTGCTGTCGTGCAGCGAGGTGATGACCACCGGCACCCGGGCCTGGCCGGTCGTCTGGTTGCCGCCGATGCCGAGGATGCGGAGCTGGGCGTAGAGGCCCGAGTCGAGCAACGCCGGGTCGGACGTCGGGTCGACGCCGTTGTCGACGCCGACGATGAAGCCGGCACCGGCGTTGGTGTTGTCGGTCGAGCCGGCGGCCGCCGTGCCCGGCGGCGTGCCGCCGAGCAGCTTGACGATCAGCGACTCGCCCGGCTGCGCGATCGTCTGGCCGTTGGCCATCAGCGTCCCCGGCAGGGCGCTCTGGAGCGTGATGACCTGCGACGGCTGGATCTCCTTGGCCAGCGCCGTGGTGCTCGGCAGCGGGATCGCCCTGGGGTTGGACCCGACGCCGCGCATCACGATCGTGCCGCGGAGCACGTAGGTGATGTCGGTCGCGTCCCAGAGCTCGCTGACCGAGGCGTTGTAGCCGTCGGGGCTGAAGGTCAGGCCGGGGGCCCGGACCCCCAGGCCGTTGATCGCGTTGTTGACCAGGATGTTGCCGCGGAAGAACGGGTGCCCCGACTTCAGCGGCCGCTGCGGGTCGGCGGCCAGCAGGCCGTTGGGGTCGATGCCGATCGGCGTGTCGAGGTTGTACTGGAAGGTGTTGTTCGTGACCATCGCGTGCGTGCCGGTGGTCGCGAAGGCCCCCTCGAAGTTCAGGACGTCGACCTGGCCGATCGTCCCGTTGGGGATGTTCACCGAGCCGCCGCCGTACTGGAAGATCGCGTTGTTGACGACCGCGACCCCCCCCGACTCGACCCGGACGGCGCCCCAGCGGGCGGGGTTGGGCACGTTCGTCGGCGTCGGCTGCAGCGGGCTGTTCGGCCCCTGGTTCGCCGAGTCGATCGGCGCGACGATGGTCGTCGAGACGCCGGTCAACGGGTCCTTGTACGCCGTCGACGCCGTGGAGTCGAACAGCGACGTGAAGAGGACCGGCGCGTTGTTGATCGAGTTGGACTTGAAGCCGGTGTCGGCCGGGCCGACGTTGTTGTTGGCGTCGAACTCGTGGATGTACGTCTGGTCGCCGACGTTGATGCTGCCCGATGGGGTGACCAGGATCGACGAACCATGCTGGAACTTGAACATGGTGCCCGGCAGCAGGTCGGCGCGGTTGTTGACGCCGAGCTGCGCGCCGCCGCCGTCGGTGACGAGGTCCTGGCCGACGACCATCTCGGAGGTCAGCACGTAGGGCAGCGGGGCGAAGAAGCCGTACTCCTGCGCTCCGCCTGTGGGGTTGCTCGGGTAGGAGACCGCGTCGGAGGCCTGGAACAGGCCGTTGAGGTTGGCGCGGAGGTAGATGCCGTTGATGCTGTTGCTCGACAGCGTGTCGCGGCGGGCGAGGATGCCCATGGCCAGGGCGTCGGTCCGGAACGAGTCCATGTCGCCGGAGATGGCCCCCTGCGAGCCGCCGCCGCCGCCGGTGTTGGCGATGGTGGTGTTGGTGACGAAGGCGCGGTTGTTGAAGTTGGTCACCGCGTCGAAGCGGAAGCCGTTGGTCGCCGGGACGGCGCCGCCGGCGAAGCTGATGTTGGCGAACTCGAGGATCGACATCCCCTCGTCGGACCCGGCGATGGCGGCGCCGCCCTGGGCGTTCTTGAGCGTGCCGTCGACCGCGAAGGTGTCGGTGCGGCCCACCTGGTCGAAGTTGCGGAAGACGATGCCGCCCCAGTCGCCGCCGCGGGGCGTGGTGTTCGAGCCGTCGTGGTTTGTGTCGCCGCCCACGGCGTCGTTGAGGTACGAGGTGAAGATCACCTGCTGCGTCGGCTGGTTGCCGGTGCCGTCGAGTTGCAGGGCGCTGCCCTGGTTCTGGACGTAGAGCGAGGCGTTGAACAGCTTCAGCGACGTGCCGGCGGTGAAGACCATCGTCGTGTCGGCCGGGACCGAGGCGCTGCCGTCGTTGAGGACCGGGTTGGAGCCGGCCGGGGCCTGGAGCACGAACGGCAGCTGCGTGATCGCGCCGGTCAGCGGGTCGGCCACCCGCGCCGACGGCAGCGCGATGACGATCACCGGGCCGTTGGCCGCCAGCACCTGCGCCGCGTAGAAGGCCGACAGGTCGAAGTGGCCGCTGCCGCTGCGGTTGTACGCCTGGTTGAAGTGCGAGAAGTTGATCGGGTCGTTCAGGTTGCTGCTCAGGGCCGGGTCGCCCTCGGGGGCGAGGACCGGATACGGCTTGGCGAGGCTGCCGTCGGCGTAGGTCGACGGCCGGAGCGGGTCCTCCTGGTAGTCGGCCCGCGCGAAGATGACGTTGCCGTTGGGGACGACGACGAAGCCGGTCTCGAACGCCCCGCCGGGCAGGCCGTCGCCCGAGAGGCCGGGGCGGTACTGGCCGGTGGGCTGGAGTGTCTCCCAGCTCCCCGAGGCGGTCTGGTCGCCGGTGAACTCGCCGTCGATCTGGTTGCCGAACTGGTCGGAGATCCGCAGGTCCTTGCCGCCGACGACCGCGTTGGGGATGTAGAGGCGGTAGTAGTCCGGCGGCAGCGTCGTGCCGGCCGCCAGGCGGATGACCAGCCGGTTCTGGAAGCCGGGCTGGCCGAAGACGGCGCCGGGGACCGAGTTGGTGACGGTGACCGTCGAGCCCGGCACGACCGAGTAGCCCTTGCCGTCGTTGCCCCCGGCCATGCCGAGGTCGCCGAAGTTGCCGTCGGGCGTCCCGCCGACGGTGTCGGCCGAGCCGACGACCCAGACCGAGTTGTTGCTGATCGTCGCCTTGTTGATCGGGTTGGAGAAGTCGATCGTCCACTCCGTCGGCGGCGCCGAGGCGCGGGGCGTGACGCCGGCGATCGGCACCTCGTAGTCGGCCCGCGGGCCGGTGACGCTCATCGAGCCGTCGAGCGCCGTGCTGATCGCCGCGTAGTTGGTGACGTAGGCCGGCTGCGGCTGGAAGAAGAAGGTCAGGGCGTAGTTGGCCGCGCCGTAGCTCGTCGGCGCCTGGCCCTGCAAGGCGTTGCCGGCCGCGTCGGTCACTCCGGGGGCGCCGGGCGTCGTCGGGCTCCGCATCACCAGCTTGTACTCGCCGGTCGGCAGCCCGGGGCTGAAGGTCAGGGCCACCTGGCCGCTGTACCAGTCGATCGGGCTGGGCCGCGGGTTCTGCGTCAGGTCGGTGAAGGTGGCCGACTTGATGAAGCTCGACTCGTCGGCCAGGACGTTGCCGGCGGCGTCGATCCGGAGGAGTTGGTAGCTGCTCGTGTTGTCGGCCGTCGCCGGGTCCAGCGCCGGGTAGTTCTGCGTCACCGGGACGGCGAACGGGCTGTTCGGGTTGCTCGGCGCCACCGGGCTGGCCACGCTCAGCGTGATCGTCTGGAGGCTGGAAAGCTTCGCCCCGGCCGGGATCGAGCTGCCGACGACGATCGGCCCGAACGACTCGATCTGGAACGACGTGTCCATCTGCGCCGACTGGCCCGGCACCACCGGCGAGGTGCTGGCGCCGACGACCACGACCCGCACCGTCTGGAACCCGTCGGGCAGGTCCGCCGGCGCCGTGATCTTGAAGTTGCCGCCGGCGTCGGTCGTCGTCGACACGTCGACCGTGCCGGTGAAGCCGATGCCGCCGGTGCCGGGGGCGAGCGTCAGGGCGCCGTTGTGCAGGCCGCCGAACTCGGCCACGACCGTCAGCCCGGCGTTGCTGCCCGGGAACACGTTGTAGACGAACCCGTCGAGCGTCGGCCGCACGACGTTGGTGTCGCGGTCGTTGGGGATGCCCGAGTCGCTCGCCGGGTCGAGCCCGAAGCTGAGGACCTGCGGCGGGTTCAGGGCCCGCGTGCCCAGGTCCTCGACGAAGGTGCTGCCCGGCTGGCCGTCGCCCGAGGGGAAGGTGCCGCTGAACGCCCCGTCGAGCTGGTTGCCGACCGCGTCGGTGACGAAGCCGCTGACGACCAGCGCGTAGTGGTCCGTCGGCAGGTTCGCCTGGCTGACCTTCGTCAGGTCGAGGATCAGCCGGTTGTTCGGCGCGTCGTAGAAGATGACCGCGCCGGGGTCGTTCAGGACGTCGACGTTGTTCGGGTTGTTGAAGAAGCCCAGCGGGTTGTTGGCGCGGTTCAGCTCGACGGCGAACGGCAGGTTGAAGGTGCTGGCCCGCATCGGGGCGCTGAACTGGATGACGACGACCCGCGGCCCGAGCTCGACGGAGGTGATCGTCGGCGACGTCGTGTCAGCCAGCTTGAACGTCTCGGTCGCCGACACCAGCGGCTTGCCGTCGACCGACTGCACCGACCCGCCGACCGTGTACGTGTAGTTGCCGTTGGCGTTGACCGTCGGGTTCGACACGTTCAGCGTGATCGGGAACTGGAAGGTCTGCTGGTCGAGCTCGACCGGCGCCCCGACGGCGACCGCGACCCCCGCCGGCGCCGCGGTGAAGTTCAGGTCGGCGGCCGAGAGCGTCGACACGACGATCGGCTTGTTGAAGTGGACGGTGATCGACGTCGGCACCGTCGTCAGCGTGCTCCCGGCGGCCGGCGTCGTCGACGTCACCCGGAGCTGGTCGACGGCCGTCAGCGCCGAGACGGCGTTGATCAGCCCGTAACCCCCCTTCGGCTCCCAGTTGCCGGCGGTGTTGCCGTTGATCGGCTGGGCCGACTGGATCATCGCCGCGCGGATGTCCGTCGTCGTGGCGCTGGCGTTGACCTGCTTCATCAGCGCCGCGACGGCCGCCGCCGCCGGCGCCGCCGCCGACGTGCCGAAGAAGTTCAGCAGCGTCGGGTCCGGGTTGAGGTTCGTCGGCGTCGGCGTGCCGGTCGGCGGGTTCGTCGTGTTGACCGTCGGGCTGCCGAAGAACGAGGTGCTCACGCCGTCGGGGGCCGAGACGGTCGGGTCGAGCCGCACCTCCGGCGTCGACAGCCGGCTGCCGTCGGGCGCCAGCGTGATGAGCGCCGGCCCGGTGGCGCTGAACGGCTCCGACACCACGCCGCCCGGCGGCGTGAACCAGGCCGGCGTGTTGTACCACGGGATCGCGCCGATGTCGAGCGTGCCGGCCGCCGTCTCGTGCCCCAAGGTCGTCGGGTACGTGATCCCGCCCGACGAGCCGTACTGGTGTGAGAACTGGTAGACGTTGCCGTCGCCGACGTCCTGCACGCGGACGTAGTTCGGCGCCGGCCCGGCGACGACCTGGACCGCCAGGAAATACTGGCCCGCCGCCGGGATGTTCGCGAAGATCTGGTACGGCAGCTGCGACGCGATGTTGTCCTGGTTGGCGTCGGTCCCCACCGGCGAGACGATCTTCCCGGTCGAGTCGAGAAGATACATGTTCACGTGCGAAGTCACGCCGTTGCTCGAGTAGAACGGCTGGTCGAACTGCATCTCGAGGAAGTCGCCGTTGGCCGTCGTCGTGTTGACCGTCACCGGCAGCAGCGGGTTGGTGCCGCCGTTGGGGTCGAAGTTCATGAACGTCCCCGAGCCGAGGCCGGTGACCGTCGTGTTGACGGCGCGGAAGGGGGACGAGAAGCCCTGGCCGTAGAAGTTGTTGGCCGAGCTGAAGTAGGTCGCCCCCTGCGCGGTCACGTTCGTCACCGCCTGCGAGACGATGCCGTCCTGGAAGAACGGCTCGGTCGGGTAGGTCACGTCGTCGACGATGATGTTGTCGTTGGCCTGCGACTTCAGGGCGTTGATGTTGGAGGCGAAGCCCGCCTCGCCGGTGGCGGCGGTGGCGAAGGCCAGCTTCGCGCCCGGGGCGATGTCGTGGACGATCTCCAGCATCGCCCGCCCCTCGTCGGTCGGCGTGCCGGTGCCCGCCGGCTGGTCCTGGAGGACCTGCACGTTCGCCGGCAGGTCCCCGGTCGCCACCGACGCGGCCAGCCCGCCGCCGACCTCGCTGACGCTGTCGGAGAGGACGCCGACGTTGACCCCCGTGCCGTCGACGCCGAACTGCTGCCGCGCCGCGTCGGCGAGCATCCCGTGGTCCGACTCCGAGTTGGCGATGCCCTGCTGGCTGGTGATCGGCCGGTAGATCGGGCTGATGCCGGCGACCAGGCTGTAGCCGTCGACGGTCCGCAGCGCCACGACCGTCGGCAGCTCGGCGATCGGCAGGAAGCCCTCGACGATCCCCTGCTGCGCGTCGGTGGCCGTGACCTGCATGCCCAGGTTCTTCAGGGCCGTCTCGGCGTCGGCGTAGCTCGACTTGGCGTCGGTGAAGATCGACACGTCGACGCCGACGCTGTCGCCCTGGAACTGGAGCGTCTTGGCCTGCGTGTTCTGAACGCTGGCGGCGAAGCTCGGGCTGTGGTTCTGGATCGTCAGGTAGTTCTGGTAGTTGAAGTACGTCGTGATCAACGCCGCGCCGGCCTTGGCCAGCGGGCCATTGTTCACGTCGTGCAGGTTGGCCGTCGTCGGCACCCAGGCCGGCGGCGGCGAGCCGGGGATGGCCAGCAGGCGGCGGTCCTCCAGGGCCTCGACCCTCGGCCGCGTCCGCCCGCCCAGCCCGCCCGCGCCACCGAGGCCCGTCGCGCGTCGCCGCCGGGCCGGCCCGCGACCCCCGACCTTCCCGTTGCCCTTACCCATCGACAGGCTCCCTGGTAAGCCCCGGGGCCCCGCGACCCCGCCCCGCCGACCGGGCCGGTGAGGCCGCGGCAGGGGGCAGGGGTTGCCCCAAGGTGATCATCTCCGTGGTGGTCCGACGCGATTTCCGACGCAGAGGCCCGCCCCGGTGGCCCGGGGGGTCGTCGTGCCGCCGCCTCGCCGACGGCGACACCCCCCGGCCGCGGCGGCCGGGGGCCCTTCCGATTCCGTGTCCTTCATCCCAGCGAGGGCCGGGTTGCGGCGTGATCCTACGATCTTCGCCCAACCCCGACCGAAAAGTCAACTCATGCGGTCAAATCCTCATCCCTTCCCCCCTCCACCGTCCCCGGTGTCCCCGGAGGCGGCTGCGATAGCATGAAAGCCACCTTGCAATCATGCATCTACCCAATCATTACCGGCCATGGGGCCGAAGTCAAGACCCTCCGTGCGGAATTCGCGAGGGAAGCGATGCCGGGGGGTGTTGCGTCGGGGCGAAACCGCGGGGCCTGGTCCGTGCCGGGCGCGGCGCAAGGGTCAATCGAGTGTGGCCTGTGATCGTCCGAAGTCAAACCAACGCGGCGGAAAGGACCGGGCGGGCCGGCCGTCGCGGGCCGCCGCTCAAGGGACCCTCCCGAGCACCGCATCGAGGTCGGCCGCCAGCGTCGTCGGGTCGCGGTAGAGCAGGCCCGCGAGCCCCGCGGCGCGGGCGCCGTCGACGTTCTCGGGCAGGTCGTCGATGAAGACGCACGCGGCCGCCGGCGCGCCGGCGGCGGAGACGCAGGCGCGATAGAATTCGCGCGACGGCTTGACGTGGCCAACCTCGTACGACAGCACCAGGCGGTCGAAATGCGCCAGGGTCGCGGCGAACTGGCGGCGGAACTGCGCCGCGTGGAGGTCGTTGGTGTTCGAGCCGAGCACCAGCGTGTAGCCGGCCCGCTTCAGGTCGCCGACGAGCGCCGCGACCGGCTCGTTGAGCGTGAAGATGTCGGCCCAGGCCGCGGCGAACTCGTCGTGGCCGACCTCCAGCCTGGCGACCTTGCAGACCTCCGCCGAGAACGCCTCGGCGGCGAGCCGCCCGCACTCGTACTCGCGGACGAGCTGACCGAAGCCGAGCGGCCGCACCCGTTCCAGAAGCGCGTCGCCCGAGAGCCCGCGCCCCCGACCGAGCCGCTCGGCGGCCTTGCGGTAGTCGAAGTGCGCGACGACGTTGCCGAAGTCGAAGATCAGGGCCGGGAGCTTCATCGCCGGGGTTCGCTCCGTCGTTCCGGGGGACCGAGCGCAGTCCGTTCGCTCGGGACGACCGTCCCATATCCTAAGAGGCCCGGCGCCGACCTGCCAAGGGGCTGCCGGTGTGAGACGCCCTGGAGGTTTGGCCCCATCCGCGCGCACAATCGAGGGGATGTCGACCGCGCCGACCCGATCGCGACGCCGCCGGGCCGCCGCGACGGCCGCGACCCCAGCGCCAGGTCGGCGAGCTCCTCGAGCGGGGAGACTCGGGCGAAGAAGTCCGCGAAGCCCTCGGTTTCGACGAGGTCGCGGTAGGCCTCGCGACTCGCGACCTCCATCACCGAACCGAGTGCGGCGAATCGCTCGG
>DASZMJ010000338.1:0-1505 GCA_035551935.1 Isosphaeraceae bacterium
TTCTCGTAGAGCGGCAGTCTCTTGCCGCCCCGCGCGACGGCGGTCTGCGTGATGACGAGCCTCGCGCCGACGACCCGCAGGCGCGTCGCGATCTCCTCGGCGGCGAAGCTGTCGGCGATCGACACCACCGCCGCCCCGGCCGCGACGACGGCCAGGTAGGCGGCCACCGCGGTCCCGCTCATGGGCAGGACCATCCCCACCGCGTCGCCCGGTCCGACGCCGGCGGCCGCCAGGGCGCCGGCGGCGCGCTCGACCTGCCGGCGGAGTTGCCCGTAGGTCGTCCGCCGGGGCGGGCCGGTGCCGTCGGATTCGACGACGGCCACGGCGTTGGCCGGCGCGGCGAAGCAGGCGTCCACGATGTTCATCCGCGCCCCGACGAGCCACTTCGGCCCCGTCGGCTCGGCGGCGTCCAGGATTCGCCCGTACGGCCGACGGAGCGGGACGCCGAGCCGGCGGATCGCCAACTCCCACCAGCGGTCGCGGCGGGCGACCGACCAAGCGTGCAGGGCCGGGTAGTCCGGCAGGCCCAGTTCCCGGCAGACGGCGGTTACGTTCGCCGCCGCGACGACGTCCGGGGAAGGCGTCCACGCCGGCGCGGGTGTCGGTTTCTCGTCCATCGCGTCCTCTCGTCACACGCGGCCTTCGACTTGGGGCGCGTTGCTTCTGTCCCCTCTCCCGGACTTCGACGAACTCGGCTCGACTGAGCTCGCGGCTCGACTGAGCTCGCGGCTCGACTGAGCTCGCCGAAGTCCGAAGTCCGAAGTCAGTCGAGTCGTACTCCGGGAGAGGGAGTGAGGCGGCGAAGCCGGGAGACCCGCGTTCGACGCACTCTCACCGCGCCGTCCAGCCGCCGTCGATCACGATCGTCTGGCCCGTAATGTTTCGGGCGGCGGGGCCGACCAGGAACTCGACGGCGGCCGCCACCTCCTCGACCGTGATGAACGCCTTCTTGGGCATCGGCTCCAGCATGATCTGGTCGATCACGTCCTGCTCCGGGATGCCGTGCGCTTGCGCCTGCGCCCGGATCTGCGCCTCGACCAGCGGCGTGCGCACGTACGCCGGGCAGATCGTGTTGACGGTGATGTCGGCCCCGGCCGACTCCAGCGCCGCCGACTTGGTCAGCCCCACCAGGCCGTGCTTGGCCGCGACGTAGGCGGACTTGAACGGCGAGGCGACGAGCGAGTGGATCGAGCCGATGTTGACGATCCGCCCGAAGTTGTGGCGGCGCATGCGGGGTAGGACCGCCCGCGTCATCAGGAACGGGCCCTTGAGCATCACGCCCAGCAGCAGGTCCCACTTCTCCTCCGGGAAGTCCTCGACGCCGCAGACGTGCTGTAGGCCGGCGTTGTTGACGAGGACGTCGACGCGGGCGTCGCCGATCTCTCGGAAGAAGTCCGCGACTCGCGCCGGGCAAGTCACGTCCAGGCCGTGGGCCGAGGCGGTGGCGGGATCGTCGCCGATGAGGCGGACGGTTTCTTCGGCCGTTTCCCGGTGAAGGTCGGTGA
>DASZMJ010000339.1:0-6542 GCA_035551935.1 Isosphaeraceae bacterium
TCCCTGCCGGAAACCACATCCCAACTTACCTCACGGTACGAAAATAAGGAATGGGGCCGGAATGTTCCAGCCCCCCGCCGTGCTCAGGATTCGATCACAGTCCGAACCGGCTCAATACATGTCGTCGTACCCGCCGTGGCCGCCGCCGCCGGGCTTCTCGACCTTGGGCATGTCGGCGATCAGGGCGTCGGAGGTCAGCAGCAGGGTGGCGACGCTGGCGGCGTTCTGGAGGGCCGAGCGGGTGACCTTGGTCGGGTCGATGATGCCGGCCTTGACCAGGTCGGTGTACTCGTCCTTCAGCGCGTC
Organism: Isosphaeraceae bacterium; assembly: GCA_035551935.1. Lineage (GTDB taxonomy): Bacteria > Planctomycetota > Planctomycetia > Isosphaerales > Isosphaeraceae > DASZMJ01. The sequence goes on from DASZMJ010000339.1 coordinate 307, forward strand.
GTAGCCGAAGTTGGCCTTGCCCTCCAGGACGCGGGCGACGACGACACCGCCGTCCTGGCCGGCGTTGTCGGCGATCTGGGCGATCGGGGCCGAACAGGCGCGGACGATGATCGCGTAGCCGGTCTCCTCGTCGCGGGTCAGGCCCTTGGGCTTGACCTGCTGGGCCGCCCGCAAGAGCGCGACGCCGCCGCCGGGGAGGATGCCCTCCTCGAGCGCGGCGCGGGTGGCGTGCAGGGCGTCCTCGACGCGGGCCTTCTTCTCCTTCATCTCGCTCTCGGTCGCGGCGCCGACGTTGATCTTGGCGACGCCGCCGGCGAGCTTCGCCAGCCGCTCCTCGAGCTTCTCGCGGTCGTAGTCGCTCTTGGTCTCGCCGATCTCGCGGCGGATCGCCTCGATCCGGCCCTTGATCGCGTCGGTCGAGCCCTTGCCCTCGATGACCGTCGTGTTGTCCTTGTCGATGACGACCTTCTTGGCCTGGCCCAGGTCATTGAGGCCGACGTTCTCGAGCTCGATGCCCAGCGCCTCGAAGATCGGCTTGCCGCCGGTCAGGACGGCGATGTCCTCGAGCATCGCCTTGCGGCGGTCGCCGTAGCCGGGGGCCTTCACCGCGGCGCAGCGGAAGGTGCCGCGGAGCTTGTTGATGACCAGGGTCGCCAGCGCCTCGCCCTCGACGTCCTCGGCGATGATCAAGAGCGGCTTGCCGGTCTGCGCCACCTTCTCGAGGACCGGCACGAGGTCCTTGACCGACGAGGCCTTCTTCTCGTGGATCAGGATGTAGGCGTCCTCGAGGACCGCCTCCATCGTCTGCGGGCTGGTGACGAAGTAGGGGCTGAGGTAGCCGCGGTCGAACTGCATGCCCTCGACCCACTCGACCTCGGTCTTGAGCGTCTTGCCCTCCTCGACGGTGATGACGCCGTCCTTGCCGACCTTCTCGGTCGCCTCGGCGATCATCGTGCCGACCTCGGTGTCGAAGTTCGACGCCACGGTCGCCACCTGCTCGGTCTCGGTCTTGCTGGAGACCTTGACGCTCATCTTCTTCAGCTCGGCGACGATCTCCTCGACCGCCCGGTCCATCCCGCGCTTCATGAGCATCGGGTTGACGCCGGCGACGACGGCCCGGAGGCCCTCGTTGTAGATCGCCTCGGCCATGACGGTCGCCGTCGTCGTGCCGTCGCCGGCGACGTCGGAGGTCTTGCTGGCGACCTCCTTGACCATCTTGGCCCCCATGTCCTCGTACTTGTCCTCCAGCTCGATCTCCTTGGCGACGGTGACGCCGTCCTTGGTCACCGTCGGCGAGCCGAACGACTTCTGGATGATGACGTTGCGCCCGCGCGGGCCGAGCGTCACCTTGACGGCGCGGGCCAGCTTCGCCACCCCGCGCTGCATCGCCTGCCGGGCGTCCTGGTCGAACGCGATCATCTTCGCGGCCATCGATGGGCTCCGGTGATTTCGGATTGCGGATTTCGGATTGCGGAATGTGAGTTTCAGGTGTGAGATTGCGGCCGGGATCTCGGGACGGCGGCGGTCTTCGAATCCGCGTCCCGAAACCTGCATCCCGCAATCCAAGATCACTCGAGGACGGCCAGGATGTCGTCCTCGCGCATCAGGAGGACCTTCTTCTCGTCGACTCCCGGGAGCTGGACCGGGTCTCCGGCGTAGGAGGTGAACAGGACGCGGTCGCCGACCTTGACCTGGAGCTCGCGACGCTTGCCGTCCTTGGTGACCCGCCCCTCGCCGACGGCCATGACCTTCCCCTGCTGGGGCTTGTCCTTGGCCGTGTCGGGCAGCACGATGCCCCCGGCCGTCTTGCCCTGCGCCTCCTCCCGCTCGACCACCACCCGATCGCCCAGCGGCTTCAAGTTCATCGACTCGTTCTCCCCGAGAAGGCCCGGCGTCCCTCGCGACGCCGGCCCAAACTGTCGGACTCGACCGCCGGCCGCCGGCCCGTCGCGATTCTTCGGGGCGCGGGCGGCCGGTCACGAGCAACGGCCAGCAGCAATTCCCGCGCCTTTTGACAATCGGGATCTGTAAGTCAAGATTACCGAGGCGATTACGCCCCACCCCCCGGTCGGGGTCGCGGGCCGACCGACTGCCGATCGCGGCGGCCGGCCCCGGCGGCCTGCCATTTCGGCAGGCGGGCGCCCGGTGGTCGGATGTCTCGGCCCGGGCCGACGGATTCGTGAAAAATGGAAAAACCTGGGCCGAAGTATTGACTGATTGAAGTTTGCGGGTCAGTCTACATCTACCAACCCGCCCAGTGTTGGTCGCCGGGATGCACCGGGCGCCTCCGTGTCGCTCGCGTTGATTGCGTTGTTCCTCTTCCACGATGATCGTGTCCGATCGGGCCGTCGCGGCCCTCGGCGGCCGTCCGCGCCTTCGCCGGGGCCGCGCCGGGGGACGATCGCACCGGGGCACGCGGACGTTGCTGCTTCGAGGGGGTCTTCACCATGCGATGGGCAATCGGCGGTCGGCCGCGACGCGGCCGGCCGGCTCGGGTCGGCGGGCGTCGGGGCGCGGTGCCGTTGCGGCCGGGCCTGGAGTCGCTGGAGGGGCGTCGGCTGATGGCCGGCAACCTCGTCGTCGGGCCCAACGTCAACATCACCAAGGACGGGCTCGGCGAGGCCGAGCAGGCCATCGCCATCAACCCGACGAACCCGCTGAACCTCTTCGCGATGGCGACCGTCACGAGCATCGACCCCAACGGGGTGATGTCCGCGTACAGCTTCGACGGCGGCCAGACCTGGACGACGAAGGTCATCGCCACCGGCAGCGACGGCCTGAAGCCGGCCTGCTGCGACGAGTCGGCCGCCTTCGACAAGTTCGGCAACCTGTTCATCTCGTACCTCGACGCCGCCGACACGAACTTCTCCCCCCCCTTGCCGTCGGTCGTCGCCGTCAGCACCGACGGCGGTAAGACCTTCAAGGAGCTGGCCGACTTCCCGTCGAACGACCAGCCGAAGATCGCCATCGGGCCGGGGGGCTCGACGGCGGCGAGCAGCGTCTGGATCGAGTACCAGGACCCCAACGGCAACATCGACGCCGTCGGCGCCCCGGTGACGGGCCTGGGCCAGGTCGGCTCGTTCATCGCCCCGATCGTGGCGACCGACTCGACCGGCGGCAACTTCGGCAAGCTGTCGATCGGGCCGCAGGGCCAGGTGGCCGTCTCCTACGAGAACCCCTCCGGCGGCTCCGGGCCGGCGAACCTCTTCGCGGCCCTCGACCCCAACGGCCTGGCCGGCACGAGCTTCAACCCCTCGACCGTCATCAGCGCGACGAACGTCGGCGGCTTCACCACGGTCCCGCCCCAGCCGCAGCGGCAGATCGACTCCGAGGTCGGCCTGGCCTACGACTACACCGGCGGCCCGCACAACGGCCGCCTCTATGCCGTCTACACCGACTCGCCCGCGGTCAACAGCCCCGCCTCGACGATCTACGAGCGCTTCTCCGACGACAACGGCTCGACCTGGTCGCCTCGGATACAGGTCTCCGACTCCACCAGCAACCTCTCCGAGTTCAACCCCCGCATCGCCGTCGACCCGGCCACCGGCAACGTCGGCGTCAGCTGGCTCGACACCCGCAACGGCGGCGGCACCCAGTACGAGGCCTTCGCCACCGTCAGCACCGACGGCGGCCAGACTTTCCTGCCCAACGTCCAGGTCGCCGCCAACCTCTCCAACGCCATCACCGCCAACGGCGGCGACAACGGCGGCTTCGACACCGGCGACTACTCGGGCATGGCCTTCTACAACAACGTCATGTACCCGGTCTGGTCCGACAACAGCAGCTTGTCGAGCACCCCCGGCAACTTCGACCTGGCCACCGCCTCGGTGACGCTCGTGGGCCTCAGCGCCAAGCCGGTGAACTTCGCCGGGTCCGAGGGCCAGCCATTCAGCGGCACCGTCGCCACCTTCACCGACAACGCCTCGGGCGTGACCGCCTCGGATTTCACCGCCAGCATCGACTGGGGCGACGGCAACACCTCCGTCGGCACGATCACCCAGCAGCCCAACGGCTCCTTCGTCGTCACCGGCACGAACACCTACACCGAGGGCGGGACCTACACCGCCACCGTCACCATCACCGGCCCGGGCAGCACCTCGGCCACCGCCATCGACACGGCGACGATCACCGACGCCCCCCTGACGATCGGCCCCCTCATCCCGGCGGCGATCGCCGAGGGCCAGGCCACCCCCATCCTCCTCGCGAAGTTCACCGACGCCGACCCCAACCCCACATTCGCCTCCAGTTACAACGCGACGATCACCTTCGACGACGGCAGCACCGTCGCCGGCACCGTCACGGCCGACCCGAACGTCGCCGGCCAGTTCGACGTCTCGACCACCCACCCGCTCGAGGAGGGGGACCACCCGATCAGCCTCGTCGTCACCGACTCCGGCGGCGCGACGGCCTCGCTCAGCGAGAGCCTCGCCGTCCTGGACGCCCCCCTGACGCCCCTGGGCAGCGGCACGACCGTCACCGGCACCGCCGGCCAGCCCTTCAGCACGATCCTCGGCTCCTTCACCGACGCCTACACCCAGTCGTTCCCCGAGGACTTCACGGCGCTGGTCAACTGGGACGGCACCAACTCCACCTACGTCAACGTCATCCAGGGCCAGGCGCCCGGCACCTACAAGCTCGTCGGCGGCTTCGCCTACCCGAGCTTCGGGACCTACACCTATACGATCAACGTCACCGACGTCGGCGGCGCCCAGACGACGATCCAGGGCACCGCGAACATCGCCGACGCGACCCTCCAGGCGGGCGTGCCGGTGACGATCCAGGCGGTCGAAGGGGTGGCCTCCCAGAGCACCGTCCTGGCCGACTTCAGCTCGTCGAACCCCGTGGCCACGGCCGGCCAGTTCCAGGCGACCGTCGCCTGGGGCGACGGCACGACCACGACCGGCTCGGTCATCGGCTCGGCGGCCTCGGGCTTCCAGGTCATCGGCGCACACGGCTACGCCGAAGAGGGCAACTACCAGGTCACCGTCGCCATCCAGAGCATGCCCGGCGGCGCGGGCTCCAAGGGGGGCAGCACGCTGACGATCAACGGCTCGGCCGCCGTCGCCGACGCCCCCCTGACCCTCAACGTCGCCACGCCCCAGCCGACCGAGCAGGCCGCCTTCACCTCCGCCGTCGGCACCTTCAGCGACGCCAACGTCGCCGCCCCGATCGGCGACTACTCCGCCACCGTCTCCTGGGGCGACGGCACCACCTCCCCCGGCACCATCCGCCCGAACGGCGACGGGACCTACACCATCCTGGCCTCGCACACCTACGCCCAGGACCTTTCCTACCCGCTCAGCGTCACCGTCAGCGACGTCGGCGGCAGCCACGCCTCGGCCACCACGACCGTCACCCCGGCGACCCTGATCGTCCCGGTGACCGGGACCATCAACCCGGCCAGCGTCACCAGCGTCGTCCCCGGCGCCCCGATCACCCGGGTGGTCACGCCGGCCTTCCTCGGCCACTCGGCGCCCGGCTCGACCATCCAGCTCTTCGTCATCTCCGGCGGCATGACCGTGCCCGAGCTCATCGGCACCGCCACCGCCGACGCCAACGGCAACTGGGCGGTCACCTCGCGGCCGCTGGTCGACGGCCCCTACTCCGTCATCGCCGCCTCGGCCGACGCGGCGCAGAAGCCCAACAGCCCGCTCGTCTCGCTCTTGCCCAGCCCGCTGATCGTCGACACCGCGACGCCTCGCGTCCTCGGCGCCACGCTCAGCCCGGCCACCGGCCAGCTCAGCGTCACCTACTTCGACACCGGCTCCGGCATCGACATCTTCGACATCGTCAACCCCGCCGCCTACAGCCTGACCCGCTCGGGGGGCCGTCGCGTCGCCGCCGGCGGCGTGACGCTGACGCCCATGTCGCTGGCCCCGGCGGGCCTGGCCGGCGCCTTCACGGTCACCTTCGCCGTCGGCGCGGTGCCGCAGGGCAGCACCTACAACCTGACCATCCACTCGGCGGCCGTCACCGACTGGGCCGGCAACCCCCTCGACGGCGCCTTCACCCTCAACTTCCCGACCGGCAACGGCGTGCCGGGCAGCGTCTTCCAGGGCCAGTTCGCCGTCTTCGGCACGGCGCCGATCCAGGCCCAGCCCCCGTTCGCGCCGGTCGACCTCCTCGGCGCCCAGGTCCACGAGAACCTCGTCAGGAGCCGGACCGTCGGCCGCCGCCGCCGCTGATCCGGGTCGAGCCGGTCGCGACGCCACAGGCGGCCGGGGGCTCGTCTCAAC
>DASZMJ010000340.1:0-4402 GCA_035551935.1 Isosphaeraceae bacterium
CCGCCGGCCCGACCGCCCGCTCATCGTGCCGAGGGCCACGCCCGTCGTCGTCGAGCCGCGGAAGCCGACGTGGGTCGAGCCGACCGACCCCGCCTCCGAGCCGCCGGCCGAGGCCGCCTATCCGGCCGACGTCGAGGCCGCGTCGCTCCCCGACTGGGCGCGGCGGCCGATCGCCGCGGCGGGCGACGGCCCGGCCGTGACCGTCCGCCGCGTGCCCGTCGCGGCCGATTCGTCCGACCTGCCCTCGCTCCGCTCCGCGCTGAATAACACGGGAGGGGTCGTCGAGATCGCCGACAACGGCCCGTTCTTCGAGGACGACCTCCTCGACCGCGCCAAGGCGCGGACGATCCGCGCCCGGCCCGGATTCCGGCCGATGATCGTCGTCGAGCCGTCCACGGCCGCCGTCGTCCGCGACCGCTCGGCGGTCTTCACGCTCGACGGCGACCGGCTCGTCCTGGAGGGGATCGACCTCATCATCGACGCGCGGGCGCTCCCGCAGTCGCTCAATTACCTCTTCCATCTCAAGGGGGCCGAGCTCACGCTGAATCGCTGCACGGTCACCGTCCTCAACGCCGATACGCATCCCTTCTCGCTGGCCCGCGTCGACGAGCCGACCGACCAGAGGCCCGTCCGCTGGTCGCAGATCCGCATCGAGGGGAGCCTGGTCCGGGGCCCGGCCCCGGCGGTCTTCGACATGGCCGGCTCGGGCGATCTGGCGATCGACCACTCGGTCATCCTCGGCGCGAGCGAGGCGATCGTGGTCCATCGCCCCACGACCCCGCGCGATCCTCGGCGTTACTATTTCCACCGGAGCATCCTCGCCAGCCGGGCGTCGGTCCTCGGCCTGCCGGGCGGACGATCGGCCGCTGCGCCGCAGGTCCGGTCGCTGGGCTCGACGTTCGCGAAGGTCGCGGGCCTCGACACCTCGGGCCTGATCAACGCCCAGACCGACCCCGCCGGCACGCCCGCCGCGGCCGTCGACTGGCTCGGCCACGACGACGCCTTCGTCGGCTGGCCCTCCTGGTTCGACGCCGGCGAGCACGGCGCGAAGGTGCTCGTCGCCGACCTCGCGGCCGCCCGGGCGACCTGGAAGGGCACCGGCGCGACCAGCCGCGAGGTGAGGCGCGGCTGGCCGATCGACGAGCAGGTTGTCCCCTCCGCGCTCGCGGCCCTCGCCGAGGTGCGGCCGGCCGTGCTCGCCCGGGTGGCCGAGCCCCAGCCGTCGCTGATCGAGGCGACCGTCGGCCGCTTCGCCCGCCTGCCGATGCCGGCGACGCCTCGGCGAGCCGCGACGGTCGGAGGGATCGCATCGGGGCCCGTCCGATCCGCGGACCCTCGACTGATCTCGAGCGTCCCGCTCGTGGCCGGCGTCAATGCGAGCATCGACTCCGGCAAGGCGCATCGCGACCTTCCGCGCGGCGGCCTCACGGCACCGGCCCCGGCACCGGTCGCCGCCATGGCGCCCGTGACCGAGGGCGAGCTCTCCTTCGACGTCGCCGACCCGACCTGGCGCGGCGACCTTGGTCTCTTCCTGGCCCGTCGGCTCGCGCCCGGCGCGCGTCGCGTCGCGGTCCAGGTCACGGGGTCGGGGACCTGGCCGATGACGCCCGTCCGCCTGCCCGACGGCGTGTCGCTCTCGGTCGAATCGGCCGCGACGCAGGGGCACGGACCGACCTGGGTCGCCCACCCAGGCCTCGCCGCGCCGGCCCTGATCGAGATCGAGGGCGGCGACCTCTCGCTGACCGGGATCAACCTCGGCTGGTCCCCCTCGTCGCGGGTCGGGCGGCTCGTCAAGGTCGAGGATGGTCATCTGTACTTGTCTCGATGTGCGCTGAAGTCGGGCGAGTCGCCGATGCCCGCCGGGTCGGGTCTCGTGCTCTTCCGCGCCGCGGGGACGAAGCCGCTGGAGGGCCGCCAGGGGCCATTCCTCTCGGCGACCGACCGGCCGACGTGCTACCTCGCCGACTGCCTGCTGATGGCCGCCGGGGGGGAGGCGTTCGCGGCCGAGCTGGGGCGGGGGGTCGTGAGCCTGGCGAACACGGCGATCCTCAGCGAGGGGGACGGGACGGCGATCGCGATTCGGCCTCAGAAGGTGGCGCGGTCGCGCTTCGAGGCCGACCTGGACCTCGACCGCTGCTCGATCGCCGCGGAGCGGGCCTTCGTGCTGGTCGGACCCTGGCCGGGCTCCGGGCCGGGCCCGGCGCGGCCGTGGCTGGTCTCGTCGTCCAGGTCGGCCTTCTTCGAAGTCGCCGAGCGCGGCCGCCGCGGCTCGGTGCTGCTCCGCTCGCTCGGCGGCGGCCTCGAGCACGGCGCCCTCGCGTGGCAGGCCGACGGCGACGGCTACGACCTGGCCTACTTCACCGTCTCCGGCCCCGACGACCCCACGCCCAGCCGGCAGCGGCCCGACGTCAAGGCGCAGTGGGTCGACTTCTGGGGCGCGCGGCACGTCCGCAACGTCGTCGGCCCCAACCCGCGGAAGGACCGCGACGGCGCGTCGATCCTGACCAAGGACCGGCTCCGCCCGGGCGCCCTGACCCCCGACGACCTCAAGCTCGACGCCAAGACCCACCCCGACCTCGGCGTCAACCTTCGCCTCCTCCCGACCTCATGGTCGCGCGCCGTGCCGCTCGGATTCTGACCGCCTCGGGCCGTTGCCATTCGCGCGCGGCGTGCGGATAATTCAACGGAGTGACCCGACGCGAACCGCGTCGCGGCCGGTCGCCGGGAGGGCGGGGCGGTCATGAGACGATCCACGGATCGGAGGTCGCGGCACCTGGGAGCGGCGGTCGCGCTGCTCGCCGCGCTCGGCGTCGCGCCGGCGTATGGGCAACACGGCGGCGGACATGGTGGGGGCGGGGGCCACGGCGGCTGGGGCGGCCTGTCGTCGGCCCGTTACGGACCTTCGATGCATCACATGCCCCACCATATAGGGCCTTGGGGCGGCGTGTCGGGCTTCGGCGGCTCGCCGTTCATCCTCGGGCTCGGCGGCGTGTTCCTGCCGATCGTCTACACGCCGATGTACGTGCCGCCCCCGATGCCCTTCGGCGGCGGGCTGATGTTGCCGAACCCGACCGTCCCTGCCCGCGGCGCAATGCCCGTCGCGCGGACGGTGTCCCGTCCCGAGCCGGCCCGGTCGGACAACTATGTCAACATCGGCGACAACCTGTTCCGCGCCGGCAACCGCCATCGCGCCGAGCAGCGGTACACCCAGGCCGTCCGGGCCAATCCCAACTCGGCCAAGCCGCACGTCCGGATCGCCCAGCTCGCGCTGGTCCGGGGCGACTACGCCGAGGCCGCCGAGCAGTTCCGCGCCGCGACCACGGCCGAGCCCGGCTGGCTGATCAACGCGACGGACGTCCAGGCCCTGTTCGCCGAGCCGGCCGACTTCGCGCAGGCGCTGGCCAAGCTCGAGACGCACCTCCAGGCCACGCCGGGCGACCGCAACGGCTGGCTCGTTCTGGGCGCCGAGTGGTATCTGTCGGGGCGGACTCGCCAGGCGGCCGACGTCTTCACGCGGCTCAACGACCGCAAGCCGGACGCCACGCTCGCATCGTTCCTCGACGCCACGACGCCCGACGCGATCGCCCGCGACCCGAGGTAAGGCGCTTTCACGTGGAACGGCCCTACCCGCCGTTCCCGCCAGGCTTCTGCCCCGGCGGGGGAGGGGGATTGTCGCGGAGCTTGGCCCACTCGGGGAGCCTGGCCTTCAGCTCCTTGGCCAGCTCGGCGGGCAGCTTCTTGTCGAGGTGGGGGGTGATGTCGCTGAGTTTGAGCGCCGTCTCGGCCTCCGACACGGCGTCGCCGTACATGCCGAAGTCGGCGCTCGCCATGGCGAGCTGGGCGCGGGCCGCTGCGCTGGTCGGATTGAGCTGCGCCGCATGACGCGTGGCGGCGACGATCTTACCCTTGATCACGATCGGCTCGATGATCGGTGCGGATTCGCGGAGCGTCTGGAGGATCAAGCGCGCGTACTGGGCCTGGAGCCGGCGGACGTGGAGCGAGTTCGGGTCGCGCCAGGGCCGCTTGATCGCATCGTCGAGCGCGAGGAAGACACGCTGCCAGTTCGTGGGCTGCGCCATCCCGCCAGGCGACTTCCAGAAGGCGAACTCCAGCTCGGCCAGGTCGAGCCTGGGCCGCATGTTCGCCCGGTCGGCCTCGGCAGCGGCGAGGAAGGTCTCGCGCGCCAGCTCATATTGCGGGGGACGCCGTACCATCAGCGCCTCGCCGCGGTCGGTGAGGATCTCCGACTTCCAGAACGGCACGATCGCCCCCCAGAACGCCCCCATGACCCCGGCCCACACCAGGGCCACGACCGCCGTCCGGCCGATCCCCCGCCGCTCGCGGAGCGTGCCGGCCGACAGCTCGTCGCGCAGGTTCAACCCCAGCGCAAGCAGGACCCACA
>DASZMJ010000341.1:0-1665 GCA_035551935.1 Isosphaeraceae bacterium
GCGGACCTGGTGGAAGAAGTTGCCCCAGACGCTCTGGAGGAAGTCCAGCGAGTCGAACCGCGACCGCAGGAGCTTCGGCAGCTGGCGGCGGACGACCAGCCGCACCTTCCCCTCGTAGCGTTGCAAGAGCTCGCGGGCGGCGTCCTCGTCGCCGGCCCGGATCCGCTCGATGAACCCGCGAATGTCGCCCGGCACGGAAGGTTGCCGGGCCCCGTCGTCGATGGTCATGTCGCGAGCTCGCGATCTCGGGACGCTGACGTGGCCCGTCCTGGAGGTTGACGCAATCGAGACCCCGCGACCGACACCCGGGCCGTGGCGCGGCAGCGGATGTGACGGGTTCGGACGCCCCGCGCCGTCGACGACGGGCCTGACTCTGAGCATTGTTAACGGCGCATTTCGGAGGGCGCGGCGGCGGGTGTTGACCACTTGCTCGGCGCGGCGACGGTCGACGTCGAGGCCACGGTGAACCCCTCGCCGGGTCGTTCGGCTTCGGGGCCGGTCCTCGCGAGATCGGCTGCGCCTCTCATCCTTCATGTCGGGCCCGGGGCCGCGATTGCGTCCCCAACGGTCGGGGGCCGATCGTCCGGCCACACGTCTCGAGGTCCCCTTGCGTGCCCGATTCGTCCCTCTCCTTCCTCCGATCGAGAGCCGAGCATGTTCACGATTCGACGCGGGTCGCCACGGGGGGCGGCCGCGGTGGCCCGACGACGTCGGGCCCCGATATTCCTCGCCGTGGACTGGACCCTGGAGTCGCGCCTGGCGCTCAGCCACATGCACGGCGTGCCGCACCCGGCGATGGTCGAGGTCGCGCGGGCCCAGCCGTCGCCGACCGGCGTCGTGACCAAGGCGCCGAACTTCTACGAGCTCTTCGCCGGCCCGCAGCGGGCCGAGCTCGACGTCGTCCGCGCCAGCGGCCGGTTCGTGCCCGGCAAGGGCCTGGTCTTCACCGGCACGATGGCCGGCCGGATCAATCGGCACCCGTCCGACCCGTCGCAGTCGTCGTTCTACGCCATCGGCATCAACCGCGGCAGCTCGTCGGCCATCGCGCCGTTCACCAACCGGCCGAACGTCATCTTCGACGCCGTGGTCGCCGTCGAGGTGCAGCCGCAGGGCATCTCCGCCATCCTCGTCGACCTGACGGCGCCTCCGGGTACGGCGCCGACGCAACTGCCGGCCGGCTCGGCCCGCGTCAACGGCCGGCAGGTCCAGGTGACGGTCGACCCGGCCCTGCTGCCGACCCCGCCGGGCGGCGTGCCGCTGACGCAGTTCACCTTCAACCTCTGGCCGCGGAGCAGCCTGAGCATGGCCCCGCTGCCCGACGGCCGCAGCGTCGTCGCCAGCTTCATCCCCGAGGACGGCATGGCCCCGATCGCCTTCCCGCGTCGGTTCGCCAGCGCCTTCGCTGCGCCGGCGGCCGCCTCGGCCCCGGTCATCCCGATGCCGAACGTCCCGCCCACGAACGTCATGATCATCCCCGGACCTGTCGCCGCGCCGACCGTCGCGTCCCCGCCGACCACGAGCACGCCGCCGCCGGTCACCGCGCCGCCGGTCACCGCGCCGCCGGTCACCGCGCCGCCGGTCACCGCGCCGCCGGTCACCGCGCCGCCGGTCACCGCGCCGCCCATCATGTACTAGCGATCGGAACGATCAATTCATGACGGCCCT
>DASZMJ010000342.1:0-38786 GCA_035551935.1 Isosphaeraceae bacterium
AAGCTCGAATCCCACTACAAGGAAATGCAGGACATCGAGTTCACGGTGGAGGAGGGCACCCTCTACATGCTCCAGACCCGCACCGGCAAGCGGACGGGCACTGCGGCCGTCCGGATCGCCGTCGAGATGGTGAAGGAAGGCTTGATCGACGAGAAGACGGCCATCCAGCGCGTGAATCCCGACAGCCTGAACCACCTGCTCCTGCCGCAGCTCGACCCCAAGGCCAAGGCCACGCCGATCGCCCGCGGGATCGCCGCCAGCCCCGGCGCCGCCTCGGGCAAGGACGTCCTCTCGGCCGAGGACGCCGTCGCCCACGCCGAGGCGCACCCAAACGACCCGATCCTCCTCGTCCGCAAGGAGACGAGCCCCGAGGATGTCGCCGGCATGCACCTGGCCAAGGGCATCCTGACGGCTACCGGCGGCAAGGCCAGCCATGCGGCGGTCGTGGCGCGCGGCTGGGGCAAGCCCTGCGTCGTCGGCTGCGACGCGATCCAGATCGACGAGAAAGGCGGCCAGATCCGGATCGGCGACCACGTCATCAAGGCCGGCGACTTCCTGACGATCGACGGCACCCTCGGCGACGTCATGGTCGGCCAGATGCCGACCGTCGCGCCGACCATCTCGGGCGACTTCGCCGAGCTGATGACCTGGGCCGACAAGTCCCGCAAGCTCAGGGTCCGCACCAACGCCGACACCCCCAAGGACGCCGCCAAGGCCCGCGAGTTCGGCGCCGAGGGGATCGGCCTCTGCCGGACCGAGCATATGTTCTTCGGCGAGGAGCGGATCGCGCCGATGCGGCGGATGATCCTCGCCGACGACGCGGCCGGCCGCAAGGCCGCGCTCGCCGAGCTCGAGCCGTTCCAGCGCGCCGACTTCGCCGGCATCTTCGAGGCGATGGCCGGCCTGCCCGTGACCATCCGCCTGCTCGACCCGCCGCTCCACGAGTTCCTGCCCCACGACGGCAAGGAGCAGGCCGCGCTGGCCGAGTCGCTCGGCGTCGGCGTGGAGAAGGTCCGCGAGCGTGTCGAGCAGCTCCACGAATTCAACCCGATGCTCGGCTTCCGCGGCTGCCGCCTGCCGATCGTCTACCCCGAGATCGGCGACATGCAGGTCCGCGCCATCATCGACGCGGCCTGCGAGGTCAAGAAGAAGGGCAAGGAGGTCCTGCCCGAGATCATGATCCCGCTGGTCGGCACCGTCGAGGAGCTGACGATCCTCAAGAAGCGGGCCATCGCCGTCGCCGAGGAGGTCATGAAGAAGGCCGGGACCAAGGTCGATTACCTCATCGGCACGATGATCGAGGTCCCCCGCGCCGCGCTGACGGCCGACAAGATCGCCGAGGAAGCCCAGTTCTTCTCGTTCGGCACCAACGACCTGACGCAACTGACCTTCGGCTACTCGCGCGACGACATCCGCGGCTTCATGCCGACGTATCTCCGCGAGAAGATCCTGCCGGTCGACCCCTTCCAGTCGATCGACGTGGCCGGCGTCGGCCAGCTCATCGAGATGGGCGTCGCCCAGGGCCGCCAGGCCCGGCAGGCGAAGGCCGGCGAGCACCTGAAGGTCGGCATCTGCGGCGAGCACGGCGGCGATCCCGACAGCGTCGCCTTCTGCCACAAGATCGGCATGGACTACGTCTCCTGCTCTCCCTTCCGCGTGCCGATCGCCCGGCTCGCCGCCGCCCAGGCCGCCCTCGCCGACGGCAAGACGACCCAGCGCGATCGCTGAGCCGTCCTGATCCTCTCCCACGACCACCGAACGGGCGCCGGCCGTCGCGACGGCCGGCGCCCGTTTCGTCGTTCGGGCCCGGCCGCACGGGCCGGAGGCGACGGAGACCCGGCGATTCCCGAGGCGGTTGTTCAACAACTTGCGGTACCGCTTGACCTATGCTAGCTTGGGAGTCATCCGATTCCGTCATCTCCGATCATCGACCGGCCCTCTTGTCACGAACGCGGACGCGCCCCGTTTTCTTCGCGAATCGGTCGATCGACGGCCCGAACCCGTCCCGATCCACCCGCCACGGGGAGAGGCGCACCCACCCGTCCTGCCTCCCCAGGGTTCCCTCGATACGATCCTGGTCGGAGGGCTCGTCGCGAGGACGAGCCGAATTCCCGGAGTCCGACGCCCATGGCCAAGCAGACCCGCGATTGGAGAGAGATCCTCGTGAAGCGTGGGGTCATCGGCCCCGACCAGCTCAAGGAGGCCGAAAGGGTGGGGGCCAACTCCTCGACCGAGGAGGCCCTCGCGCGACTCGGCTACGCCGCCCCCGACGACATCGTCAAGGCCAAGGCCGAGCAGCACGGCATGGACTTCGTCGAACTCCGCGAGATCGAGATCCCGACCGCCGCCGTCGAGCTCGTCCCCGAGTCCATCGCCCGCGAGAACGTCGTGATGCCCCTGGCGCAGGAGAACGGCGCCATCAAGGTCATCATGCACGATCCCATGGATTTCGAGACGATCGACAAGCTCCGCTTCGTCTTGAATCGCGAGATCGAGGTCGCGCTCGCACCCAAGGAGGCGATCGTCGAGGCGATCAACCGCTATTACGGCGGCTCGTCGTCCGAGACCGAGTCGGTCGACTCGATCATCCAGGAGTTCACCGACACGGCCATCGACTTCGCCGATGAGGGGGACGGCCGCAAGGGGGGTTCGTCGACGAACACCCTCGACGAAGGGGACGCGCCGGTCATCAAGCTGGTGCATTACATCATCCAGGAGGCCGTCAACTCCCGCGCCTCCGACATTCACATCGAGCCGTTCGCCGACCGGGTCCGGGTCCGCTACCGGGTCGATGGTGTGTGCATGGAGCGGGAGAACCTGCCGCGACGACTGCTCGGCTCCGTCGTCAGCCGCCTCAAGATCATGGGCTCGATCGACATCGCCGAGAAGCGCCGGCCGCAAGACGGCCGGATCAAGATCCACGTCTCGGGCAAGGACATCGACCTGCGTGTCAGCGTGATCCCGACCACGCACGGCCAGTCGGTCGTCATGCGGATCCTCGACCGCGACAACATCAAGGTCGGCCTCCGGGACCTCGGCTTCGGCGACGAGGACTGGAAGCGGTTCTCGACCCTGATCAAGCGTCCCAACGGCATCCTGCTCGTGACCGGGCCGACCGGCTCGGGGAAGACGACCACCCTCTACGCCGCGCTCAACGAGCTGAACCGCCCAGACGTGAAGATCATCACCGCCGAGGACCCCGTCGAATACTATCTACCAGGCATCAATCAATGCGAGGTTCGGGCGAAGATCGGCATGACGTTCGCCCGCATCATCCGGGCGATGTTGCGGCAGAATCCGAACATCCTCCTCGTCGGTGAGATTCGGGACGAGGAGACCGCGAACACGGCGATCCAGGCATCACTGACCGGGCACTTAGTTTTCAGTACACTCCACACGAACGATGCGCCTAGCGCTATAACAAGACTGGTCGATATCGGGGTCCAACCCTTCCTGGTCGCCAGCTCGGTCATGGGGATCATGGCCCAGCGACTCGTGCGGAAGGTCTGCCCGAAATGCCGCCAGCGCTACGAACCGCCGGGCCACGTCCTCCAGGGCTTGGGCCTCCGGCCCGAGCTCGCCAAGAAGGCGAACTTCATGAAGGGCAAGGGGTGTTCGTACTGCAACAAGTCGGGCTATCGGGGCCGGATGGGTATCTACGAGCTGATGGGCATGACCAGCGCCGTCCGCGAGATGACCTTCAAGGGCGAGCCCACGCAGAACATCCGTAAGTTGGCCCGGAAACAGGGGATGCGTACCCTCTTCGAGGACGGCATGATCAAGGCCCTCAAGGGCCTGACCACCCTCGACGAGGTCCTGCGGATCACCCACCACGAGTCCGCCAACGAGCTCTCGGCCTGACGATGCCGGCCGGGCGTGGCGACGTTCCGGAGCGGGCCGACCGGGGAGGCGGGACAAGCCGATCGGAGGGCCGGCGTCGGCCGCAAGCCGGCGTCGGAGCGGGGCTACTGGGGCCGGAGACGGGTCGTCCGAGCCTTGTCTTCAGGCCGGACCCTCGCATAATGGTGTGTGATCGGTCGTTGCCGGGCCGTCGCCCTATCTTCCTCCGCCCGATCCCCTCCAATCACGGCACCTGGGCCATCGGACAGGTCAAACCTCGGCGGCAGGGCGCCGGGTTGCGCACCGAAGCGATCGAGCGGGAAGGGACCATCGCCTCATGGGCACGATCCTGATCGACAAGCTGCTCCAGACGGTTTGCACCCAGCGCGCCAGCGATTTGCACCTGACCGTCGGCAGCCCGCCGGTGCTCCGGCTCCACGGGCACATGCGCCCATTGGCGACGAAGGTGCTCGAGTCGGCCGACACGTCCGCCCTGATGAAGAGCATCACGCCGGAGCGCTGCCAGCAGGAGTTGCAGGAGGTCGGCGGCTGCGACTTCGGCTTCGCCTTCGGCGACATGGCCCGTTTCCGGGTCGCCGTCTTCAAGCAGCGCGGCAACATCGGCCTGGTGCTGCGGCGGATTCCGAACGAGTTCCTCACGTTCCAGCAATTGGGGCTGCCGCCGGTCGTCGAAGACCTGATCCAGCGCCCGCGCGGCCTGATCCTCGTCACCGGCCCGACCGGCTCGGGCAAGACGACGAGCCTGGCCAGCATGCTCAACTGGATCAACGACAACATGGACCGGCACATCATCACGATCGAAGACCCGATCGAATACTTCCACAAGCACAAGAAGTCGCTCGTCAACCAGCGCGAGGTCGGCATCGACGTGCCCGACTTCCCCGAGGCGATCCGCCGCGCGTTGCGGATGGACCCGGACATCATCCTGGTCGGCGAGATGCGCGACCTGGCCACGATCTCCGCGGCGATCACCGCGGCCGAGACCGGCCACATCGTCTTCGGCACCTTGCACACGAACTCGGCCGAGGGGACCGTCAACCGGATCATCGACGTCTTCCCGAAGGAGCAGCAGGACCAGATCCGCACCCAGCTCTCGGTGGCGATCATCGGCATCCTGGCGCAGGCGCTCTTGCCGAAGAAGCCGAAGGGGCTGGTCGCCGCCTACGAGATGCTCGTCATCACGCCGGCGATCTCGAACCTGATCCGCGAGAACAAGACGTACCGGATCGACTCGTCGATCCAGACCGGCCGCAAGCACGGCATGATCCTGCTCGACGACTCGCTGTTCAACCTCTGGCGGCAGGGGATCGTCGAGGAGCAGGAGATCTTCTACAAGTCCCGCAAGGTCAACGACCTCCGCGACCGCGTCGAGAAGGCCAAGAAGGGGATCTTCGAGGAGGACCTCGACGACGACGAGGAGGAGGGCGACAAGAAGTGACGGCGCCCCGGGCCCGTCACGGCGGGCCGTTCGCGACGTAATTGTTGGGGCGCGATCGGTTTTCGATTCCGGATACCTTGGCCCTCTCTCGAACGCCTCCCGTCGGCAACGTCGTCCCGCGATCGTCGGACTTCGAGAGGCTCGCACAGCGGAAAGGCCCTTCGCCATGGCTCGTCGGCTCGGCACGATCCTGATGGACCTCGGCTACCTCGACGAGGAGACGCTCTTCCGCGTCCTGGACGAGCAGAAGAAGACGCCGACGGAGCTCTTCGGCAAGGTCGCGACGCGGCTGGGCGTGGTCAAGCCCGACCAGGTGCTCCGGGCGCTCGGCGAGCAGCTCGGGATGAAGGTCGTCAAGCTCGCCGAAGTGACGTTCCCGCCCGAGGCGATCGAGGCGGTCAACGAGACGATGGCGACGGCCTTCAAGGTGGTGCCGATCGCCGTCAGCAAGAAGGACAAGAGCGTCACGGTGGCGATGGCCGAGCCGCAGAACCCGGCGACGTTGGAGAGCATGCGGTCGTTCCTCGGCGTCGAGGTCAAGGGGGTCATCGCCGAGGAGGCCGAGGTCACCGCGGCGATCGAGCGGGCCTACGCCGGCCACCAGGAGTCGATCCAGGACGTCGTCAAGCAGATCGAGCTGGACAAGGGGCTCTCGCAGTTCCAGAACCGCAACGAGAACACGATCGACCTCGAGGCGATCGAGGAGATGGCCGAGGCGGCGCCGGTGCGGAAGCTCCTGAACATGGTGCTCCTGCTGGCGATCAAGGACAAGGCCTCGGACATCCACTTCGAGCCGTTCGAGGACGAGTACAAGATGCGGTACCGCGTCGACGGCATCCTGTACGAGCTGGTGCCGCCGCCGCGGCACCTGGCGCCGGCGATCTCCAGCCGGATCAAGGTCATGTCGAACCTCGACATCGCCGAGCGGCGGCTGCCGCAGGACGGCCGGATCGAGCTGAACATCGGCGGCAACTCGGTCGACATCCGGGTCTCGACGTTGCCGACGCTCTTCGGCGAGAGCGTCGTGCTGCGGATCCTCGACCGGACCGTCGTGCAGCTCGACCTCGAGAAGGTCGGGATGCCGGCCGACACCTTGAAGCGTTGGCGCGAGATCATCCACAAGCCCAACGGCATCGTGCTCGTGACCGGGCCGACCTCGTCGGGCAAGACGACGACGCTCTACGCCACGCTCAACGAGCTGAACTCGATCGAGGACAAGATCATCACGACCGAGGAGCCGGTCGAGTACGACATCGAGGGCCTGATCCAGATCCCGGTCAACCCGGACATCGGCGTGACGTTCGCCGCCTGCCTGCGGTCGATCCTGCGGCAGGACCCGGACAAGATCCTGGTCGGCGAGACCCGCGACCTGGAGACCGCCGAGATCGCCGTCCAGGCGTCGCTGACCGGGCACATCGTCTTCACGACGTTGCACACCAACGACGCCCCCTCGGCCGTCACCCGCCTCCGCGACATGGGGCTGCCGACCTTCCTCATCACCGCGACGACCGAGGCCGTGCTGGCGCAGCGGCTCGTGCGGAAGATCTGCAACTTCTGCCGGACCGAGTTCCAGCCGAGCCAGGAGATGTGCATGGAGCTCGGCATGACCCAGGAGGAGGCGGCCAGCAAGAAGTTCTTCTACGGCCGGGGCTGCGAGCGGTGCAACAACACCGGCTACAAGGGCCGCATGGGCATCTTCGAGCTCCTGGTGATGAACGACACGCTCCGCGACATGGTCGTCGCCGAGGCGTCGCTCGACGACTTCCGCGAGGCCGCCCGCAAGTTCGGCATGCGGACCCTCCGCGAGTCGGGCCTCCAGTCGATCCACTCCGGCCTGACCACGATCGAGGAGATCGTCCGCGAGACCATGCTCGACGACGCCTGAGGCCGGGATTCCGCCGCAATCCCACGGACACGACCCCGGCACAGGAACCCGACGGAACACCGAGCGATCCCCGGCGAGGAGCCCGACGATGCCGAGCTTCCAATACGAGGCGATGGACCACACGGGCAAGGAGGTCAAGGACGTCATCGACGCCGCGACCCAGGAGGAGGCGCAGCAGCTCATCCGCCAGAAGGGCTTCTTCGTCACCAAGATCGCCGAGCGGTCCAACCGCGCCAAGAAGAAGGAGTCGACCAAGCGGAAGAAGGGCAAGAAGAAGGGCAAGTCGTTCACGATCGGCAAGATCTCGACCAAGCAGCTCTGCACCTTCACCCGCCAGCTCTCGACGCTCCAGGACGCCGGCCTGCCGGTGCTCCGGAGCCTGAAGATCCTCGAGGGGCAGTCCAAGCCCGGCGTGCTCAAGAACGCCTTGATCGACATCATCGACGACGTCGAGAGCGGCGCGACGCTCTCCGAGTCGTTCGCCAAGCACCCCAAGGCGTTCGACCGGCTCTACTGCAACATGCTCAAGGCCGGCGAGGCCGGCGGCGCGCTCGAGGCCATCCTCCAGCGCCTGGCCGACTTCAAGGAGAAGTCGCAGAGCCTGCAGCGTCGGATCAAGTCGGCGATGATCTACCCGGTCGTCGTCATCATGGTCGCCTGCGGCATCGTCGGCTTCATCCTCTACTGGATCGTGCCCAAGTTCAAGGAGATCTTCGACGACTTCAACCTCCCGCTGCCGGCGATGACCCAGTACCTGATCTACTCCAGCACCTTCGTGGTGAAGCGGTGGTGGGTCCTGTTCGTCACGCCGCTGGTCATCTGGATCTTCATCAAGCTCGCGTACAAGACCCGCTTCGGCGCCTACGTGCTCGACCGGATCCTGCTGATGATCCCGGTGATGGGGCAGATCGTCAACAAGTCGACGGTGGCCCGCACGAGCCGGACGCTCGGCACGCTCGTGCAGTCGGGCGTGCCGATCCTCGAGGCGCTGAGCATCGTCCGCGACACCGCCGGCAACGCCGTCTTCGAGCGGGCGTTCACGCGGATCTACGAGAGCATCCGCGAGGGCGAGACGATCGCCCAACCCCTGAAGGAGGCGCGGATCGTCGACGACATCGTGGTCAACATGATCGACGTCGGCGAGGAGACCGGCGACCTGGACACCATGCTCAACAAGATCGCCGACAACTACGACGAGGAGGTCGAGACGCTCGTCGAGAGCCTCGTGAGCCTCCTCGAGCCGATGATGATCGTCGTGCTGGGCGGGATCATCGGGTTCATCGTGATCTCGCTGTTCCTGCCCCTGGTCAACCTCATCAGCAACCTCTCGTCCGGCAAGGGCTGAACGAGGGGTCGAACCCAGGCGAAACGCGACGACCGGGGCCCGGCCGCACGCCGCGGCCGGCCCCGGGCCCAGAGCCGAGTCGGACGGGCCTGTCGGGCCCTCGGAGACAGTTCGCGCCCCGGCGACGGTCGAGTGCTGAGCGCCGGGGGGGTCAGGCGACCGCAAGAGTCGAGAGAGACGCTCAGCACTCACCCGGTTTCGTTGAGAACCGTTGCCCAGGGTCGACCAGGAGAAGGGACCGATGATCCGCTCGCGAAGTCCCCGCCGCCCCCGCCGCGGCGTGACGATGGTGGAACTGCTGGTCGTGGTCCTGATCATCGCCATCCTGGTCGCCCTGCTGGTGCCGGCGATCATCGCGGCGGTCCGGGCGGCCAACGACGCCCGGGTCGTCGCCGAGATCGACCAGCTCGGCCAGGGCTTGGCCAACTTCCAGCAGTCGCAGCAGTTCGGCGACCTGCCCCCGAGCCGGATCATGCTGCTGGAGTCGGGCGGGTATTCGCAGCTCGCGGGGAGCACGGCGCCGTTGTCGTCGATCACGTGGTTCACCACCACCGGGACGCAGCCCCTGATCAGCCCCGGCGACATCACCGTCGGCGAGCTGGCCACGCGGTCGTACCAGTACCTCCAGAAGTTCTTCCCCCGCGCCACCTTCCTGGGCTCGGGCATCGCCGGCTACACGCCCGGCGCGCAGGCGACCCAGCTCAACTGCTTCGACTTCAACGGCGACGGCCTCTGCGCCAACGCCCCGATCTACCTCGAGGGGCACGAGTGCCTCGTCTTCTTCCTCGGCGGCGTGCCGAGCAAGACGATCGACTCGACGACCGGCCAGCCGGTCTATGGCACGACCGGCTGGTACAAGTTCCAGCTCAATCCCTTCGTGGCGCTCGGCAACCCCGCCGTGGCGAACTCGAACAACCGCCAGCCGCCGCTCTACACCAACTTCCGGCCCGAGCAGCTCCTCGACGAGGACGGCGACCTGATGCCCGGCTACTGCGACCCGCTCGGCCAGCTCGCCGACATGCGCCCCTACGCCTACTTCCGCGCCTACGGCGGCAACGGCAACTACGACCCCAACGACTGCAACTTCCACGTCGACACGGATTCCACGAATTCCTACATCATGATGCGTGCGTTCCAGGTCCAGTTCTCGACGCCGCTGGGGCCGCCGCAGATCTGCTTCTCGTACGCGCCCAACCCGTACACGGCGTCGGACCCGGTCTTCTACGGCGGCAATCCGTTCATGACGACCACGCCGCCGTCGTTCCACTCGCCCGAGACGTACCAGCTCATCTCGGCCGGGCGCGACCACCTCTACGGCATCGGCGGCAAGTACACGCCCAACAGCATCAACGAGCCGCTCCCCTTGCCCGACGCCCCGACGGCGGGGGTGCCCAGCAGCATCCAGGCGCAGAACCTCTCGCAAGGCGACCGGCTCCGCGAGCAGGACAACATCACGAACTTCTCGCGGGGCAAGCTCCAGTGACGGACGTCGGCGTGGATCGATCCGAGGCGACGGGCCGAACGGGCGACGGAGGGGGTCTCATGCGGCGACCGACGCGACGACGATGGTCGGGGTTCACGCTCCTGGAGCTCCTGGTCGTCGTCCTGATCATCGGGATCATCCTGACGTTCATCCTCGTCGCGGCGCAGGACGCCGTCCGCGCCGCCGAGTACCGGCAGACGCAGGCCCTGATTACCAAGCTCGAGGCGGCCTTGAACGACCGCCTCGAGGCCCTGCTGGCGACGTCGGTGGACATCAACCCGGCCCACCAGTTCGTCGCCTCCGTCCAGAACCCGCTCTTCGGCCAGGGGAATCAGCCCCCGTTCCTGCCGGGCGGCGGCGCCCGGGCGATGGTCATCGCGCGGTTCGACTACATCAAGGCCGAACTGCCCGACGTCTTCCTCGTCCAGTCCGACCCGTTGTACCCGATCAATTTCGCCGGCCTGCCGTATCCCGGGACCCCGATCACCCAGGCCGCCCCCGGCATCGTGGCGCCGCCGCCCGGCTACGCCCCGTTCATCCTGCCGCTGGGCAACGCGATCCAGAACGCCCAGCAGAGCGGGGGCTCGTCGTTCGGCGCCGGCAACATCGCCGTGCCGAGCGGCTCCGGGATCTTCGGCGCCTCGTACGCCGCAGCGTCGGGCATCTATGCCCAGCTCGGCTACCTGCCGACGGGCTACGACGGCGCCGACAACAACGGGAACGGCCTGATCGACGAGCTGGCCGAGGGGATCTTGAGCGCCAGCCAGCAGCAGCAGCAGCAGATCCTGGCGAACATTCAGGCCCTGGCCGCGCATCATACGCACAAGACCGCCCGCGCCGAGATGCTCTACGCCCTGCTCGTCTCGGGCCGGAGCCCGCTGGGCACGCCGTTCCGGCCCGAGGACTTCAACAACCCCCGCGAGGTCCGCGACACCGACGGCGACGGCCTGCTCGAGTTCGTCGACGCCTGGGGCGAGCCGCTGCAGTTCTACCGCTGGCCGATCCACTTCCACTCCGACATCCAGAAGGGCTCCGCCCCGTACCAGGGCTTCGAGGCCCGGCAGCAGAACTCGCTCGACACGAACCAGCAACTGATCGCGCCGGCATGGTTCTGGAACCTCTCCGCCGGCAGGGTGAGCAATAATGCGGCGATGTTCCAGCAATTCTTCACCAGCCTGGTCGATCCGAACTGGCCTAATACGGCGTTCGGCCAGGCCTGGGATCGAGGGAACTATTACCCAAGGCGGGCGTTCTTCTCGAGGTTCCTGATCGCCTCGTCGGGCCCGGACAAGCTCCTCGGCATCGCCCGGTCGGACCCGTACTGGGTGGCGGGCCGGGAGACCGATACGAACTATTCGCTGTACAACGCCAGCACCCAGGACGACGGCACGGGGCCCGGCCCGCCCGACATGAGCCAGACGGGCCTGACCCCGATCCATCAGATCATCCTCATCGAGAACGAGGCGACGGGTTACGACCCGAATCGCCCGGCCGGGCCCTTCGGGCTCTTCCAGGCGGAACCGCAAGGGACCGCGGCCACGGCGTTCCTCCAGGCGTCGGCCCAGGACGACATCACCAACCAGCAGGTCAAGGGCCCGGGAGGGCTGCCATGAGTCCGTCGCGACGGCCCCGGCGGCCCCGAACGGGGCGCGGGTTCACGCTGATCGAGATGCTCGTCGTCATCGCCATCATCGTGCTGGTGACGGCCGCGACCCTGCCGATCATCCTGCCGTTGCTCGACGAGCAGGAGGTCAACCAGGCGGCGCGAATGCTCCAGGCCGAGATCTACAAGGTCCGCGACGCCGCCATCCGCGGCAACGCCCCGGCGGGCGTCCGCCTGCTGCCCGACCAGGCCTTCCAGGACTCGGCCAACGCCTCGGCGATCTCCGGCAACCCTTCCAGCGGCGACTCCGGCATCCTCGCCGCCAGCCGGCTCATCGACATCCAGCCGGCGCCCGATTACGCAGAAGGAATGATCCACATCTACCCGAAAGTGAATGCGAACAATCCGATCTTCCAGAGCACCCTGTGGGATCCCTGGGGGATCGGCGGCCTGAACGGCACATTCCTGAAGATCACCGAGGCGAAGTTCGGCACCCTCGGGGTCCCGAACCCGCCGGTCTCCTGGTACTGGAACATCCGGGTCGGCGAGAAGATCCGGCTGGGCGACTCGGGGCGTTATTACACGATCGTCGGCCCGGACTTCGCCAACTCCCCGGCCGGGCTCCAGGCCTCGGGCGGCGTCGTGACCAACCCCGAGCGGTTCGTCAACGCCCAGTGGGCCTTCCCGCAGCTGAATTACCACCCCAGCCCGACCGCCCTCGAGGAATTCCTGATCGTCGCCAACGGCCAGGACGACAACGGCGACGGCTACGCGGACGACGGGTTCGACGGCATCGACAACAATAACTTCAACGGGCCCGACGACCCGACCGAGTGGACCCTCCCCAATGCACCGCCCGTGCCGTCGTGGGTCGAGACCGAGCAGTTCACCTCGGACCTCATCACCGATCAGATCAACACGGCCAACCCGACCGGGCCGCCGTTGATCGTCAAGGAATACTCCTACGTCATCGCCCGCCGCCCGGTGCCGACGGAAGGGGCGCAGGAGGTGGCTTTGCCGTCGAACGTGGTCGTGGACCTGACGACCTGGAATGCCGTCTTCAACCCGACGCAGCCGACCTTGCCGCAGCGGTCGCGGCTGCCGGTGGACCCGCTGACGCACTACGTCGACATCCTGATCGCCCCCAACGGCCAGGTCATCCCGGCGATGGTCGGCCAGGACGTCCTGCCCCCGTTGAACCAGCCGTTCTACCACTTCTGGCTCTGCCGGCGCGAGGACGTGACGGGGTCGCTGTTCGGCCTCGTCCCGAACAGCGCCCCGCTGCCGCAGAACTGGGCGCCCGTGGCCAACCCCAACTACTCCAACGGCGTGGCCTGGCTGCTGCCGTTCCCCAAGGGCACGCCCGGCTACGACCTCAACGGGTCCGGGGCGCCGGTCTCGCCGCCGCCGGCGAAGTACCTGAGGAAGGACCACCGGATCGTCACCCTGTTCAACCGGACCGGCCTGGTGTCGACGCGGCTGGTCGACCAGTTCAACCCGCTCGACATCAACCTCCCCTATCGCAACGCCCAGATGGGCGTGAGGGACGAGCCATGACCCGACGCCCGCCCCGAGCCGCCCGCTCCGGCCTGACGCTCGCCGAGATCCTCGTCGCGATCCTGATCATGGGGATCGGCCTGGTGTCGGTGGCCAGCCTCTTCCCGATCGGCCTGTTGCGCATCCGCGACGCGTCGCGGAACCAGCGCTCGGTGCTGCTGATGGAGTCGGCGACCAGCGAGATCGAGTCGCGGAACATGCTGAACAAGCTGTCGTTCACCTTCTCGTACTACTCGAACATCCCCAACATCGTCCCGTACGACCCCTGGACCACCGAGGGGCTGGTGCTGGCCAGCGGGGGGGTGAACCGGGCGACCAACCCGGGCTCGGGGCCGGGCCTGCCGGTGGCCTACGACCCGCTCTGGTGGGCGGTCATGGACGACACGCACGGCCTCAACCCGATGACCCTCGACGGCCGGTTCGGCGTCGGCGTCGACCTGAACGGCAACTCCCTCCTCGGCCGCGGCGACCCGCTCCAGACCCAGTTTCCCCCGAGCGCCTACGGACTCCAGCGGATCACCAATTTCCTGCCCTTCCCGGTCCCGGCGATCCCGCTCTCGCAGGTGCCGCCGTACGGGTCGCTGGCCGGGACCATCCCCGCCTATAGCTGGGATTTCACCTACCCGATCACCAACCCCAGCGACCCGCGCTACAGCCCGGCCCTGGCCGGCGTGCCGGACATCGCCGGCCAGATCTTCGCGTCGCAGGACGACGTCGTCTTCCAGAAAGAAGGCGTCGGTGCGTCGACGACGGCCGGCAACAGCCTCCAGTCCGGCATCGGCAGCCCGGTCGTCCCCGACCTGAGCCTGAACACGATCGCGGTCAACGGCACGCCCGTGTTCCGGCCGTCGAACCAGTGGAATTACACATGGATGTTCACCGGCTATCAGGTCGAGGTGCGCGACTGGGCGACCTTCGCCGGGTCGGTGGTCCTGTTCCACAACCGCCCGATCGGCACGGTCCTGGTGCCGACGCCGAATGGCCCGATGACCGTGGGGGCCGACGAGCGGGTCGTCGAGGCGATCTTCGGCTACAGCACCAGCATCGACTTCAGTGCCGGCTACGCGATCGGGGGCCAGAACGTCGGTTACGGCGCCGGCGACCAGCGGATCGTGCTGGTGCGCTGGCCGGCCACCCAGGAGGACCCGAAGGGCCTGGCGGCGGGCAGCTTCATCGCCGACACGACCTACGAGCGGTTCCAGGTGCCCTCCGACCAGAAGTTCAGCAACTTCGCCTACCCCGCCCAGCGCTGCTACTGGTACCGGATCGCCAAGGTCACGCCCGCCGAGCCCGACCCGGACATGGCCGCGCAGGGGCTGAACTACCGTCGTAAGATCCTGACGCTCGCCACGCCCGTGCGGGCGCGGACGTTGCTCTACATGAACGGCAACTCCGTCGACGCCGCGTTCCTGAACGTCGCGACGATCAACCCCTACGTCGTCAACGTCGTCACCAAGGTCTTCTACGCCCGTTGATCGGATCGGTCGGCCCGACCGCCCCTCGCCCCAACCGTGCCCGGAGGTCTCCCCGCGATGCGAACCGCCGCCCGACCGTCGCCGAGCCGGGGCGTCACCCTGGTCGAGATGCTCGTGACGGTGGCCCTGATGGTCATCATCATGGGGATCATCGTCCAGATCTTCTCGTCGGCCACCGGCGCCATCCACGTCTCGCAGACGTACCAGGACCTCGACATGACCCTGCGGCGGCTCGACGCGACGATCCGCCAGGACCTCAAGGGGGTGACGGCGCGGTTCACCCCGCCGCTCGACCCGCAGAAGAACCTCGGCTACTTCGAGTACGGCGAGAACCTCGGCGCCGACCTCCAGGGCGAGGACACCGACGACTACATCGCCATGACGGTCAAGGCCCCCGAGGGCCAGCCCTTCCGCGGGCGGATCACGCTGCCGATGCTGAATACAAACAATACTTTATATAACACGGTGATCGTGACCAGCGATTACGCCGAGGTGCTCTATTTCCTCCGCAATGGGAACCTGTACCGCCGCGTGCTGCTGATCAAGCCGGAGCTCAAGGATGCCCTGGCCCTCGGGCGACGAACCGGCGGAGGTTACTTCGCCGGGTCGACGCAGACCTTCCCGCAAATCGCGGTGAGCTGGCTGGGGATGAACGACATCTCGGCCCGGCCGGCGCGCGCCAGCACGTTCGGCTCCGGCGCGCCGACCCCCAACACGCTCGGCGACCTGACCAACCGCGAGAATCGCATCTTCCACCAACGCTTCGAGAACGACTACCGCTCGCTGACCGCCAATGGCATCCAGAACAACCCCGACGGCCTGCCCGACGACTTCCTCGGCGGCTCGAACCCGAACTCCGGCTACAACCCCGACGGCCTGCCCGACTTCTACCCGACGCTCTACCACCCCGGCAACTCCACCCCCACCTACTTCGCCTACGCGATGAACCACGGCCTCCCCGGCCCGGCCGCCTCGCTGGACACCATGGCCTTCCCGTTCATCTTCCCCGGCATGTACTCGAAGCCGAGCCCGCCGCTGGGGACGATCCACAGCCTGGGCGTCAACTCGAACGGGGCCCCGGTCGTCAACCACGCCCCGCTGGCCGTCGGCGACAACCTGCCGATCCCCGACGGCTCCGCCGGCTCGCTCCAGACGTGGTGGGGCTTCCCCACCTGGCGGGAGACGATGTCGGTCAACTGGGTCGACCCGGTCTGGCGGCTCAACAGCAACGTCGGGTCGCCGGGCCAGAGCCCGGGGCTCTCCTACATGAACTTCGTCCCATTGCCGCCGGTGAGCGACCAGCCCTTCAACGACGGCGCCGGCGCCGCGGCCTTCTTCCCCGACCTCGCGCTGCCGGGCCTCGTCTGGCAGGATGACCTGATCGCCACCGGCGTTCGGAGCTTCGACGTCAAGGCGTACGACGCGGCGATGCGGACCTACGTCGACCTCGGCTACGGCGTCGACCAGGGCTTCTTCGCCGGGCTGAACCCCAACGGCCTGAACGGGACGCCCCCGGCGTTCCCGCTCAATGGCGTCGCCACCCCGACGTTCCAGACGTTCGCCCACGAGGGGCGCGTGCCGCCGTTCACGACCGACGGCGTCCTCGACGCCCAGTGGCCGGGCCTGGTGCTCCGCTTCGGCGACGACTCGACGAACGTCCCTCGCCTCCGCCGGGTCTGGGATAGCTGGTCGACCGACTACTCCATCGCCCCGTCGACGCCGATCGACCCGTTCCTCGGCCCGCCGTACGCGGCGCCGGCGTATCCGTCGTTCCAGGCGCCGTACCCGGCGCCGCTGCGCGGCATCCAGATCCAGATCCGCCTGGTCAACGACCCGAAATCCGACCGGATCAAGGTCCTGAACATCCGCCAGGACCTCACCGACAAGCTCTGAGCCACCGAGGCCGGCCCGGCCGGCACGACCGAGTCGCGACCGATCGAGAGGGAGCCCGACCATGCTCGTCCGCCGACCCGAAGACCGTAGGCCCCGCCGGGGGGTGGTCCTGATCCTGATCCTCGCCATGCTGGGCCTGCTCGCGCTGATCGGCGTGGCCTTCGCCACCTTCAGCAGCCAGGCGCAGGTCGGCGGGCGGAAGTACGCCGAGGCGGCCTCGTGGCCGACCTCCGAGGACGTCATGGACTTCGCCCTCTCGCAGATCATCAACGACACCCACAACCCGCAGTCGGCGATCCGCTTCCACAGCCTGAAGCGCGATATGTACGGCTCCGACGCCACGGGCAACGGCATCCTGACGGCGCTGCCGGGCGGTGGCAACCTGCTCCTGACCTCGACCGGGACGGTCAACAGCGTCCAAACCAGCCCGACGTTCGGCTATACGCAATACGCGACCAACATCCCCGCCGGCGGCGGCCCCGGCCTCTACGGCCTCAACTTCACGCGCTGGACCCTCAAGCTCGCCGCCACCACCGTCGGTTTCGACGCCAACGCCAACCCGATCAGCCCGACCGTCCCGCCGATGATCACGACCTACGAGGTCCTGGCGGACACGGTCCAGAACGGGTTCCACAACCTGACCCTCTCGAACCCCGACACGACGACCTCGCTCTACAACCCGATGACCGGCGGCTCGCTCCCCCTCGCGGGCCAGTTGATCACCCCGCAGGTCGCGGCGCAGAACGGCATCCCCTTCGCCCTCGACGGCCGTTACCTGCGCGCCTTCAACGGGCCGGGGCTCACCCAGTACTTCAACATCAACGGCCAGCTCATCAACCAGGCGGCCTTCGGCAACTTCACGCTCAACAACAACCTGCTCAACTACGACCCGACAAAGTCGCTGACCTACACGCCGACGTTCAACGCCCGCACCTACCAGATGGACGAGGACTACGACGCCCCCGACCTCGATAACTGGTTCCTCGGCCTCCAGAGCGCCGACGGCACGGTCGTCATCCCCTCGTTCCACCGGCCGGGCATCGTGGCCGACCAGGACTGGCTCCTCAGCCCCTGGCGGAACCCGCTGACGGGCCAGCCGTTCCCGCAGGGCATCCCGCCGACCGACACGACGAATTACCCCAACCTCCTCCAGGGCCTGGTGGCCGCCAGCAAGGTCCTCCGCCCCCGCGCCATCGACGGCCACGACGCGGCGACCTTCCCGAACCTGATCCCCGACCCGAACACCGGCCAGATCACCTACGACGTCGACAACAACGGCGACGGCGTCACCGACTCGGTCTGGCTCGACCTCGGCTATCCGGTCCAGCGCGACGCCAACGGCAAGATGTTCAAGCCGCTGTTCGCCATCAGCATCCTCGGGCTCAACGGCCGGATGCCCCTGAACACCGCCGGCAACCTCCAGGGCGTCCTCGACAGCGACCTGTTCGACACCAACGCCGCCTTCCAGGGCAACACCCCGACCGTCTACGCCTACGCCGGCTCGCCGACCTACAGCCACGCCTCGCACATCGGCTACTCGGCCAACGAGATCAACCCGCTGTACGCGCTCCAGAACGCCAACGACCCGACCGCCAGCCTCACGGGGCAGCCGCTCTTCACGCAGGTCGATAACTTCCCCGTCCCCGCCAACAACGCCGTCTCCATCAACAACGGAGGCACCACCCAGACCGCCACCCCCGGCGTCGCCGTCAACCTCACGCAGCTCCGCAACATCCTGGCCGGCACCCGGCCACAGTCGTCCTTGACCGGCTATAATCCCTTCCAGAGCGCCAACGACGACGCCAATTCGGTGATGGTCAACGGCCAGGCCTGGTACCTGCCCAACAACGTCCTCGACCCCTTCGACAACAACCAGTCCAACGGGACGTACGTCGCGCGCCTGACCGATCCGGTCGCCGGCCGCTGGGGCGAGGAGCGGTTCGTGCCGAACGCCGTGCCGCTTAATCCTTACGGCGGGGCCCAGATCCCTCCCTACCCCTCCCTGTTCGCCTTCAACAACTTCATCCGCGCCGGCCGCTCCAACGCCCTGCCGCTGCCGCCGGGCCTCCGCGACGGGACCGACGACGACTTCGACTCGACCGACTACGGCGCCACGGTCGTCGTCAGCACCGGCTACCTCCCCACCGGGGCGCCCGAGTCAGGGGACGTCTACGAGTTCAACTACCTCAATAGTCCCGCGTCGAACTACAACACCGGCGCCGGCCTGTTCCCCGTCGAGCGCATCCGGCGGTTCGTCAAGCCGATCGACCCCTCGGGCAACGGCCGGCTGATGGGCTGGAACCAGCAGCCCACCTACATGACCATCCGCGCCGGCCAGACGACGCCCGGCAACCCCTGGGGCACCGGGTCCGACCGCTGGGGCCGCGTCGGCCACTTCGACTACTTCCGCCCGCCGGGGCTCCCGCCGACGATCGGCAGCACCAACGGCTACAACTTCGCCCAGTCCTACGCGAACAACAACACCGGCCTCACCGCCTACGCCCCCTGGGCGAAGGGGCCGCTGAACTTCGGCCTGCCTGTCGCCGGCGCGCCGACGATCCCCGCCGCGCCGGACCCGAGGATGACGAATAACCCGACGCACGGCTTCGACGCCGAGCGCGTGCCGGTCGGCGCGAACACCGTCTACGACCCGATCAACAACCCCCCCGCCGCCACGATCCCGCCGTCGCCGCCGATCTTCAACCCGTTCGCCGCGATGCCGTACAACCCGACCGCCAACGGCCTCAGCAACAACGCGATCCCGACCTTCGCGTCGCCGATCAACTCGACGGACTATTGGGCCGCGGTCGCCGCGGGCTCGACCAGCACCCTGGTCGTCAACGGGTACCCCGGCGGCAGCTTCAACCACGACGAGGCCGACGAGATGAACCTCTACCGGCCGGGCCACTACGACCAGCCGATGGAGGACGCCCCGTTCGGCCCGCACGACCTCGAGTGGCTCTACCGCAAGCAGGACGTCGACGGCGCCTCGCTCAACAGCCGGCTGGCGCAGCTCGCGCCGATCAGCTTCCTGAACCCCGTCGACGGCTCGACCCGCCGCAACTTGTTCTCGGTCGACACCTGGGACCTCACCAACTTCGCCTTCGCGGTCGACAACCCCGGAACTTCGGTCTTCCGGTTCAATGACCGCGGCCCCTCGCCCCGGAACGGCGGCGCCGGCATCGACGGGTTCTCCTACCTCCAAACGTACGCCAACGGCATCCTCTACAATCCGAACCTCGGCCCCCCGACCGGCCCGCTCCAGGTCGTGCCGACGCCGAACATCGCCCACCGCGACCGCAAGCCCAACCTGAACTTCCCGCTGCCGGTCTCGAACTCGCCGGTCGAGCCGGTCCGGCAGAAGTGGATCCGCGAGACGTACCAGTTCCTCAAGGCCATCCTCCCCCCCGAGGCGACCGACACGCCGCAGGAGCTGGCCCAGATCAGCCAGTTCGTCGTCAACATCGTCGACTTCCGCGACCCCGACGGCACCCCGACCCGGTTCGTCAACACCGACCTCGTGAACTACCTGCCGACGAAGACGACCCCGGCCTATCTCAACTTCACCGCCCTGACCCTCGGCCGGACGTTGCCGAACAACGGCGCCTACGACGTCACGTATGACCCGAACGCCGACCCGGCCCTGGGCCCGACGGTCCCGCCGTTCCTCGTCCAGTACGGCATGGAATACAGCCCCGTCGCGATCAACGAGGTCCTGGCCTACTCGTTCATCAGCGGCCTCAGCGGCACCGGCAACAACTCCCTGCCGATCTCGAGCAAGCGGCTCTACGTCGAGCTGGTCAACACCCTGACCGACGGGGCCAACAATCCGATCACTTACAACAACTACCTCGTCCAGCCCAACGTCAGCGACGTCGACCTCACCGGCTGGGACATCGTGCTGTTCCCCGGCGACGACTACCTCTGCCGGCCCGACCCGATCACCGGCGAGATGCCGCCGGTGGGCGGTCAGACCAACCCGCCGGCCTTCGTCCCGCTCCGCGGCCCCGCGTTCGACTCCACGATCAACACGACCCTCACCCCCGACCCGACGATGCCCGACCATCCGGTCCTGGCGCTCCGCTCCAGCGGCGGCGCCACCTCGGACCAGAAGGCGACGGCCAATCAGGCCAACGGCAACGCGGACCTGTCCTACAACCGCTACTACTACCTGCTCGGCAACCCGGCTCCCACCCAGGGCGCCAACTCGCCGAGCGTCGAGGTCAATGCCCCGACCACGCCGCTCCCGCCGAACAACTTCAACTTCACGGCGATGGTGAACACCGACGTCGACCAGGTCATGATCGCCAACCCGAACGGCGGCACCGCGACCGACCCCAACGACAACACCGTCCAGGCGCCGCCGTTCAACAACGTCTCGGGCACCACTCAGGATCCGATGAACAACTTCCCGACGCTGACGGCACCGGCGCAGAACGCCAACAACGGCCTCCAGTCCGATCCGACCTACACGCCCACCGGCATCCCCAAGACGCCGTCGATGTACTGCTGGGCCTACCTGCGCCGGCCGATCAACCCGCTCGACCCGACCTCGCCGAAGGTCGTCGTCGATTCGTTCCGATTCACGTACGTCGAGGGCGGCGGCCGGGTCAAGAAGCAGAACCAGCCGACCGGCGGCACGCAGTGGGTCTTCGACGCCGCGCCGCCCGACGGCACGCAGGAGGCGTACATCGCCTCGACCGAGCGGCAGCAGCCCTACAGCGGCGGCCACGCCGTCCCCTACGGCGGCCAGGCCGGCAACAACGGCCTCGCCCTGACGCCGCAGTCGACTCGGTTCCCGTACTACGGCTACAGCGAGCAGACCAGCCCGTCCCAGCCGGTGTCCGCGAGTATCGGGGGCGGACCAGCGGCGTACTACCCGGCGACGTATCCCTACCCGCTCAGTCAGATCACCGTCAACCCGCAGAATTACTACCAGTACGCCCAGTTCAACCCCGGCAACAATCAGAACCCGTTCCCGATCACCAACCCGCTCTACCACTCGCTCCGCGAGCGGAACACGGTCGCCGAGCGCTGGGACCTCTACCCGCACCACGACCGCGACTTCCAGAGCGTGGCCGAGCTGCTCCTGGTACCCGGGTGCCCGCCGGGCCTCTTCACGAAGCTCTTCACCGAGTTCGCGCCGCCGATCGCCAATCCGATCGTCCCGACCGGCACCGGCACCGGCGCCGTCTACACCAATCCGATCCTGAACGTCGCCCCCCAACAGCAGCCGAACCCGCAGACCAACCCCCAGGGGCCGCAGCAGAAGACGTGGCCGGTGATGTCCGCGTATTACTACGGCAACTTCGGACTTCCCCACACGTATCCCTACCTCCCCGATAACTTCTACTACTACCCCTACGGGGCGACACTCGACAATGTCGCGTCGCCGATCGGATACGGCGGCCCCGTGGTGGGCGGGCCGTCGGGGACGGGCTGGCACAAGATGCTCGGCTTCTTCGAGGTGCCCAGCTCCGCCAACGGCGCCATCGGACCGGTCGGCCTCGGGTCGAACACCGACTGGTATCGCCAGGACACCCGCCCCGGACAGCTCAACCTCAACCTCATCATCGACGAGGAAGTCTTCTTCGGCCTGCTCGACGACCCCCGGCTGAACCTCACGCCGGTCGCGAACGTCAAGGACTTCCCGGGGGGCCCGCCGCCGATCAGCGGCCTCCAGAATCCGACGACCCTGCCGACCACCAACCCCACCGCCGGCGGCACGCCGACGACGTATCCCCCGGCGATCGTCACCGGCTACGACTCCGTCAACGGCGTCTACCACGGCTTCTGGATGAACGCCGCCCGCGGGTTCACCTACTGGCGCGACCCCGTCACGAGCCAGGTCAAGCTCTTCCCGACCCTGGGGACGGACGTCCCGAGCACGACTCCTCCGACCCTCCCGCCGAACGGGCCCCCTCCCTGGACGACGCCCGGTGCCGGGATCCCGGGCAGCGGCATCGGGATGATGAAGCAGTCCTTCAGCGACTTCATCAAGTATATCCACGGCGGCTCGGGCTTCCTCTTTGCCTTCGGCAACGGACCGATCGGCAGCAGCGTCTTCCCGCTCGCCGCGCACGCCCGGCCGTTCCACGACCTGACCTTCCCCGACATCGACTCGACGGTGATGCGCCCGGCCTTCCAGACCAGCGGGCTGGTCAACAACGTGAACGTCCGCACGTCGCCGGCCGCGAATCCCCGCGACCCCGGCCTGAAGTTCGTCCTCAACATCCCGCCGTTGAGCGCCACGTATGACCCCTGGTCGCTCTCGCCGCCGCCGATCCCGATCCGCCGCCTCTTCCAGGTCCCCGACGCCAGCGGCACGACGAACGGCAACAACGCGGGCGAGAACGCCAGCCTGCTCGGCGATACCACGACCACCAGCTACAACAACGTCTCGGCCTTCAACGCGGTCGACCTGGCCCAGGTCAACGGCTCGGCCGCCCTCGGCACCCTGAACAGCGACCCGACCTTGCCCCTGACGGCGCTACTCGGCCCGTTCCCCGGCGACCGCCGCGAGCACCCGGCGTTCCGGACCGAGTGGCTCCAGAAGGTCATGAACCTGACGACGGTGCGGACGCACCAGTACGCCTGCTGGATCACCGTCGGCTTCTTCGAGGTCCGGCAGCCGGGCGACCCGCAGCACATCGACGCCACGACCGGCGTGCTCGCCCCCTTGCCCGACATCCTCGGGGCCGAGGTCGGCGCCCTGGAGGGGAAGAACGTGCGCTATCGCAACTTCTTCATCATCGACCGGACCAAGGCCACCGGGTTCAACCCGACCCGCCCGGGCAACTTCGACGACCTGATCGTCTATCGCCGCCGGATCGAATGACCGGCCCGCGCCGGCGTCCCTGGCGCTCAATTCCCTTGGGGAGACGGGCGCCGGGCGGCGTCCGGGCGATGGCGACGCCTTTGACCCCTGTCGGAGTTCGGAAACGAGCCGGGTTTTCCCTTGATGACCCGAGCGTCCAGGCCGTAGGATAATCCGTATCCCCCTCCATCCGTGCGAGAAAGGACCCGCCATGACCGTGCGTCGACGTCGTCGCGAAGGCTTCACGCTGATCGAGCTGCTGGTGGTCATCGCGATCATCGGCGTGCTCATGGGCCTGCTCCTCCCGGCGGTCAACGCCGCACGCGAGGCCGGCCGCCGGACCCAGTGCATGAACAACGTCAAGCAGATCGGGCTCGGCCTCCAGGGCTACCTCAACGCCAAGAACTCGTTCCCCAACGCCATCACCTACGGCGAGAGCCCCACGGCCCTCAGCACCCAGCCGGTCGTCCCGACGAACTCGGTGATCTTCAACTCCACGTTCAACGGCAACACGATCCTCACCCCGATCTTCTTCGCCCCGAACGGCACGCCGCCCTCCGGCCAGCCGTCGTACGACATCGGCCCGCTGTATAGCTGGGTCGTCGACATCCTGCCCTACATCGAGCAGCAGCAGCTCTACAACGACTTCAACCGCAACCGCACCTACCTCGACGGCGCCCAGGGCTCGCCTTGGCCCCGCGCCGGCGACGACCCGACCAAGCCGAGCAACTTCCTGATCGCCAGCACCGACATCCCCAACTTCGACTGCCCGAACGACGACACGACCCTCCGCAACAACGGCAACATCTCCTACGCGATCAACCTCGGCTTCACCCGCTGGCACGCCCTCCCGGTGGGCTGGCAAGGCACCCCGGTCGGCGGCCAGTCGACCAGCTACGCGATGAACTGGGGCGTGGCCGGCGTCCCCCGCAAGACCGCCGTCACCTTCCTCGGCACCAAGCAGGGCAACGCCCCCTGGGACGCCCGCAACTCCTCGAGCTCGATCCAGGACGGCATGAGCACCACCGTCCTGATCGCCGAGAACGTCCTCGGCGGCGCCTCGACCGGTACCCAATACTCCGGCGGCGTGCCGACCAACTGGGCCACCCCGCACCCCAACTTCGTCGGCTTCGTCGCCTCGGACAACGTCTGCGACAACGGCAACGGCGGCCAGTGCCTGGTCTCGCAGGCCCCCGGCTCGATCGACCTCTACCCGTTCATCAACACCGGGGCCGGCATGACCCAGCAGCAAGACGGCCTCGGCTGGGCCCGCGCCAACCAGCCCGGCACCTACGAGAACATCAACGCCGGCAAGACGATCACCGACGAGGGCGGCTTCCCGATGGCCTACAGCAAGCACCCCGGCCTGATCGTCGTCGGCATGTGCGACGGCTCGACCCGCACGATCAGCGACGACATCAGCGGCATCGTCTGGGCCAAGCTGATCTCCGCCTCCGGCCAGCAGATGGTCTCCGCCTTCCGCCAGCTCCCGCTCAACGGCGACGACATCCATTGATCGAATGAGTCGGTCTCTCTCCGTAGGGTCCGCTCTTGCGGACCTCTTCCATCAAATCATTTGGAAGAGGTCCACAAGAGCGGACCCTACGGGATTTCCCCGGAGCCGAGCATGGAGAGCCTGGCCTGCCTCGACGGCGAGCTGATGCCGGCCGATAGGGCGCGGGTGCCGATCTGGGACCGAGGGTTCCTGTTCGGCGACGCGGTTTATGAAGTGATGCGAATCTATGGCGGGCGATGCTGGCTCGAGGACGAGCACTTTGCTCGGCTCCGGCGGAGCCTGGAGGCCGTCGCGATCGGGGGGGTCGACCTGGAGCGGCTGCGGGGGCGGGTCCGGCGGACGATCGAGGCGAGCGGGATCGAGGAGGGGACGGCCTACCTGCACGTTACGCGCGGGGTCGCGCCCCGGTCGCACGCCTTCCCCGACCCGCCGGTGCCGCCCACGGAATTGATCGTCATCCGCCCTTATGACGACGCCCCGACGGCCGCGCAGCGGGCCGCGGGCGTGGCGATCTTGGGCCGGCCCGACCTGCGTTGGGGACGCTGCGACATCAAGAGCACGAACCTCTTGCCGAACGTCCTGGCCTTGCAGGATGCACGCCGGGCGGGCTGCGCCGAGGCCGTCCTGGTCGATGCCGAAGGATTCGTGACCGAGGCGACGCACTCGTCGCTGGTCTGGGTCCGCGGCGGCAAGGTCGAGGCGACGCCCGAGGGGCCCGGCATCCTCCCCGGCACGAGCCGACGGTTCGTCGAACGGCTCGCCGCCGCCGAGGGGCTCGAAATCGTCCCGGCCCGCGTCACCCTCGACGACCTCCAAAGGGCCGACGAGGTCATGCTCATGGCCACGACCTCCGAGGTCCTGCCCGTGGTCCGGGTCGATTCCTCGCCGATCGCCGACGGCAAGCCCGGCCCGGTCGCGCGGCGGCTCCAGCACGCGCACACCCGGGCGATCGAGGACTGGCTGTCCAGATAAATCCATCGAATATTGAAAATATCCTATTTTTATCTTCTGATAATTCATTGATGCAAAGTCATTTCGAGTTCGACGATTTCGACGACCCGATCGCGCTCGCCCAGCGTCGGGAGTCGCTGCCGGGGGCGGGGGCGCGGGTGGTGGTGCTGGCGGAGGGGACGACGGGGGCGGCGTGGCGGGTCGCGGAGGGGCTCGTCGGCCTGCTGGGCGAGCGGGGGCGGGCGGCCGAGGCGGTGGTCGAGCCGGTCGGGCGCGAGGGGTGGGCCCGGGCGCTCGAACGGGGGATCGACGGGTCGGCCTTGCCCCTGGCGATCGTCACGACGGCCGCGGAGCCGTGGGCGGCGGCCCACCTCGACCCGCTCCTCGAGGCGATCGACCGCTGCGACCTCGCGGTCGGCCGGCGCCGGCTCGGGTTGCCCGGGCGGTTCGGTCGCTGGCTCGCGAGCCGGCCCTGGCGGGCGGCCTTCAACGTCCCGGTGCTCGACGTCCACTCGCCGTGCCGGGTCTATCGCCGCGAGTCGCTCGCGGCGATCGTGCCGCAGTCGGTCTCGTCGTTCCTCGACGTGGAATTGCTGGCGAAGGCGACGTACCTCGGCCACCTGATCGACGAGGTCGACGTCCCCCCTTTGGCCGGGCCGGTGACGGCGGGCGAGTCGGGCGACCTCGCCGCCGTCTTCCGCCGGCCGGCCTTCGCCCGGGGTCCGGGCTCAGTTCCAGCGGAAGAGCCGCAGGGCCAGCGCGAAGGTGCCGACGGCCCAGGCCGAGAGGATGAGCAGCGCCTGCACGACCACGAAGTCGTCGAGCCCGGCCCCTTGCAAGAGCACCGCGCGCAGGGCGTCGACGAGCTGGGTCAGGGGCAAGGCGCGGAGGAACGGCCACATGCCCTTCGGGAAGGTCTCGTAGGAAAAGAAGACACCCGAGAGCAGCCACATCGGGATCATGACCAGGTTCATCAGGCCGCTGATGGTCTCCTGCGTGCTCGCCCGGCAGGCCAGCAGCAGTCCGATGCCGGCGAACGCCAGGGCGCCGACGACCTCGACGATCGCGAAGACGGCCAGGCTCCCCTTGATCGGCATGCCGAAGCCGACGACCCCCAACGCCAGCAGGACGCCGACGTCGGGCAGCAGGAACGTGAGCCGGGCGCCGAGGATCGCCAGCAGGAAGTCGCGCCGGGGCATGGGGGTGGCCATGAACCGCTTCAGTAGCTTGCCCATCCGGAAGTTGACGAGCAGGAAGCCGACGCCCCAGAGCCCGCCGCCCATCGTGTTCATGCCGATGAAGGCGGGGATGAGGCGGTCGATGTAGCGTTTGCCCCGGTCGCTCACGGGCTCGAACGAAGGCTCGACCGCGTCCTTGCGACCGAGCCCGCGCTGGAAGGCGTCGTCGAAGGCGTCGCGGGCGGCGACGGCCTCGGGCCGGGTCGGGTCGTAGCGGTACGTCGGCGGCCGGGTCGCGGCGGGTATGACCAGGAGGGCGGCCTTGCCGGTCGAGATCCGCTTGTCCCCCTCCTCGGGCGCAACGAGGTTCAGCTTCAGCTCCGGCCGGCCCCGGGCCAGGTCGCCCTTGCCGGTCGTCGCCAGCGCCTTCTCGATCGCCTCCGACCCCGGGCCGCGCACGAGGTCGACCAGCACGACCCGCGTCTGCTGGTTGCGGAAGGCCAGGCCGAGCACGACCGCCACGACAGTGGGGAAGCCGTAGACCCAGAAGATCCGCGCCGGCTGGCGGTAGAACTCCCGGAGTCGGGCGAAGTACAGCTCGCGGAGGGGGGCGTATCGCGTCATGGGAATGGTCGTGGGTTGGGGTCCGTCACCGCCCTTCACGCCCGGCGCCTCCGGCCGCGGCGGGGGGTGTCGGTCGTGGAGGCCGGGGTCTCGTCGTCGCGGAGGTGGCGGCCGGTGAGGGCGACGAAGACGTCTTCGAGGCTGGCCTGGCGGGTGGTCAGGCGGGCCAGGGGGCGGCCGAGGGACGTCAGGTGGTCGAGGAGGGCCGGGATCGCGCGGTGCGGCTCGACGACGGCCAGGGCGTAGCCGTCCGCCTCCGACCGCGCCGCGCGGACCGAATCGAGGCGCTCGAACGCGGCCGGGTCGAGGCCGTCGCCGTCGGCCAGCGCGAACTCGAGGATGTGATCGCCACCGACCCGGGCGATCAGCTCGGCGGGCGACCCCAGCGCGATGACCTTGCCGTGGTCGACGATCGCCACGCGGTCGCAGAGCCGTTCGGCTTCGTCCATGTAATGGGTGGTCAAGAGCGTCGTCCGCCCACGGCCCTGGAGGTCGCGGATCACGTCCCAGAGCTGCCGTCGCGACTGGGGATCGAGGCCCGTGGTGGGTTCGTCGAGGAAGAGCAATTCCG
This sequence comes from Isosphaeraceae bacterium, assembly GCA_035551935.1. Taxonomy (GTDB): domain Bacteria; phylum Planctomycetota; class Planctomycetia; order Isosphaerales; family Isosphaeraceae; genus DASZMJ01. The sequence goes on from DASZMJ010000342.1 coordinate 28,198, forward strand.
GGTCGCCGACCAGCGCCAGCGCCACGGCGAGCCGCTGGCGCTGGCCGCCGGAGAGGGTCTCGACGAACGACTCGGACTTGGATTCCAGCGCGACCCGCGCCAGGACGTCCTGGGGCTCGAGTCCCTGGCGATAGAAGCTCCGGAAGAGCCGGACCATCTCGCGGACGGTCCCCTTCTCGGGGAAGCGGGTCTCCTGCAAGGTCACGCCGATCCGCTCGCGGATCGCCGTCTCGTCGGTCTCCCAGCGCAGGCCCAGGACCTCGACCTCGCCGGCCGTCGGCCGGGTCAACCCTTCGAGGATCTCGACCGTCGTCGTCTTGCCCGCCCCGTTGGGCCCGAGCAGGCCGAAGCATTCGCCGGTGAAGACCTCCAGGTCGAGGCCGTTGACGGCGTCGACCGGGCCGTCGCGGCCGGGGTAGCGCTTGCTCAGTCCCTTGACCCGCATGGCCCGATCGGGCGTGGGCATCGTCGGCCGGCTCCCTGGATCTTCGAGGGCAGGGCCTCGGCGCGGCCCCGCGACGGCGACGAACATTATAGGCCCCGCGTCCCGGTTCGCCCAGCCGGAAGACACGACCGGGGCCGTCGCGGTTCGCGAGCCGGGCCGCGCCGGCGGTTCAAGGTCGCGGCCGGGGGCTCCGATACCAAGTTTGTATGTCCCGTGCTGATCGGCGACCGCGGCCGTCGGGGCACCGACGACGCGGGCCTTGGGATCGAAGGAGCATCGCGATGGGACTAGTCGAGCCCCCCGAGGCCGAGACGCTGTTGCTGCCGAGCCGGGCCGACGCCCTCGACACCTGTCGCGCCGCCCTGGCCGCGGCCGACGGCCCCGTGCTCGTCACCGGCGCCGCCGGTACGGGCAAGACCTGGATTCTCGGCCCGCTCGCGGCGGGCCATGCCGGACGGCTCGAATGGGTGCCGATCGACCTCCCGCCGACCGCCGGGTCGGCGGACCTCTTCGCCGCGATCGCCGGCGCGTTGGGGTTCGGCGAGCTCCAGGGCGACGACCTCCGCTCGATCCGCGGGCGGCTGGCCGAGTTCCTCGCCGAACGGGCCGAGGACGGCCGCCGGCTCGCGCTGGCGATCGACGAGGCCCACAACGCAAGCCTCGAGGCCCTGGAAGACATCCGCCTGATCTCGAACCGCCTCGGCCGCCCCGACGGGTTCGAGGCGCTGGTCCTGCTCGGCCAGACCCCCCTCGGCCGCCGCCTGGCCACCCCCGGCCTCGAGGCGCTCGCGGCCCGGCTCTCGTCCCGCGTCCATCTCGGGCCGATCGACGCCGACGAGGCCGCGCTGCTGCTGAACGATCGTCGCCAGGGCCGTCCCTGGCCGATCGCCGAGGTCGAACGCCTCCATCGCCAGGCGGCCGGCAACCCGCGCCGACTGCTCCGGCTGGCGGCGTCGCCGAGGCCGCCGGTCGTGGACCTGTCCCGGACTTCCACGACGTCCCCGAAGCCCGAGCCGGCCCCCTCGCGGGCCACGATCCCGCTGATCGGCGAGGCCCGGCCCCCGCTCCGCGTCGAGGAGGGGCTGATCGAGGTGGGCTGGGACCCGGGGCTGGAGTCGCGAAACGAGGCCCAGGCGGTTGCGGATACGTCTCCGGCCTCCCCGGTCGCCGAGACGGTCGAGAGGATCGACGACCATTACGCCGCGCTCCAGGCCTGGGACGAGTGGGCCCGCAACCAGGGGCGCCAGCCGGCGTTGGCGCTGCGACCGGCACCGGAACGGGAGTTCCGTCGCGAGGACGAGTCCGCCGTCGAGCCGGTCGAGGCCGTCCCGGGCCCCGTGCCCGGCCACCCGAACGTCTGGGCCGAGGGGGAGCAGCCCTTCGCTCCCTACAGCCAGTTGTTCAGCCGGCTCAAGCATTCCAGGGACGCGGAGTAGGTCACCGGGCGGGGTCCCCTCGGCAAGGGTCGCCGATTGTGGCGTCCCGCCGGTTTTTCCTGATGGACGCGGCGGCTTCGATCCGAATGGAGAGGAGTAGTGGCCCGTCGCATCCACGACCTTCGCGGCCGGGGATCGGGGGTCGCCGCCGTTGTCCTTCGAAACGGCGAGCAGGTGCCGCCGCGATCCTCTGGGTGCTCCCAGAGTCCCCCAATCCCGAACGGGGGACCGCAACGGCGGCCGACTCGTTCCGTGGGATCGACGAGGTCTCCCGGCCCGGGCGTCCCCGCATGACGGCACCTGCTCGTCCCTCCCGCCCCGATCCCCCGACCGATCGAAATCCGCGGCCCGGCTCGGCTTGACGGCCCGGTCCCGCTCGGCCATACTCCCGCCGCGAACGAGCGACGCTGCCGAGCATCCGACCGGAACGACGGACCAACGACCTCAGGGATGAGGTCGGCGACCGGACCCCGCCCCGAAGACAGCCCCGACCGCCCCCCTCCGCCACGACGACCCGACGCGCGGGACCGGACCGACCGCAACGCAAGGACACGGAAGGTCATGCGACGGCCCCTCCGCTGGGCGGCCCTCGTGGCTGCGCTGCTCTCGGTCTCGACCCGAGGCATTGCCCGGGCCGACGAGCCGCCGATCGACCAGGCCCGGGACTTCCTGGACCGCGACGATGCGCGTGCGGCCATCAACGTGCTCGAAACCGCCCTGCCCAATGCCTCGGCACCGGACCGGCCCGACCTCGTCCAGTTGCTTCGGCGCGCCTACTCGATGGCCGCCGATCAGGCCGACGCCGCCGGCAAGCCGGAAGCCGCCCGGGCCTTCCGCGACAACCTCTCCATCCTGGATCGCAAGCCCAAGGCCAGGCCGAAGCCCGCCTCCTCTCCCACACCCGCGACCAAGCCCGCCGAACCCCCAACCGCTTTGCGGCCGCCCCAGGTCGACCCCCCCGACCTCCCGACACCGACCCCGCCCCGGCCCGCCCACGAACCGGGCTCGATCTCGATCGGCGAGGCAACGTCCGGGTCGACGGAGAAAGGCCCCTCGACCGCTGTCGACGAGGACTCATCGAAGGGCAAGCACGGGCCCCTATCGGATGGAACCCGGCCGAAGCCGGCCGTCGACGACGGTCGCCGGGCCGAACTCGAGGCGGCCGATGCGGCCTGGGTCGCGAAGCGTTACGCCGAGGCCGGCAAGATCTATGCGAGCCTGGCCACGTCGGGGACGTTGCCCGCCGGGGCACGCTCGCGCTGGGCGTATTGCCGGCTGCGCGCGCTGGTGGCCCGCATCAACGCGAATCCGAGGACGGCCGCCGAGTGGGAGTCGATCCGGGCCGAGCTCGAGAGCATCCGGGCCCTGGAGCCGGGGCACTGGTTCCCCGAGTATCTCCGCAACGTGATCGCCCAGCGCTCCGGCCAGCTCCCGAGGCCCGACCCGCGCCGACGCGTCCTCCGCGGCTCGGCCCCCGAGGACCCGCCGGCCCGAGCCCCCGCGCGGCCATCGCGGCCGTTGCACGAGACGCCGATGGATCAGCCGATCGAGAACTTGAAGAAGATCGCCTGGTCGATCAAGCGCACCGAGAACTTCACGATCTGGCACACCGACCCGGCCCTCGCCGACCGCGTGGCCAAGGCCGCCGAGGCCGCCCGAGACGAGCAGTCGCGGCGCTGGACCGGGTCCGAGCCGAAGGGCCCGTGGACTCCGCGGTGCAACATCGTCCTCTTCCCCGACGTCCGCTCCTTCGTCGATGCGACCGGCCAGGCCAGGACGTCGCCCGGCTTCTCGACGATCGACCTGAGGAACGGCCGGGTCGGCGAGCGGTTCATCAAGCTCCGCGCCGACGCCGAGCGGCTCGTCGAGGTCGTCCTGCCGCACGAGGTCACGCACGTCGTCCTCGTCGACCTCTTCCCCAACGAGCCCATCCCCCGCTGGGCCGACGAGGGGATGGCCATCCTCGCCGAGCCCGCCGACGCCCAGCGCCGGCGGTCCGACCTCTCCGCCGCCTTCGCCGCCAACCGCCTCTTCACCGTCGAGCAGATCCTGACCGCCGTCGACTATCCCGCCGACAGCCGCCACTGGCCGCTCTACCACGCCCAGAGCGTCTCCCTCACCCGCTTCCTGGTCCATCGCGACACCCCCCGCCGCTTCGTCGAATTCCTCCGCGCCTCCCAGGCCGACGGCCTCGAGCCCGCGCTGCGCCGCATCTACCAGATCGACGGCTTCGCCGACCTCCAGCGCCTCTGGCTCGCCGACTGCCGCCGACCTCCGGCGGAGGTGGCGGCCAGGCCCGAGGACAAGGCCGGTTCGCATCGAGACTGACCGTTGGGACGAGGCTTTCTGCGGGTTGATGGGCTCTCCTGGGATCGGCTAGGATGCAGTACATCTTCATCGAGACGAGCGAGTTCTCCGAATGGGTCCGGACCTACCTCGACGATGACGACCTCTCCGTCCTGCAACGCGACCTGCTCACCGACCCGAGGCGTGGGGCCGTCATGCCCGGCTGCGGCGGCCTGCGCAAGCTTCGGCTCGCCGACCCGAGGCGGGGCAAGGGCAAGCGGGGCGGGGCCCGGGTCGTTTATCTTGTGATCGAGGAATTGCGACAGATCCATCTCATCACGATCTACGGCAAGGATCAGAAGGATGATCTCTCGGCTCAGGATCGCGAGCTCTACCGCCAGTTCGTCCGACTCCTCAAAGACCAGGCCAGGACTCTTCGGGAGGATTGAACGACGATGAGTGACCGGCCACAGCGACTCCCGGTTTTCGAACAGATTCGCAAGGGACTGGAGGAGGCCATCCTCCACGCCAGGGGCGATATCACGCTCAAGACGACCGTCGTCGAGATACCCGACCCGCCGCCCGACGTCCGCCCCGACGAGCTGACGGCCCAGCGGATCGAGCGCGGGATGTCGCCGACGATGTTCGCGAGGCTGTTGAACGTCTCGGTCGGGACCGTCCAGGCCTGGGAGCGCGGGGATCGCAAGCCCTCGGGGGCGGTGCTCCGGCTGATCCAGGTCCTGCGACATCATCCCCGGGATGTCCTCGCGGTCGCGGGGATGTCCGAGTCGCCCACCGCGGCGGCCGTGGCCTCGAAGTCAAGCCCCGTTGAGCGGGGCGCCACGACTCAGCCGCGATGAGGAAATGGAGGCGGAAGCCGTGAACGCCGAGGATGTCCTCGTGGTCGTCGCCGGTCTCGTCACGGGCGGCCTCTTCATCGGTTTCATCGCCTGGGTGATCCTCAAGAGCGTCCGACAGATGAAGGCCGCGGGACAACTGACGACGGACTCGTTCGAGCTTCACAGGCGATCCGTCGCGATCCTCGACCGGCAGGACGAGTTACTCGACCGGCAGGACGAGTTACTCGACCGGCAGGACCAGCAACTGGATCGGCAGGACGAGTTACTCGGTCGAGTCGAGGCGCTGATCGATCGCCTGGAGCGGCGCCTCGATTCCTGATCCGTCGTCGCCGGCGACACGGCCCGCGAGCAGGTCGGTCCACGCCGAGGTGATCGCGGCATCGTCGCGGAGGCTTCCGTTGATGCCTGGGATGGACGGATCCAGGTCGACGATCCAGCCGCGCACGACCGGGAGTTGCCCGAATGCCTCGGCGGCGCGCATGGAAAGGAAGTGGCGGAGTCGTTCCCGACGAGCATCGGACTCAGCCGTCACGAGGGTAACGACCTCGTAGGACCCCAATTCGTCGCGGAAGGCGAAGTCGAGGAGGCCGCGGACGACGGTGGGCTCGGGGTCGTCGGCGGGCCAGGGGAGGATCCAGGGGAGGGAGCGGACGACGTGGTTCGAAGACGCGATCCGGCGGGCGAGCGGCGAGGATACGAAGGAGATCATATGATGGAGTGCCGCGCCGACGACGCGGGCGGGTGCCGAAGGGACCTGGAGCCGGCCGGCGCGGTCGGTCGCGAGGGTGAGTGAGCCGGGGACGAGCGCGTTGGGGTCGGCGAGGACGGCACGGATCAAGCTATCGACTCGACTTGAAAAGGGATCGAGATCGAGGAAGCTGGGGCGTCGGACCTTCGTAGCGGTTGGCTTCGTTGATGAGAGAGCGGGAGATGGTCCGGGGTCGAGGGCGTCGGCGATGCGGAGGAGGTCGGGGCGTCGGCGCGAGCGGTTGCGAGGGGCGACCGGCGGCTCATCCGGGGTCACGAAGACGGGGCAGGGGAGGGGACCGTCCTTGCACGAGCCCGAGGCGCGGTCGAAGGCCGAGTCGAGGAGCTTGAGCGCCGTCGAGTCGGCGGGTTCGTCGGGCCCCATGCCGGCGGAGAGGATGAGTAGGTCGCGGGCGCGGGTGGCGGCGACGTAGAAGAGGCGGAGCGACTCGGCCTCCTCGGCGGCCTGCTCGATCGCGTGGTACGCGGCCCAGCCGAGGCTGGCACCGGCGTCGTCGCCGGTGTCGTCGAGCGGCTTGACGAGCGGGCCGAGCTCGCCGTGCAGCGCGACGCGCGAGCGCTCGCCGACGGCCTTGCGGTTCAGGTCGGGGAGGACGACGATCGGGAACTCGAGCCCCTTGGCCTGATGGATTGTCATCAGGCGGACCGCCTGGCCGGCCTCGTCGGTCGTCGCGGCCTGCTCCTCGCGCGGGGGGTCGCGGAGGTCGGCGCGGAGCCGGGCGACGAGGTCGGCGAGCGTGAACCCGCCGCGACGGTCGAACTGTCGGGCCAGTCGCACGAGCTTCCGCACATTCGCGCGCTTCCTCGCCCCGAGGAATTCGCCGAGCAAGGCCACCTCGTAGCCCGATTCGTCGAGCGCGCGGTCGAGCAGCTCGGCCATCGGCACCCGGTCCTTCAGCGCCCGCCAGCCCTCGACGAGCCGACGGGCGCGGGCGACCGCCTCGCGGTCGGGGCCGCGCAGCTCGGGGAGGGCGTGCCATTGCTCGAAGTTCAGGGCGAGATCGGCCGGCCCGGCGGTCGCGAGCCAGTACAGGGCGTCGTCGCTCACGCAGCAGAACGGCCCCCGCAGCGTCCCGGCGAGGGCCAGCTCGTCGACCGGGTCCTCGACGGTGGCGAGGAGATTGATCACGTCGATCACTTCCTGTTGCGCGAAGAACGCCGAGCCGCCGACGACGTGGTAATCGAGCCCCTCCTCGGCCAGGGCACGCTCGTAAGGGCCGGCGTCGTTGAGGGTGCGGAAGAGCAGCGCCACATCCCCCGGGTTCGCCCCACGCCAGCGGCCCTCCGCGCGGTCCCGGACCGGCCAGCCGTCGCCGAGGATCGTCGCGATCCGACGCGCGATCCGGCGTGCCTCGCCCCGACGACGCTCGCCGGCATTCGGCCTCGACGGCGCCGGCTCATCGCTCCCCACTGCCCAGAGGAACTCGACCGCATGGCGGGCGCCGCCGGGGCAGGGCGGGGGCTCGGCACCCGGTTCGAGCCGGTCATCGGGGTCGGGGAAGCAACGGGCGAACAGGGCGTTGAAGAACGCGATCAGCTCGGGACGGCTGCGGAAGTTCTCGGTCAAGGCGAGCCGGCCGGCCTCGGGAAAGGCCGCGCGGAAGTCGTCGAAGATGTCCGGTTGAGCCCCCCGGAACCGATAGATCGACTGCTTGCGGTCGCCGACGAGGTACAGCCGACCGCCCCCGATCTCATCCCCGACGATCCTCCGGAGGATCTCCCCCTGGATCGGGTCGGTGTCCTGGAACTCGTCGACCAGGACCGTCGCGATCGCCTCGATGATGTCGCCTCGCGGGCCCTCGTCCGGCGCCCGGAGCAGGTCGCGCGATCGGAGCAGCAGGTCGTCGAAGTCGAGCGCGCCTTCGGCCCGACGGACGCGGTCGTACGCCTCGATCGCGCCCGCCGCCAGCCGCGACAGCCTCAGGCCCTGCTCGGCCGCCCGGCGCGAGGCGGCCTCGTCCCAGGCCAGGCGACCGCGCAGGGTCCGGATCGCGTCGCGAAGCTCCTCGAACGAGGACTTGATGGATTCGTAAGCGGATTCCGATCGGAACTTCGACTTGTGGATTCCCTGGATCCGCGCGTGCTCCACGACGGCGGCCAGGCGGCCCTCGGCGTCGGCAACCTCGGCGATCCCCGGCAGCAGACCGAGGAGGGCGTCGCGACGTTGCAGGAACCTGGCGTCGGGGCATATCGGTATCGCGAGCAGGGCGAGGCAAGCGGCGACGGGCCCGCGGATGGTGGAGAGCAGGGCGGGGCGGGCGTGGGCGTCGAAGTGCGCGCGCCAGCGGTCGAGGATCGAGTCGGCGTCGAGCCGGGCCCAGTCGCCGAGGTCGGCGCGGCAGCGGTCGGCGATCAACGCGGCGATCGTGGCGCGGGCGCCGTCGAGCCCGAGGTCGATCGCCAGGGCGAGGAAGTCCTCGTCCCGCTCGGCGATCCAGCGGCGCAGGCACGAGTCGAGGGCGGCGTCGCGGAGGCTCGAGGCGACCGACTCCTCCAGGACCGCGAAGCCGGGCTCGACGCCGGCCTCGGCGGGGAAGGCGCGCAGGAGGCCCCCGCAATAGCCGTGGAACGTGTCGATCGGCGCCGCCTCGAGCCCGCGAAGGATCGACTTCCAGGTCCGGGGGGACTCGCCCGCGGCCAGCCGCGAGCGGCACGCGGCGCGGACGCGCGCCCGGAGCTCGCGCGCGGCCTTCTCGGTGAAGGTGACGGCGACCACCTCTCGGAGCGCCCGGCCGTCGAGCTCGCCGAGGTACCGGGCGGTCAGGACGCTCGTCTTGCCGCAGCCTGCCCCCGCGATCAAGGCGACGCTGACGCCGCGCGCCTCGAGGGCCTTCCGCTGCCGGTCCGTCAGGTTGACGCCGATGGTCGCCAAGTTCGTCGGCCGTTCCGGTCCCTCGTCGCCCGCGATGCCCGGACCCACCTTAACCGGCAGCGACCGGCTCGCCAACGGCGATCACGCCCGTGGCGGCGGAACGAGGAGGGGACGGGCACCTCGAAGACTCGGGGCCAGTCCCCTCCTCGTTTGGCATGGTCAGGCGCCGCGGCCGGCGAATGCGCGGCGACGGCGGTGGGAGTCGCCCGGCCCGCCGCGGCCGAAGGGGCGCGAGCCGGGACGCCGACCCTGGCGCGGCCGCGGCCGCTCGGCGACCGGCCGCGGCGGGGCGAAGATGCCCTCGACGCGGTCGGCATCGAGCGTGCGCGAGATCGCGCGCTCGATCTCGTCGAGCAGCTTGGCCTGATCGGGCAGGACCAGCGAGAACGCCGCGCCGTCGCGCCCCATCCGGCCGGTCCGGCCGATCCGGTGGACGTAGTGCGCGGGGTCCTCGGGCAGGTCGAAGTTGATGACGTGCGAGATCTCCGGCACGTCGATGCCGCGGCCGACGACGTCGGTCGCGACCAGGACGTGGAGCCGCCCGGTCCGGAACGCGTGGAGCACGCGGTTGCGGCGCGACTGCGAGAGGTCGCCGTGCATGGCCTCGGCGCCGACGCCTTGCTTGCGGAGCAGCTCGCCGAGCCGGTCGGCGCCGTGCTTGGTGCGGCAGAAGACGATGGCGCGGCTCGGCTGCTCGCGCTCCAGGAGCTTGACGATGAGGTCGAGCTTGCGGCCGGGCTCGACCATGATGTACGCCTGCCGGATCGTCGGGATCGTCGCGTCGTCGTCGGGGATCAGGCGGACGTCGGCCGGGTCGCGGAGGAAGCGGCGGGTCAGGTCGCGGACCCCCGCCGGCATCGTGGCCGAGAGCAGGAGCGTCTGCCGGCTCTCGGGGACGGTCGAGAGGATCTGCTCGACGGCCGGGCGGAAGCCGATGTCGAGCATCTGGTCGGCCTCGTCGAGGACGACGAACCGCACCCCGTCCAGCCGCGCCGAGCCGCGCTCCAGGAGGTCGATCAGGCGGCCGGGGGTGGCGACGATGATCTGGCAGCCGCGGCTCAGGAGCCGCTGCTGCAGGACGATCGACTCGCCGCCGACGACGGCCACCGCCCGGCAGCGTCGGCCGGCGGAGAGCCGCTCGAACTCGCGGCCGACCTGGTGCGCCAGCTCGCGCGTCGGCACGAGCACCAGCGCCTGGGTGCGACGATCGCGGTCGTCGACCGCCTCGAGCAGCGGGACCAGGAACGCGGCGGTCTTGCCGGTGCCGGTCGGCGCGTTGCCGATGCAGTCGCGCCCGGCCAGGGCCGGCGGGATGAGCTGTTGCTGGATCGGGCTGGGGGCCTCGAAGCCATTCCGCGCGAGCGCGGTGAGGGTCAGGCCGCCGACGCCGAGGCCGGCGAAGTCCGGGGCCTGGGTCGGCGGGGTGGTCGGGGCGTCGATCGTCTGCGTCTCCAAGCGGAACTCCTCGAATCGAGAGGTCTGCGGCCCAAGGCGGATCGCGGCGGCCAACCGATCGGTCGCCCCGAGTGCGGGCGCCGCTTCCGAGTCGGCCTGGAGCGCTCTCGCGGGGTCGACGATGGCGGCGGCGTCATCGCGTCGAGAAGAGTCGGCGCTTGGGCGGACAGTCGGGCTGGTGGCTGGCGGATTGGGGAGGTCTCGGCCTCGTTGCCGGCGGGGTCGTCTCGGTCGCGTCGGGATCAAGAAAGCACGGAACTCGCGGCGGTCGGGTAGCGGACCGTCGCGAGCGACACAACGATTCTAGGGGCCTCCTCCCGCCATGTCGAGGGGGAAGCCCGAATTCTCGCTCCTTCCCGCCTCGCGATCGGCGATCCCGGGGCGACCTCCCGCGCGATCGCGGGAAGGTCTCGCCCGTCGTCGGCCCCGCCGTGCGGACCGATCCCCTTAGCATCCAGGGGGATCGG
>DASZMJ010000343.1:0-30643 GCA_035551935.1 Isosphaeraceae bacterium
CCGAGGCCGACCCGTTCGCCGTAGATGCACGGGAAGTCGGTCTCGCCGCTGATCCGGGCCCGGTAGCCGCAGTTCAAGGTGTGATACCAGACGTAAAGCTCCCAAGGGGCCGGCGTGTCCACCGTCGAGATGAAGTCGACCGCGTCGTGGACCACGTCCACGATGTATTCGTTGGCGCCGATGCCGTCGAACGGGGGCAGCTCGTAACTGGGGAGCTTCTCATCCTTGATCATGAGGCCCCAGCCGGAATGCGAGAAGCCGACGACCCCGCCTTGCGCCTTCCCCCACTTCAGGATCGGCAGGTCCCAGCTCGGCCACTCCTCGATCCGGGTCGTGCCGGGGTAGTCGTCCTCCTTCAGGCGGAGGAGGCAAAGGTGGCCGGTGTGCGACGACGGGAAGCCCGAGACCTCGACGTCGTAACGCATCAGGTGATCGGGGGTCGAGAGCGCGTGGACCTTCCCCTCGAAGAACGCCTTCTGCGCGTACCAGCACGGGCCCCAGCTCAGTACGCAGCCGACGTCGAGGTCCTCGCCGAGGATGTGCCGCATCATGTCCTCGGGCCGCACGCCCTCGGTCGGGCTCTCGTAGTGGGCGCAGCCGGCGGCGTGGACGTGGTGGTCGCCGGAGTACCACCCCATCGCCGCGAGGTTCGCCCAGCGCTTCAAGGTGAACGCCTCGCGGTGGCTCGCCCCCTTCGGGACGGTGATCGTCCGCGATTGGGTGACGTACTCGGGGCCGCGCGTCCACTCGACGGTGAAGGTCCCCGGCGGCAGGAGCACGGTCTCGCCGCTGTGGCGGTAGACCTGCGGGTGGAAGAAGAAGTCGGGCGCGAGCCGACGCCCCGGCGACGGGTAGACGCGCCCCTGGGCGTCGCGGAACAGGAACGAGGCCGTCGTCGGCTTGCCGTCCACGTCCGACACGTCGAGCACCACCGCGACGGCCGGGTCGATCGTGAAGAGGATGTCGACGTCCGACCGGAAGCCGAGGTCCTGGGTCCCCTGCCCCACGTCGAACCGGAGCTTCGCCTCGCGCTTGCCGGCGTCGCGGCTCGAGACCTGGATGATCCGGTATTCGAGCGCCAGGCCCGAGAGGGTGCGGGTCAACGGTCGGTCGTCGAACGTGCGCAGGTCCATCCAGCGCCGGCGGACCTCGGCCGGCGCGATGGCTTGCTTCGGCTCGGGGCTGCTCGTCGAGACCTTGAACACCGGGCTCGCGTTCGGGCTCCCGGCTCGGAGCGGGGCGGTGACGCCCGCGAGGTTGTGGACCTTCACGAGGAAGACGGTCCACCCCTGCTGCACCAGCCGCGGCGACGCCGGGCCGGGCATCGCCTTCACGCGGCTCTCGGCGTTGATCTCGACGCCCACGAGGCAATACGGGTCCAGCGCCTTCTGGATCTCGCGGACGGCCTTCGCCTCGTCGTCGTCGTCCATCGCCCGCTCGATCCGCCGCCGCGACGCCTCCGGCAACGGCTGGCCGAGAAGGTCGAGCGCCTCCATGATTCGTTTCGCCTGCGCCGTCAACGGCTGCCACTCCACGTCCCCGACGATCGGCAGCTCATCCCCCTTCGCCCGGACCGTGAGTGCCAGCGCCGCGACGACGGCGACCGTCTTGCACACATTCTTTCTCATCGGATCAATCCCCATCTCGCGGCCTCTGTCCTCTGTCCTTCGCCCTCAATCGTCTTCCCCCGCCTCTCCTCCGTCCCCGAACCGGATCGGCGACGGGTCGCCCCAGGGCTTGAAGTCGCTGCCCGCGTCGCCGCCAGTGAGCAGGGAGTCGGCGCGGGGATAGACGACCCAGCCGCGGAGCCAATCGGCCTGGTCGCGCTTGCGGAAGCGGAAGAGGTAGGCGACGCGGGGGCGGCCCAGTTGGACGGCGGGCGCGGGGTCCGTCCGCTCGAAGACGATCCCGGCCGGCCTGCCCGATTCGGCTTCCTCGATCAGCCAGGAGACCAGCTCGGACTCGGCCAGCGATACCTGGTTCGCGAACCGATCGGGGAAGCGATGGGACTGGCCGATCTTCCGGAGCATCTCGAAGAGCCAGGCCCGCCACTCGGGATCGTCGGCGATCGCCTCGAGGCTCGCCGAGTCGACGGCGTCGCCGCGGCCGATCAGCTCGACCAGGGCGGGGTTCCTGACCCACGGCGCGGGGACGTCGAGCATCCCGCGGAGCGCCGCCTCGGCCCTGTCGCCGGGGATGTGGCCGAGCAACAGGATGAGCGCCGAGGCCTGCGCCGACCTCGAAGGATCGACGCGGTCCTCGTTCGCGAGGAACCAGGCCCGGCACTCCCGCACGGCCCGCTCGATCCGGTCGAGGTGGGCCGCGAGGTCCTCGTTCCGGAGCCGCCCCGCGTTGAGGTAGGCGGCCGTCAACGAGCCGACGTCGGCCGAGAGGCGGGGGTCGTCGAGCAATTCGAAGAGGGCCGGGAAGAAGACGTCGGCGTATCGCGGCCGGGCCTGCCAGGCGGCGGCGCCGAGGCCGGGTACGCCCCCTTTGGGGGCGTATTCGCGGATCAAGGCGAGTTGCTCCTCGGCGGCGCGCCGGTCGCCGATCACCCCGAGCAGGTTGAGGGCCTGGAGCCGGGCGTCGTCGCCGAGCTTCGGGAAGACCTCCGCGACGATCGGCAACAGCTCGCCCCGCGCGTGCCAGGCCGCCGCCGCCACGAGCCGCGCCCCCAATCCGGAGCGATCCGGCCGGCCGATCCGCGCCGCGGCGCGGAGCAGTCGCGTGCCGTCCTTGGGGCTCAGGCCCGATCGGCCCAACTCCTCGATCCGACCCAGGGCCACGTCCCGCGCCGCCTTGTCCTTGCCCTCGACCGTCTCCAGCAGGAGCTTGACCCGCACCCGCTGCGGCCCGATCGGCGCCGGCGGCGGCTCCTCGTCCACGCAGCCCGGGGCCAGCACGCATGCCAGCGCGAGCCATCGCGGCCAGGACGTCCATCGAGGGGCGGTCATCGCGGAACTTCTCCGGGCACGGCTCTTGGACCGCGCCCCTTGAGGCTAAGGGCCGACCGGCCCGGACGCAAGGGCCCGAGGGCCGGGCGTCGGGTTGAGGTTGCCGCGAATCGGGGCTTGGGGTATGGTCCCGCGCGACCGTCCGGGGCGTCGCGGGCACCGGACGGTCGTGCAACGGACGCGTTGCGGGGGTCTTCCGCCCATGAAATGCCCGAGGTTCCGTCGGCGGCTGGTCCTGAAGCTGGCGCTGACCCCGTGCCTGCTCTGGGCATTCGTCCTCCTCGTGGCGCCGACCGACTGGGCCCGGGCGCGGCTCGAACGTCGCCTGGCGAACGCCTCCGGCCAGCCGGTGCGGCTGGCGGCGGTCCGGCTCGGCGTCCTGGGCAACCTCCGGCTCCTCGGCCTCGAGATCGGCGGCGACGGCACGGCACCCCCCTGGCTCCGCGTCGACGAATTGCGGCTGGACCTCAACCCGGTCCACCTCCTGACCGGCTGCTCGGCCCCCAAGGAGGTCGACGCCCGCGGCGTCGAGCTGACCGTCCATCGCGACAAGGACGGCAACTGCGCCCTGCTCGACCTGCTCAACGGCCCGGGCCGCGGGCCGTCGGACCCGGGCGGGACGTCGCAGCCGGTCGCCGTGTCGCTCGCGGTGATGGGCGGGCGGGTGCGCGTGCTCGACGATCCCAGCGGCACCGCGTTGGAGCTCCGTGAACTGGACGGCCGCGCGACCTGGGACGGCAAGCGCGGGACGATCGAGAGCCTCAAGGGGAAGCTCAACGGCGGCACGCTGGCCTTCTCGGGCTCGATCGACTGCGGCGGAAACGTCCCCTGGTTCGAGGGTCGGCTCCAGGCCCAGGGCGTCGGCCTCGGCGCCGGGATGGGGGCGTTGGATCGGGTCGTGCCGGTGCTCGACGGCACGCCCGCCGAGCTCGACGGCACGCTCGACCTCGACCTCGACCTCCGCGGCGAGGGGACGTCCCGCGCCGACCTCGAGCGCTCGCTGGCCGGCCAGGGGGCGATCGCCCTCGACCCGGTCGCGCTCGACGGCTCGCGGCTGGTGGCCGAGCTGGCCAAGGTCGTCCCGCTCCCGCCCAGGGGTCGGATCGGCTCGATCCGCAGCCACTTCACCGTCGGCGAGGGGCGCGTCGCCAGCGACGACCTGACCGTCAGCGTGGCCCGGTTCCCGATCGTCCTCTCCGGCTGGGCCGACTTCGGCGGCGCCATCGACTACCGCGTCGGCGCCGAGGGGATCGCCCGCAAGCTCCCCGAAGAGCTCCGCGCCGCCCTGGCCGACGTCCCCGGCGCCCTCGACGAGCTGGCGACCTTGCGACTGACCGGGACCCCCTCGGCTCCCGTCATCACCCTCGACGGCGCCCCCGTCAACGGCCCCGGCGACCACTCCGCCGCCCGCGCCAAGCTCCGCTCCCTCTCGCGCAGACTTCTGGATAAAATCCAAAGATAATATTTGCCACAGAGGACACAGAGTAGAGAGAAAAAATAAAAGAATTCTTCTTATTCTATCTCTGTGTGCTCTGCGGCAGGAACCCTCTCCCGATCGGAGTCGAATCGATGCCCAGGCGGCTCGGGATCGCGGCGTTGAGCTTCTGGCCGGGCCTGCCGCAGATCTGGTCGGGCCAGGAGGTGCTCGGCCTGATCCTGGCGGCGCTGTTCGCGGCGACGTTGAACCTGGCGATCGTCTCGCGCGCGATCTGGACCGAGCTGTTCCCGGCCGACCTGCCCCCGTTCTTCGCCGCGTTGGCCGGCGTGACGTGGCTGGGGGCGCTCGGCTACACGACCTGGTGGCTCTGGCGCTGCCACCCCGAGCGCCACCGCGACGACATCGACCGCCTCTTCCGCGAGGCGACCGAGCACTACCTCCAGGGCCGCTGGAACGACGCCCGACGCCGCTTCGAGCAGGTCCTCGCGCTGGACGAGACCGACGCCGACGCCCTCATGCAACTCGGCACCCTCTTCCTCCGCACCGACCAGCCCGCCCTCGCCCGCCAGGCCTTCCGCCAGTGCCTCGAGCTCGACGGCGGCTCGAAGTGGCGCTGGGAGATCTCCCGCGCGCTGGCGCAGCTCGACGGCGATTTTTGAGGGGGCATCCGCCGCGCGACGCGACCTCGCACCAGCCGACCCGCGACCGCCGCGGCCGGTCGCGTTGACGGCCCTCGGCGGCGCCCTTATCATCGATGGAGGCCGCCGCGGACGCGACCGGCCCGCGGGGCGACTTGCCGCGCGGGGCGTCGCGAGCGGCGGGCCGGGACGAGGCGAGGGGGCGACGACCGTGGCCGTCCAGATGGAACTCACGAGGATCGTCATCAGCGAGAACGGCGATCATCAGATCATCTATCTGAAGGAGGTCGACGGCGACCGGACCTTCCCGATCGTCATCGGCCTGTTCGAGGCCACCAGCATCGACCGCCGCGTCCGCGGCCAGCCGTCGCCGCGGCCGTTGACGCACGACCTGCTGGCCAGCACGATCGAGCAGCTCGGCGGCGACCTCCAGGACGTCTACATCAGCGAGCTGCGCGACCACACCTACTTCGCCAAGCTCCGCATCCGCCACGACGGCGAGACGATCGAGGTCGACTCCCGCCCCAGCGACGCCATCGCCGTCGCCGTCACCGTCGAGGTGCCGATCTTCGTCGCCGAGGACGTCCTCGACGAGGTCGGCCAGTGAAGGGAATGCGGCGCGCCGTCTCGCTCCGGAGGGGTGCCAGAGTGGTCGATTGGGACGGTCTTGAAAACCGTAGAGGCGTCACAACCTCCGTGGGTTCGAATCCCACCCCCTCCGCTCCGCCAGCCGCCGCCACGGCCCGCCCCGTGGCGAAGTCCGCCGGATTCCCCGAGTTGTGATCCATAAGCGACACGGGGCTTGTGGAAGAATTCAGGTCGTCATTGCCGCATTCGACCGCCCCGTCCCGCCCCCTCCGATGGGCAAATAATGGGCAAGGCGATCGCCGATCTGTTGGCCATCCGAACCCGTCGCGGCCAGCCGGCCAGCCTCGGGGACGGCGGCCGGGGCGTCGGGATTGGGGAGGGCGTCCAGGGCGCCGGCCTGGTCGTGGAGGCCGACGTGCGAATAGACCCCGAGGGTGAGGGTCGGGAACCTTCGAAGCATAACGTCACGCAACAATGGAAGTCGTGCCGCATGTTACGACACCGCCGACGACCCCACAAGAGCTTCGTCGAACCGTGAGCAGACTGAAAGACGCCGATACGCGCGAGAATGATTGCAACTCGTCCGCAATCTTCGTAGAATCGGCTGCTCAAGTGGATGACGTACAGGACGCTTCGATGTTCGATCCCTATCACAAGTGGCTTGGCATCCCGCGCGACCGGCGCCCGCCCACCTTCTACCAACTGCTTTCCATCGCCCCGACCGAGGAGGACCCGGAGGTCATCGACGCGGCCTCGGTCCGCCAGAGCGCCTATGTCCGAAACTTCCAGAACGGCCCGCACGCGGCGGACTGCTCGCGCATCCTCGGCGAGATCGCCCTGGCGCGGGGCAGCGTCGCCGGGGCGACTTTCCGAAATCGGCGTCAAAGGAAAAAGGATCCGTCTGTGGCGTCGGAGGCCGGGATTGCCGTGGTCAGCCCGAGGGAGGGTCGTCGGATCGGCCCCCGACTTTCCGGAATGGTCTCGGCCGGCGGAGCCAGCGGGCGCGGTCGTCCTGCCCTGTTGAATTGGGCCCCGATGTGCGGTCAGGGATCGTCGCGGAGCGCGAGCCTGTCGATCTTGGCGGATGGGTCTGGAATCGCCCCAGCCATCATGCCATGATAGTTCGCTCACTGCCTGCCGCTGAGTCCTGGCGTCGTAAGGCCGATCCCCCCGGGCCTTACGCGGGCGGATCGTTTCGAGGATGGTCGGGGAAGCTGGATCGATGCCGATCAAGACCGAGCTGATCTGGGACGGGAAGTATGACGCCGACGGCAAGCGGGTCGCCCCCCTGCGGGTAGCCCTGCCGTTTCAGACTGTCGAGACGGTCAACGAGTCGGCCCAGGATCGGCAACTCAACCTCTTCCAGTCCGCCTCGAAGGCCCAGGCGTGGCGCAATCACCTGATCTGGGGGGACAAGAAGTACGTGCTGCCGTCGCTCCTGGCCGAATTCGCCGGCAAGGTCGATCTGATCTACATCGACCCCCCCTTCGACACCGGGGCGGATTTCTCGTTCACGGCCGCCGTCCCGGAAACGGATGATGAGGACGCCGAATCGGTCGCGTTCACCAAGCAGCCGAGCATCATCGAGCAGAAGGCGTATCGGGACACTTGGGGCCGCGGGTTAGACTCATACCTACACTGGTTCCATGAGACCGCGATCGGTCTCTACGAATTGCTAGCAGAGACGGGCAGTTTTTTTGTACATCTAGACTATCATGTCAGCCATTATGTTAAATGTATATTAGATGAAATCTATGGATCAAATAATTTTCAAAATGAGATTATTTGGAAAAGGAGCCACGCACAGAATAATACGAAAGGCTTCGGCCCGAACCATGATGTGATCTATTGGTTTACAAAGACAAACAATTATACGTGGAATCAAATATATCAAAAGTACGAAAAATCCTACGAAGACAAGCATTATCGCCACGTCGACGCAAATGGTCGACGGTACAAGCACGAAAATCCGAGCGGGGCGGGGACGAGGCAGGGTGTGACTGGAAAACCCTGGAGAGGAATCGACCCCACTAAGAAAGGCAGACATTGGGCATATACACCGGACCAGCTTGAAGAGTTGGACACGAAAGGACTTATCTATTGGCCCGAGAAACGTGGTGCTTGGCCCTATATAAAAACATATCTTGATGAAATGAAAGGGATGCCGGCTCAAGATAGTTGGTCAGATATAGATCCTATTAATATGGTCGCCATAGAACGCACAAACTATCCCACTCAAAAACCCGAAGCTCTCCTTGAGCGCGTCATCAGAGCCGCCTCCAACGAGAACGATCTCGTCCTCGACTGTTTCGCCGGTTCCGGTACAACCGCCGCCGTCGCCGAGAAGCTGAACCGCCGGTGGATCGCATGCGACCTCGGCCGCTTCGCCATTCACACGACGCGGAAGCGGCTGCTGAACATCCCTGACGTCCGGCCGTTCGTCGTACAAAACCTCGGGAAGTATGAGCGACAGATGTGGCAGGTCGGGGCCTTCGCCGACTCCGGCCCGGCGAAGGTCGAGGAGGCGACGCGACGCCATCGGGCCTATATCGATTTCATCCTCACGCTGTATCACGCCTCCCCTCTGAACGGCTACACCTGGCTCCACGGGGTCAAGGCGGGCCGGATGGTCCACGTCGGCGGGGTCGATGCACCGGTCAGCGTCGGCGACGTTCAGCAGATCGCCATCGAGTTCAAGCGGGCGATGGGGACCGGCAAGGACGCCCCGACGACCAACGGCGTGGACGTGCTCGGCTGGGAGTTCGCCTTCGAGTTGAACGAGGTCGCCAAGCAGCAGGCCGCCGCCGCCAACATCCAGATGCAGTTCAAGCGCATCCCCCGCGACGTGATGGACAAGCGGGCCGTCGAGCAGGGAGATATCCAATTCTTCGAGCTGGCCGCCCTGGCGGTGGACGTATCGGTCAAGGGGCGGGAGGCGACCCTGACCCTCACCGACTTCGTCATCCCCCCCGACGACGTCCCCGCGGAGGTGATGGGGGCGGTCCGGCACTGGTCGCAGTGGATCGACTATTGGGCGGTCGATTGGGACCACAAGGGAGACGCCTTCCACAACCAGTGGCAGAGCTTCCGCACCCGCAAGGACGGCAAGCTCGCCCTGTCGGCCACGCACCGCTACGAGGAGCCGGGCGAGTATCGCGCCGTGGTCAAGGTGATCGACATCCTCGGCAACGACACGACCAAGACGGTGAAGGCCAAGGTGAAGTAGGGGGCGACGCTGATGGGCCGCAAGAAGACGCCGGCCGACCCCACCGCCGCGCCGCTGTTCGACGTGAAGACGAGCACCGCCCCGTGCGTCCCCGCCATCCGCGAGAAGGTGGACGCCTGGCGAGTCGCCGACTACCCCGGCGCCTCGGCGACGACCCGCCGACTGCTCCATCACTGGTTCAAGACCGACCATCGCCTCGCCAACGGCCGCCGCTTCGCCTACCACTATTCCCAGCAGCACGCCATCGAGACGTTGATCTATCTGTTCGAGGTCGCCGGCATCCGTCGGCAGAAGTCGCTGCTGGAGACCTACGCAACCCGCCAAGACTTGAAGCTGCTCCAGTTCGACGACTTCGCCCGCTACTGCGTGAAGATGGCCACCGGCAGCGGCAAGACGAAGGTGATGAGCCTGGCCGTCGCCTGGCAGTACCTCAACGCGGTGGCCGAGGCCCGCGACGACTTCGCGCGGACGTTCCTCCTGCTGGCCCCCAACGTGATCGTCTTCGAGCGGCTGCGGAGCGACTTCGAGGGGGGCCGGATCTTCCACCTCGACCCGGTCATCCCCGATGACCTGCGCATCTTCTGGGACTTCCAGTGCTACATGCGGGGCGAGGGGGAGCGGGCCGGCTCTACGGGCGCCCTCTACCTGACCAACATTCAGCAGTTCTACGAGCGTCCCCAGGCCGAGGCCGACGAGCCCGACATCATGACGGCCATGCTCGGGCCCAAGCCCCCCGCGAAGGGGTCGGAGGTCGAGGATTTCGCCCCTCGGATCGTCGCCCGGGGCGGGCCGGCGGTCGTGCTCAACGACGAGGCCCACCACACCCACGACGAGGGGAGCGAGTGGAATATCTGCCTCCGCCGCCTCCACGGTTCGATCCCCGGCGGCCTGGCGGCGCAGCTCGACTTCACCGCGACCCCCCGGCACACCAAGGGCCAACTCTTCTCCTGGACGGTCTACGATTACCCACTCAAACAGGCCATCCTCGACGGGATCGTCAAGCGACCGCTCAAGGGGATCGCCAAGGGGATCAGCGAGGCGCCCTCCGAGATCGCCAGTGTCCGCTATCAGATGTACCTGACGGCGGGCGTCGAGCGATGGAAGGAGTACCGCGACCAACTGGCCCCCTTTGGCAAGAAGCCGATCCTGTTCCTGATGCTCAACGAGACGGCCGAGGCCGACGACGTGGGGGACTGGCTCAGGCAGAAGTACCCCGCGGAGTTCGGCGGGGAGCGCGTGCTCATCATCCACACCGACAGGTCGGGCGAGGTCTCGAAGAAGGGCCTGGACAAAGCCCGGGCGACCGCCCGCGAGGTGGACGACGGCACGAGCCCGGTCAACTGCATCGTGAGTGTGGTGATGCTCCGCGAGGGCTGGGACGTCCAGAACGTGACGGTGATCGTCGGCCTGCGGCCCTACACCGCCACGGCGAACATCCTCCCGGAGCAGACCGTCGGTCGGGGCCTGCGGCTCATGTTCCGGGACCAGGGGGTCGGCTACACCGAGCGGGTGGACGTGATCGGCACCCGTAAGTTCATCGATTTCGTCGAGCAGTTGGAGAAAGAGGAGAACCTGGACCTCGAGACCTTCGAGCTTGGCAAGGATAAGCTGGTCATCGCCGGCATCGAGCCGGTTCAAGAGAAGCTGGCCAAGGACATCACCATCCCCGAGTTGAGCCCGATCCTGGCCCGCAAGACGACCTTGGCTGAGGAGATCGCCTCCCTCGACGTCTCGGCGATCACCTGTCCCCGCCTGTCCCGAAAGGCGACGGACAAGGCCGCGGCGAGCTTCCATTACGAGGGTTACGATATCATCACACTTCAGAAGATCATCGAGAACGACTATATCATCCCCGCCATGCAGACGGCCGAGGAGGTCATCGGCTATTACGCCCGGCGGATCGCCCAGAACCTCAAGCTCCCTTCTCAGTTCGCCGCCCTGGTCCCCAAGGTCCGGGAGTTCCTGGAGACCAGGGCGTTCGGCGAGCCCGTGACGCTCAACACACCCGAGATGGTCAAGGCCATCAGCAGCAACGTCGCCCACTTCCTGACCGTCAACACCTTCGCCAAGGCGTTGCACGGCCTGGTGGTCCAGGAGCTTCAGCCCGAGTTGCTCGGCGAGGGCCGGCGGCTGTCGGAGACGCCGATATTCCCCTGGTCGCGCCCGACGCTGGCCTCGGACAAGTGCGTCTTCAACCTCGTGCCTTGCGACAACCAGTTCGAGCGTGAGTTCGCCCGCTTCCTCCACGACGCCGACGACGTGGAGCGGTTCGCCAAGCTCCCTGAGCAGTTCCAGTTCACGATCGAATACACCGACGGGTCGGGCAATCTCCGGTATTACGAGCCCGATTTCGTCGCTATCACCCTCGACGGCACGCACCACCTGATCGAGACCAAGGGCCTCGAAGACGTCAACGTCGCCCACAAGGCTCGCGCCGCCCGCCTCTGGTGCGAGAACGCCACGATGCTCACCAGCACGCCGTGGGCGTTCCTGATGGTCCGGCAGAATGATTACAACGGGCTCCGGCCGACGGAGTTCGCCGACCTTTCGGCGTTGGCGCTTTGAGTTAGATTTTTAATGACTTAACATTTCATAGCTGTGTAATCATCGCAGGAGATGATGAAGCGTCACCGACCCGTCAAGGTCCCCGATGCGACCCGAATCATCGCCACGATCCCCGCCTTGACTGCCTCGGGGAGCCTCGGCCACACCGCGGCAACTTCCGCCAGGTCGGGAGGTATGCTACGATCGTCGGTGGGCAAATGGTGGGCAGCGGGCGCGTGTGTCGCCCGTAAATCCTTGTGGTTTCCCACCTTATGCGGCTCGCGGGACGGTCTTGAAAACCGTAGAGGCGTCACAACCTCCGTGGGTTCGAATCCCACCCCCTCCGCTCTCCCGACCGGCGATGGACCATGCTGATCGTCGACGACCGCATCGCGATCCCGCTCGAGGAGTTCCGGTTCGAGTTCGCGCGCTCGGGGGGCCCGGGCGGGCAGAACGTGAACAAGGTGGCCTCGAAGGCGGTGCTCCGTTGGAAGCCCGGCGCGAGCCCGAGCCTGCCCGAGCCGGTGCGGGCGCGGCTGCTCCGCGCGGTCGCCTCGCGGCTGACGACCGAGGGGGAATTGCTCGTCACCTCGCAGCGGACTCGCGACCAGGGGCGCAACGTCGACGATTGCCTCGACAAGGTCCGGCGGCTCGTCCTCGCCGCCGCGACGCCGCCGAAGGCCCGCAAGGCGACCCGGCCCACCTTCGCCTCGAAGGTCCGCCGCGGCGCCGAGAAGGCGCGACGCGCCGCCGCCAAGCGGCTCCGACGCCCCCCCGACGCCGATTGACCCGAACCCAACCCCAGGACGGAGCCGACCGCCGATGGCCGACCTGTCGCCGTATCAGCAGAAGATCGTCAAGCGTTATTATGAGAATTACGACGCGATCCAGGCGCAGCGGCTCGCCGAGCTCGTCACCGAGCTCTACCTCGCCGAGGGCAAGGCGCGCGACCGGCTCTGGAAGCGGGCCGGCGAGGCGCTCGCGAAGCTCGGGTTCCCCGCCGCCCGCGTCGAGCACCTGCTCTCGAAGCGCGACCCGGCCCTGCTCGCCGGCGCCTTGAACGAACTCGAGCCGAAGGACAAGGCGCGCTGAATCGCCCGGGACGCGCAACTCCAAGTCCCAGATCGTTGCGGCGGCCGTACGCCGGATTGAACACGAAGTTCGCGCCAATCCCGATCATGGCCGTCGAAATCCGGCCGGAATCGGTCCAGAAAAAAGCAGGATTCCGCCTGATATGGCATGTTGACAACCTCGACCCGGTTTCGTAAATTTTAGTCAGCTTGCCGAACGAGTCCGGCGAGAGAAACCGGGGGGGAACGAACATGAACCTGGCCAAGCGGATCCGCGACTATCGGTACGCCAAGGGATGGGGTCCCGACGAGCTGGCGTCGCGGGCCGAGATCTCGAGGACGGCGCTGTATCAGATCGAGAGCGGCAAGACCGAGCTGCCGCGGGCGGGGACGCTGCGACGGATCGCGCGGGCGCTGGAGGTGCCCATCGACGTCCTCCTGGGGAACGCCGAGACGGGCTCGTGGGACCTGCCCCCGTTCCCGGCCCCGGTCGCCGAGCCGGCGCAGCGACGACGGGGCCCGGCCTGGGCCACCAACGAAGAACCCTTCGCCCGGCAGGCCGACGACGAGCCGGCCGAGGCCGCGTACGCGTCGGCCTCGTGGTCGGCCCCGACCCGCGAGCGCGACCTGACCCGCAAGCTCCACGACCTGCTCGAGTCGCCCCTGGGCGAGGGCGTCGCGCGGATCGTCGAGGAGTCGCACCGCATGCTGCCCGCGATGTCGGCCAAGCGGCTCGGCTGAACGGTTCTCCCGGCGCCCGCCGCGAACGTCGGGTAGAATTCCTCAAGGTCCGACGACGAACGGCCGACGATCGGCCCGACGCCCGACGGCCCCCCACCTTGAGGCGACACCGATGCGGATCGTGACGGGGTGCCGCGCGCCCGGAGTGCTCGTGTCCCTGGGATGCCTGGCCCTGGCCGCCGGCCCGGCGACCGCGGGCGGGCCCCACGCCCGCGCCCGGCGGGTCCGGGCCCTGGTGCCGACGGCCGCCGTCGCGCCGGCGACGGTCGCGCCGATGCAGACCAGCGGGTTCTTCCCGACCCCGGTGGCCCTCATCCGGGGCAGCGGCAACGCCGGCGGCGGCTACACGCCGCTCGGGCAGTACGGCCCCTATTCGATGTCGTACTTCGGCCCGTTCTCGTCCTTCCGCGCCACCGCGGCGCCGGTGGTCGTCTACGCGCGGGGTTATGACGGCGTCTACCGTCCGACGGTGGCCCGGACCTTCTCGACGCCGAACCTGCCGGCCGCGTCGCCGGTGGTGTATCCGACGCAATCGACCCACGTCGACGGCCCGCGCCGGCCGATCTTCTTCCCGGCGCACGACGCGGCGATCAACTGGCTCGACCAGAACTGATCGCGGTGGCGGCCCGGGCAATCCGGGCCGTCGGCGCGGGACCGGCTATCCCCGACCGGATCGAAGCCGATTATGATGGGGGGCGCGGCCCTCCCGTGCGAGCCGGCCGCGCCCGATCGGTCGTTCCGGGTCAGGGAGGGTCTCGTGCGCGACGACAGGCCGCTGGTGGCGTTGACGATGGGGGACGTGGCCGGCATCGGGCCCGAGGTCATCGCGAAGGCCTGGGGCGAGTCCCCGTTGCGGACCCTGGCGCGGGTCGTCGTCATCGGCAGCCACGTCGTCCTGGCCCGGGCCCTGGCGTGCGTCGGCGGCGCGGCGCAGATCCAATTGATCGAGCGGCCCGAGCAGGCCGAGCCCAGCGCGCGGACGATCCCCTGCCTCGACGCGACCGACCAGCGGCTCGACGACATCGCGCCGGGTCGGATCGACGCGCGCGCCGGCCGCGCCGCGTACCAGTTCCTGAACGCCGCGATCGACCTGGCCCTGGCCGGCCGGGTCGACGCGGTGACGACCTTGCCCTTGAACAAGGAGTCGCTGCACGCCGGCGGCATCCGCCACCCCGGGCACACCGAGATCCTCGCCGAGCGCTGCGGCGTGACCGACCACGCGATGATGCTCTACCTCGGCCCTCCCATCGGCGCCGGCGACTCGGGCCTGGGGGTCGTGCACGTGACGCTGCACATGCCGTTGCGGCGGATCTTCGAGCAGATCACCGTCGAGGCCGTGCTCGAGAAGATCGCCCTGGCCGACCGCGCGTTACGGCCCTTGACCGGCGGCCGGGCGCCGCGGGTGGCGGTCGCGGGCCTGAACCCGCACGCGGGCGAGAACGGCCTCTTCGGCGACGAGGAGTCGCGGGTGCTCGCCCCGGCGATCCGCCAGGCCAAGGCGCTGGGCATCGACGTCGACGGGCCGATCGCCGCCGACACGCTGTTCGTCCGCGCCATCGGCGGCGAGTTCGAGGCGGTCGTCGCGATGTACCACGACCAGGGTCACGTCGCGCTCAAGTCGATCGGCTTCAACCACGCCGTCAACGTGACGCTCGGCCTGCCGATCGTCCGCACGAGCGTGGCGCACGGCACCGCCTACGACATCGCCTGGCTCGGCCGCGCCGAGACCTCCAGCCTGATCGAGGCCGTCCGCGTCGCCGCCCGCATCGTCGCCGGCCGCCGAACCCTCGGCCCGGCCGCGGTGTCGTGAGCCCGTCGTCCCCCCGACGACCCCATTGCCCCGGCCGCTACAATGGGGGGAAACGACGTCGGAGCCGCGCACCATGATTGACACGATGGACTCGACCGCAGAACTGAAAAGCATCTTCAACAATCGATCGGGGGATTGGAAAGAGCGGCTGGCCGTGGTCGTGGCGACGATGCGCGACATGAGCCGGCAGACCGACCCGCAGCAGATGGTGCAGGCGTTCGTCCGGGGGATGAAGCGGTACCGCGTGGGCGAGGCGTTCATCTCCGTCAGCCGCCGCGACCTGGCGCCGCCCCGCTACCGGATCACGCGGTCGTCGCTCTGGGGCGAGCTGGTCAACCCCTGGCGCGACCGCGACTTGCTGCCGGTCTTCGACCGCGGCCTGCTCGGCGAGCTGCTCTACGGCGACGAGCCGCGAGTCGTCGCCGACCTCCGCGTCGCCGACGACGACCCCGCCGCCGAGCACCTGGCCGGCTACCGCTCGCTGCTGGCGATCCCGCAGTACAACGGCGGCATCGCCAAGAACATGACGTTCATGCTCCACTCGCGGCCCGACGGCTTCGAGGCCGACACCTTCCCCGAGCTCGTCCTCCGCTCCAACCTCGTCGGCCAGGCGACCAACAACCTCGTCCTCTCCGGCGAGCTGAAGCGCGCCTACGAGGCCGTCGACCGCGAGCTGAAGCTCGTCGCCGACATCCAGCGCTCGCTGCTGCCGAAGGTCTTGCCCCGCATCCCGACGCTCGACCTCGCCGCCCACTACCAGACCTCGCGCTACGCCGGCGGCGACTACTACGACGTCCTCCCCCTGCCCGACGGCCGCTGGGGCATCCTCATCGCCGACGTCAGCGGCCACGGCACCCCCGCGGCCGTCATGATGGCCATCACCCACAGCATCGCCCACACCTACCCCGGCCCGCCGACCCCGCCGAGCAACATGCTCAATTTCCTGAACGAGCAATTGAATAAACACTATACTTCGGAAAACGAGACCTTCGTCACCGCCTTCTACGGCATCTACGACCCGGCGACGCGCCGGCTCAGCTACGCCGGCGCCGGGCACAACCCGCCGCGGCTGATGCGTTGCGAGGACGGCACGATCGACTCGCTCGACGCCGCCCGGCGGCTCCCCCTGGGGATCGCGGCCGATGAGGTCTACGAGGAGCACACCCACCAGCTCCGCCCCGGCGACCAGATCGTCTTCTACACCGACGGCGTGACCGACGCCGAGGCGCCCGACGGCCGCATGTTCGGCCTCGAGCGGCTCGACGGCGTGCTCTCGCAGTGCACCGCCAGGGCCAGCAACCTGATCGAGTCGGTGCTCGTCGCCGTCGAGGAGTTCACCGAGGGCAGGCCCGCCGCCGACGACCGCACGTTGCTCGTCGCCAAGGTGTCGTGATCGTCTATCGGTTCGATGGGGGTTTCGGCCGCGCCGAGCGGTCGACCGCCAGCAACGGCCTCGCCCGCTTCAGGTTGGCGACGGCCTCGTCGGTGACGTTGCAACCACCGAGCCACAGCCGTTTCAGCCGCGGCAGGGCCTGGAGGCGGGCCAGGCCGGCGTCGGTGACGGCCGTCTCGCGGAGGTCGAGTTCCTCGAGCGCCGGGAACTGGCCGAGGACGGCCAGGTCGGCGTCGCCGATCCGTGTCCCGCCGACCTTGAGTCGGATCAGCTCGGGCTTGGGGCCGAGGGCGGCGAGCCCTGCGCCGGTGACTCGGGAGCCGTACAGGATCAGCTCGCGGAGCTTTCGCGCGTCGGACAGCGAAGCGAGGGCGGCGTCGGTCACGTCGGGCCCGTGGAGGCCGACGGTCCGCAGTTCGGTCATATGGGCGAGCGGGGCGAAGCCGGCGTCGGTCATCCGGCCGCTCGGGCGTGTCGGCCAGGGATCCCAGGGGTTGTGGATGGCCTGGCCGAGGGCGAGCAGCGTCATGTGCGGGAACCGCGCGGCCCGTCTCAGCGTTGCGTCGCCGACCTCGGCGTTGAGCATCGAGATCGTCGCGACCCGATCGGGGTCGAGGCGGTCGAGGACGGCAAGCTCGTCGTCGGTCACCCTCGGCCTCTCGAGCCGCATGACGTAGCGGTAGCGAGCCGCTCCGGGCAGCATGCGGCCGAGAGGGAAATCCTCTTCAACAAACTGGTCCTCGATCCGGAACCCCAGGCCGCGGAGCGTCTCGACGGCCCCGGCCTCTCGCCGACGGACGGCCATGCGTCCGACGTAGGTGGAAACCACGGCCCCGACGATCAAGACAGACAACGCGATGGCGATTCCCGCGATCCATCGCCGCCGCGAGAGCCGCTGTCCCACAGGACGGGCGGGTGCCGCGTTCTCCAAGGGAGTGGCCTCCGCGGAGATCGGCTCAATCGGTCGTCGCGCCGCCGCCGAGGATCTGCTCGACGGAGCGGACGAGCTTCTCCATGGCGAAGGGCTTGCGGATGTAGTCCTTGACGCCGAGGAACTCGGCGTAGGCGCGGTGGCGGCTGCCTTCGTTGCCGGTGATCATGATCGTGGGGATCAGGCCGCCGGGGCGCCCCTTGAGCTTCTCGAGGACGAGGAAGCCGCTCTTCTTCGGCATCATCATGTCGAGGATGATCAGGTCCGGGTTCTCGCGCTCGGCGACGGCCAGGCCGGCGTTGCCGTCGCGGGCGACGAGGACGCGATGCCCCTTCCCCTCCAGCACGGTGCGCATCGACTCGATGATCTCGGGGTCGTCGTCGACGAGCAGGATCAACTTCTGGGCGGCGGGCATCGCGTGGTCCTCATCTCCGCGGGGCCGGCCCTCGTTCTTCTCGGCCGTTTCCCCCTGGCGCTGCCATCATAAACCCCCTCCCCGCACCGGACAAGGGCCGCCCCGGGCCCACGCTTTCAGCCTCGCGGCCACCGGGGCAGCGTCTCCCGTGCCTGCCGATCGCCCCCCACCCCGGCCCTCCCCCACGAGGGGGGAGGGTGAAAACGCGCCGATGTCCGCATTCTTTCACCCTCCCCCTCGTGGGGGAGGGCCGGGGTGGGGGGCGGTCTCGGAGCCACGGTCGATAGGCCCTCGCCTGGAGCCCGGAGGGAATGGACTGCGCAGCCCGGCCGGGCTCGCCGTATAATCGGGTCGGACGGCACGAGGACGTGTCCGACCTTCCGCGAACCGTCGAGATGAGACGAGATGAGGCGGCGATGATCGACCCGACGAGCAGCCCCGAGCCGACCGAAACCGAGAACGAGGCCACGCCCCGGGGCGATGAGGCGTACACCATCGAGGTGGCCGCGCGGGTCAAGAACCTGCCGCCGTACCTCTTCGGCAAGATCAACGACCTGAAGTACCGCAAGCGTCGCGCGGGCATCGACGTGATCGACCTCGGCATGGGCAACCCGACCGACCCGCCCGAGGACTGGATCGTCGACAAGCTCTGCGAGGCCGCCCGCGACGCCCGGAACCACCGCTACAGCGTCGCCGCCGGCGTCTACAACCTCCGCCGCGAGGTCGCGTCGCGGTACGAGAAGCGCTTCGGCGTCGCGCTCGACCCCGATCAGGAGGTCGTCGCCACGATCGGCTCGAAGGAGGGGTTCAGCCATATGTGCCTGGCCCTCCTCGGCCCCGGCGACACGGCCCTGGCCCCCTCGCCGACCTTCCCGATCCACGCCCACGCCGTCGCCCTGGCCAACGCCAACGTCGTCGCCCTCGACGTGGCCGACCCGGCCACCTTCCTCGAGTCCGTCGCCCGCACCTGCGAGACCCTCTCGCCCCGGCCCAAGGTGCTCATCCTGAATTATCCCCACAACCCCACCGGCGCCGTCGTCGACCTCGACTTCTTCAAGGAGGTCGTCGCGCTGGCCAGGCGCTACGGCTTCCTCGTCATCCACGACTTCGCCTATGGCGACGTCTCCTTCGACGGCTACGAGGCCCCGAGCTTCCTCGCGGCGCCGGGGGCCAAGGAGGTCGGCTGCGAGTTCACGACGATGTCCAAGGGCTACAACATGGCCGGCTGGCGCGTCGGCTTCGCCGCCGGCCACCGCGAGATGCTCCGCGCGCTCAAGTCGATCAAAGGCTACTATGATTACGGCCTGTTCCAGGCCGTGCAGGTCGCGGCGATCGTCGCCCTCCGGCACGGCGAGGAGGGCCGTCGCGCGCAGGTGGCCGAGTACCAGATGCGGCGCGACGTGCTCGTCGACGGCCTGAACCGGATCGGCTGGGACGTGCCGCGGCCGAAGGCCGGCATGTTCGTCTGGGCGCCGATCCCGGAGCCGTGGCGGTCGCGGCTCGGCTCGATCGACTTCGCCATGAAGCTGCTCGAGGACGCCGAGGTCGCCGTCAGCCCCGGCCGCGGCTTCGGCCCCGCCGGCGAGGGCTTCCTCCGCCTCGCCCTCGTCGAGAACGACCAGCGCCTCCGCCAGGCCGTCCGCCAGATCGGCCGCGCCCTCCGCGCGGACAGGGGCGAGACGACTTGAAGCCGTCGTCGGGCCGATGACCGGGTCCCGGATGCCACGGGTTCGGCCTCGAACCCGTGCCCCCTCTGGCATCGCCAACCGGCACGGGTTCGGCCTCGAACCCGTGGCACCCGGCGTCTGCATGTCGTGTGGAGAGGGCCCTTGTATCGCATCGCCGCGGGGGCGAGAATCCGGGCCGCAGGCGTCGATCTCCTAGATTGACGATGACTCCCGGCTCGCCGGGCGGAGGTGGCGTCGTGCTGACGCGGCGTGAGGCATTCGGCCGACTCGCGGCGGGGATGGGGCTGGCCGTCGCGCGGCCGGGATGGGCGGCGAGGGCCGAGGACGATAAGGAGTCGCGCGGGCGGATCTTCATCAACCCCGTCCGCAACCCTCGGGGACCCGCCGGCCCCATCACGGGGCCGGTGGCGATCGACCCGGCGGATGGGTCGTGGACGCAAGTCGTTGAGAATATGTACGCCCTCGGGGTCTCGACCGACGGCCGGTTCGTCTACGGCATCAACGGCGGCAATCAGCCCGCGGGCACCTGGTCGGTGGACTTGAAGGAGGGCGGCGAGCCGCGGAAGATCGCCGACGAGCGCGCGGATCGAGTCTGGTCGACTGTCGGTGGCAAGATCATCCTCAGCACCTTCGCCTTCCGCGCACAACCGAGGAAGGCCTGGCGGATCAACCCCGATGGCTCGGGTCGAGAGGATCTCCCGATCCCCGACACCGACGAGGTCATCGACGCCTCGGCCGACGGCCGATGGCTGCTCACGAGATCCGACCGTGGGGCGCCAAAGGAGGGGAGCTTCCTCCGCGAGAGGCGGGCCATCTATCGGATGCGTCCCGACGGCGGCGACGAGTGCCTCGTCCTCGAGGCCGGCTACTTCAGCGCCACGCATCGCCTCTCGCCCGACGGCAGGACGGTCATCTATCACCACATCGAGGGCGACACTTTCGAGGGCGAGAAGGACTTCCCGAAGTCCAGCATCTGGCTCGTCGGCAGCGACGGGAAGGGTCGGCGCCTCCTCCTCAAGAACCCACCCGGCGAGCGGTATTCCCAGGCCGTCTGGTCGCCCGATTCGAAGCGGCTCGCGGTCCGCCTGATACGACGGCCGGACGATCTCGACGAAGAGGTCAAGATCCTGCCCCTCTACCGGGCCGTGTGCCGCATCGACGTCGTCGATCTGGAGGGCAAACGGTTGGAACGAGTCCCCGTGCCCGAGGAATTCCATTACCTCCTCGTCGACTGGCGATAGAGCCTATTCTCGCTCGGGTCGCTCCGGCACGTCAGGCATGGGCAACACACCGTCTGCATGCCACCCCGCACTCTCCTTGCGCGACCGAAGGTTGCGGGATCGAAGACGGGACCCGGCCACTCGGTCGCCCCGACGCCACCCGGGTCGGTCCGGCCTGATCACAACGTGACGGGTCGGGGAGGCGGCCCGCTCTTTTTCCGGAATTCCCGCCGGTTTTCGGCGCGGATTCCAACTGAGGAGGGAGCGTCCCTCGCGGGAGGGGTGGACTGCGCGCGACGATGATCCCGGATCGACGAACCTTGGTCCCAATGAACCGCCGAGTCTTACGTCCCCCCGAATCCCGCACCCGGACGAGCGGCACAGAGATCGTCTTGAGTCGTCGCGCCCTGGCCCGGCCGTCCGGTTTTGTTCACAACCCTTGGGGCTGGGGTCGAGGGATGGGAGTCGCCCCGGCGCGAAACGAAGCCACTTCGATCGGTGGGAGCCGGGGAAGCCGGAGGATGCGGGACGACGCGTCGGCGCGAAACAAACCCACTTCGGGGCCCGTGGCGGAAAAAACGAACCCAATTCGGGCCTCGGCGCCGCCAAAACGAACCCAATTCCGGGGATGGCGCCGTCAAAACGAACCCAATTCCAGCCCGTCGGCGCCGAACGAACCCAACATTGGAGGAGATGGGAAATTTGGGCGAAAGACGGAGGATGGGTCAAGGAGATCGGGCCTTGGCCTCGGCCCGACGCCGAACGAACCCAACGACCACCCCGACCCCCGGCCCCCACGCCGACCGAACGAACCCACCGGCCACTTTGGTTCACATCAGGGAGGGGAGTCGCCATCACCGCGCCGGCCCTCGCGGTCCGCGACGGAACGGGTCGACGGGGAAAGAGCGGTCGAAGAGGCGAAGAAGGAGGGTGCGGAAGGATGGGTCGGAGTGGAGGGAAGCAAGGTCGGGCTCGCGGGCCATGCGGGGGGCGTCGCGGAAGCCGGCGGCGACGGCGGCGTGAAGGGCGTCGAGGGCAGAGGCAGCGATCCGTGGGCGATCGGGGCCGGAGGGATCGAGTGGGGGGAGGCAGAGGGAGAGGTCGCGGGCGACGTCGAAGAGCTCGTCCGGGTTGTCGGGCCAGAGTGCGCGGCGGTCGAGGGTGATGGAGGCGGCGGCGACGGGGCGGCCGCGCTTGAGGAGGAACTCGCCGAGGTCGCGGAGGGTGTCGCTCAGGACGGCGCGGCGGATCGTGTTCGTCGGCGTCCGATCGAACGCCCGACGCTGCTCGGCCACCGATTCGCGGAAGGCGGCCTCGGCCTCGACGGGGTGGCCGAGGTCGGCCAGGGTGCCCGCGGTGTTCGCCAGCGCGGCGCCGAGGTGGGTGCGGGCGTTGAGGTCGTCGGGGTGGGCGGACAGTCGCTTGCGCCAGTGGATCTCGATCGATCGGAAGATCGTCAGCGCCTCGTCGAGCCGGCCGTGCCTGGCCAGCAGCAGGGCCATGTTGTTACGGCTGCCGTAGACGTTCTGCCAGTACCAGGTGACTTCCGGGTTGCCGGCCAGGAGCGCCTCGCGGATCGCCAGGGCCCGGCGGTGGGCCGCGAGGGCGTCGTCGAGCTGGCCGGCCTTGCCGCGGAGGTTGCCGAGGCTCTCGAGGCAGTGGGAGAGGTCTTCGCGGTAGAGGGTCACGGCCGGGTTGGCGGCGACGAGCCG
The DNA here is from genome assembly GCA_035551935.1 of Isosphaeraceae bacterium. Lineage (GTDB taxonomy): Bacteria > Planctomycetota > Planctomycetia > Isosphaerales > Isosphaeraceae > DASZMJ01. The sequence continues at coordinate 22,369 of DASZMJ010000343.1, forward strand.
CTCGTGGATCGCCAGGGCCTTGGTGTAGAGGCCGATGGCCTCGCCGATCGCGCCGGCGCGACGGCGGGTCATGCCCAGGTTGCGGTAGCTCCTGGCGAGGGAATGGAGCACGGTCGGGTCGTCGGGCTCGGCGGCCGTGAGCCCTTCCCACAAGTCGATGGCCTTGCGATACTCGGCCTCGGCCTCGGCGGTTTGCCGGGCGTCGAGGGCGAGCGTCGCGAGGTTGTGCCAGCCCCGGGCCAGTGCGGCCCGGACGCGGGGGTCGTCGCGGCCGGCGGCGCGGAGGCGCTCGCGGATCGCCAGGGCCCGGCGGAAGGCCGCCGTCGCGTCGTCGGGGTGATGCGTGTCGCGGCGGATCGTGCCGAGGTCGTCGAGCGCCTCGGCCAGGTCGAGCGCGGGGCCGGGATCGGCCGGGTCGGCGGCGACCTCGGCCTCGAACCGCCCGATCGCCGCGCGGAGGTTGACGAGCCCCTCGAGGACGCGATCGGTCTCGCCCTGGAGCCGGCCGAGGTGGGCCACGACTCGCGCCCGCAGGAGCCGTGTCGGCCGGTCGTCGGGCAAGTGATCGATCAAGGCCAGGGCCTTGCCGTCGGCGGCGATGGCGTCGTCGCGGCGGTCGACCTCCGCGGTGATCCGGCCGACCCGCGCGTAGGTCGAGGCCAGCTCGGCGCGGACCGCCGGCTCGTCGCGCTGACCGAGGAACCCCCGATAGTAGCGGAGGGCGTCGTTCAACAGTTGCTTGCGCAAGGGTTGCAGCCCGGGTGCCTTGAGGAGGGCGTCCTCGCTGATCCGGGTGAACGAGTCGTCGACGGCCCGGCGGGCGGCGCGGAAGTTGGCGTCGGCGCGCCTGGCCTGTTGCTCGGCGTCGCGGCGGGCGAGCTCGGTCCGCCGTTGCTCGGCGGCGACGAGCCAGGCCGTGATCGCGAGGGCCACGACCGCCGCGACGAGCAACGCCGACGCCGCCGCCACACCGGTCCGATGCCGCCGCGCCCAGCGCCCGAGCCGCACTCCCGCCGGCTCGCGATAGGCCGAGACCGGCTCATCCGCCAGCCAGCGGCGGACGTCGGCCGCGAGGTCGGCGACGTCCTGATACCGGTCCTCGGGCCGCTTCTCCAGGGCCTTGAGGCAGACGGCCTCCAGCGCCCGAGGCAATCCCGGGTTGAGCCGGCCGGGCGGCTCGGGGACCTCTTCGCGGACGCGGCGCAGGACCTCGGCCGTGTCCGGCCCGCCGAACGGCGGCCGGCCGGCCAGGACCTCATAAAGGGTCGCGCCCAGGCCGTAGACGTCGGTCCGGCGATCGATCCGCGCCAGGTCGCCCGACGCCTGCTCGGGGGCCATGTAGGCCGGCGTGCCCATCGCCTGCCCCTCGACCGTCCAGGACGAACCGTCGCCCTGCGCGGCGTCGCCCGCGGCGGTCGCGTCCTCCTCCGGCCCGTCGACCCGCTTGGCGAGGCCCCAGTCGAGGACCATCACCTCGCCGAAGTCGCCGAGGACGACGTTGGCGCCCTTGAGGTCGCGATGCAGGACGCCGCGGCTGTGGGCGAACGCGACGGCGTTGCAGACGCCGACGAAGGCCTCGACGAGCGCGCGCCAGGCCATCGGCTCGTCGCGGCCGAGCTTGCGGTCGCGGTGGCAGGCGCGGGCGGCCTCGGCGAGGGTGCGCCCCTTGACGAATCGCATCGTGTAGAAGGGACGGCCGTCTTCCTCGCGACGGGTCAGCTCGTAGATCGGGACGATGCCGGGGTGCTCGAGCCGGCCGGTGATCCGCGCCTCCTCGACGAACCGGGCACAGACCGCCGGGTCGCGGGCGCGGTCGGGCCGGAGCTCCTTCAGGGCCACCTCGCGACCGAGCGCCGCGTCGCGCGCCAGCCAGACCCGGCCCAGGCCCCCCTCGGCGTGCAGTCGGGTCAGCGAATAGCGCTCGGCGCGCTCCGGCACGAAGGCGAGGGTCGAGAGCAGGAAGTGCCCTTCGGTCGACGACCCGTCCGCGATCGACCGCGTCGCCTCCGGGTCTCCCGGCCGCGTCGCGGCGACGCCCTCGGGCGTGGCCGCGGTCTCCTCCTCGGTGTCCTCGCCGAGGATCGCCCGGACGCCGGCCTCGATCGCCTCCCGATCGGCCGCCGCGAGCATCCCCGATGCCACCAGGCGATCCGCGAGGCCCTCCCCACGTCGACTCGCCAGCGCCTCGGCGAGCCGGGACTCGTCGATCAGGCCCCTCTTGAGGGCAAGGGCCCCGAACACGAGCTCGCGGTCGGCGTCGCGAGGCCGGGACATGGCTCAAGGCTCCGCCCCGAGGATGCTCAGGTCGACGGGCTCGTCGGGCGTCAGCAGGATGGTGCGCCGGACGCGCGGGAGGAGGTCGCGGAGGGCCTCGTAATAGAGGCGGCGGACGGTCAACGGCCGCGAGCGATCGGCCTGGTCGAGCAGGATATGGAAGCGATCGGCGCGAGCACGTGCCAAGACGATGTTGCGATCCGCCTTCGCCGTCGCGGCGGCGACGCGGGCCTCGGCCTCGGCCGTCGCGAGGGTGCGGGCGGTCGCGGCGTAGGTCGCGGCCTCGTTGAGCCGGCGGTCGTGCTCGCTCCGCGCGGCCTGGGCCGCGGCGAAGGCCGGCTCGACCTCGGTCGGCGGCCGGGCGTCGGTGAGGCTCAGGCCGAGGATCGCCACGCCGAGGTCGAGGCGGTCGCGGCCGACGGCCGAGGCCAGGTCGGCCTCGGCGTCGCGCGCGATCGCCGCGCGGCCGGCGCGCAACGCCTCGTCGACCCCGCGCCGCGCCACGGCCCGCGCCAACGCCGACTCGGCCAGGCGCCCCAGGAGCCGCTCGGCCCCCTCGGCCCGGAGCACGAAGGCGACCGGGTCGGCCACGCGATACTGCACGACTCCGCGCGCCCGGAGCACGTTGCGGTCCCCCGTCAGGAACTCCCCCGCGCCCGGCTCGTCCTCCGGGCCCGGCACCCCCCCCAGGCCGACCTCCAGCCGTCGCACCGCGTCCGTGCGGACGCGAATCCTCCGGTCCAACCCGATCGGCAGGCCCAGATGCGGCCCCTGCGTCCACGCCCTCGGCAGCGTCCGCCCCAGGCGACGGACGACGACCGCCTCGCCCGGCGCGACGACGACGAAGCCCGTCGCCGCGTACGCGAGGGCCGCCAGGAGGATCATCCCCGAAACCAGCCCCGCGCGCCTCACGGTCGCTCCTCCGCGGCCACCTTGTCGGGCGTCGGCGCGGCCGACGGACCCCGTTCTTTTAACACGTCTTCGGATGGTCCATGTGTCAATAACTTCAAGAGCGGGCTCGACGCCGAGAGGACGACGGTCGCCTTGCCGTCGAGGATCGCGCGATAGGTCTCGAGCGTGCGGACGAACTCGAAGAACTTCGGGTCGCGCGCGTGGGCCGCGTTGAGCAGCCGCGTCGCCTCGGCCTCCCCCTTGCCCCGGATGCGCTCGGCCTGCGCGTCGGCCTCGGCGAGCACCGCGTCGCGTTCGCGGTCGGCCTGGCTCGTCAGGGCCTTGTACTTCGCCTCGCCCTCGGCCCGCAACGTCGCCGCGACTTGACGACGCTCGCTCCGGATCAGGTCGAAGACCGCCGGCCGGACCTCGACCGGGTAGTTGAACCGCCGCAGCCGCACGTCGACCACCTCGACCCCCAGCTCATCTCGCGCATGGCCGGCGACCTCGTCCCGCACCGCCCTCGTCAACGCATCGAGTTCCCAGACATTTCGATCCGTCGTCGCGAGCGCCTCCAGCGGCCGCGCGCCGATGGCGTTGCTGAGCGCCGCGGCCACCCGCTCGCCCAGCCTCGCCTCGGCCGAGGCCACCGTCCCCGCCCCCCGCAGGAACCGGACCGGCTCGGCGACCCGCCACACGACATAGCCGGCGACTTCCAGGTTCCGCTTGTCCCCCGTCATCACCTCCCGCGCCGGCGCGTCGAAGACCCTCAGCCTCCGGTCGATCGCCGTCGCCTCCTGCCACGGCCACTTCAGGTGGAACCCCGCCTCCCCCGGCCCGTACACCGCCGCCTGTCGGCCGAAGTCCGTCACCAGGACATATTTCGACTCGTCCACCGACACCCACGACCGCGCCGCGGCGATCGCCAGGGGCAGCAGGGCAACGAGGATCGCGACGAACTTTCGGAGCCTTCTCATATCGTCTTTCTTCGTAGGGCAGGGCTTGCCCTGCCGGAATCAAACAAGAGGCAGGGCAAGCCCTGCCCTACGGCGAGAGACTTATCGGGCCGGTCGTTCGGCCGCGATCGACGACTTGAGGGCCGGGTTCGCGGCGGAGGGGGAATCGGGCAGGATCAGGCGGGGACTCCGGCCCCCGGTGGGGTCGAGCAGGAGCTTGGGGCGGTCGGCGAGGGCGCGTTCGAGGGTGTCGAGGTAGAGGCGGAGGTCGGTCAAGCCGGGCGAGGAGGAGCGGGCGTCGATGAGGGCGCGGAACGAGTCGGCGAGGCCGCCGGCGCGGGCGACGTGGCCGTCGCGGTCGGCCTCGGCGCGGCGGAGGGCCGTGGCGGCGAGGCCGCGGGCGTCGGCGAGCCGCTCGGCGCGGTAGGTCGCGGCGTCGTTCAGGCGGCGCTGGCGCTCGTTCTCGGCGCGAGAGACGTCGCGATAGGCGTCGACGACACCGAGCGGCGGGTGAACATCCTGGAAATCGACGCGAACGACCCGGAGGCCGAGGCCGTAGGAGTCGACTCGATCGCGGAGCAGGTCGACCACGTCGACCTCGGCGGCGTGGCGGCGGGCGGTGAGGAGGTCGTCGAGCCGGCGGCGGCCGACGACCTCGCGGACGGCCGACTCGGCGAGCGGCCGGAGGGCGACGTCGGGCTCGGCGGCGCCGAAGGCGAAGCGGCGGAGGGAGTCGGGGTCGGTTCCGAGGCGATACTGGGCCGTCGCGGTCAGCTCGACGAGCCGGCCGTCGCCGGTGATGAGCAAGGCCTCGTCCTCGCCCCGCGCGATGCCCCAGCGGTCGTGCCCCGACTCCCACGACACCTGCCCCTCGGCCGGCATGATCGCCCGGAACCCGACGGCCACGCTCCGCACGCGGTCCGGCCTCAGCCTCGTCACCTCCTCGACCGGCGGCGGCCATCTCAGGTGCAGGCCCGGCCCGAGCTGCCCCACGTACCGCCCCTGCCGCCGCAACAGCCCGACCTCGTCCGGCCCGATGGAGACCCAATTGGACATCAGGTAATACGCGAATCCACCGAGCAGGACGACGGCGATCCCGGTCCTCCAACGCGCGAGCACGCGATCGAACACGAAGCCCGGGTCGAGCCGGTCGTCGAGCCGGTGGATCGCGTCGCCGACCGAGCGAATCCGGCGGATCGGCCCGAGGTTGCGCCAGTCGCCGAAGGCGAGCAGTCGCATCGCGTTGAGCAGGACGAGCAGGGAGCCCACCTGATGCAGGATCGCCGCCGGCACCGGCCCGAGGATGCCCAGCGCCGCCGAGGCCATCGCCACGGCATTCAATCCAAAGGCGAAAATCAAGATATTCTGACAAATGACCGCGACCGTAGCCCGCGAGAGTTTCACGAGGTCGGGCAGGACGCGCAACGGGTCGCCGAGCAGGACGAGGTCCCCCGCCTCGGCGGCGAGGTCGGCGCCGACGCCGCCGAGCGCGATGCCGACATCCGCGCGGGCCAACGCCGGCGCGTCGTTGATCCCGTCGCCGACCATCGCGACCCGCCGCCCCGCCGCCTGCCGCCCCTCGATCCAACGCGCCTTGTCGGCCGGCAACAGCTCGGCCTCGACGGCCTTGACGTGGACCTTCTTCGCCACCCGCCGCGCCGCCGCCGCGCGATCGCCCGTTAATATCGCGATCTCGGTGATCTTGAGGTGTTTCAGGTCGTGGATGACGTCGTGCGCCTCGCGCCTCACCTCGTCCCGAACGCCGATCAGGCCGACGACGGCGCCGTCGACCGCGACCAGGAGCGGCGTCTCGCCCCGGCCGTCGAGATCGGCCAGCGCGGCCTCCGTCTCCTCGTCGAGCGCGACCCCCTGCTCCGAGAGCAACCGGCGATTGCCGACGAGGACGTCGTGTCCCCGCCCCTCCCACGAACAACGCGCCCGCACCCCCGCGCCCGGCAGCGCCTGCACATCGCTGGCGTCGAGCGGGTCGAGCCTCCGCTCGGCGGCGGCCCGCGTGATCGCGGCGGCGAGCGGGTGGCCGCTCGAATGCTCGGCGGCGGCGGCGAGGGCGAGTAACGAGGACTCATCAAGCTCGCCGAGCGGGACCACGCCGGCCAGCTCGGGGCGGCCGAGCGTGAGCGTGCCGGTCTTGTCGAACGCGAAGGTGTCGCACCGCGCGAGGCGTTCGAGCGCGATCCCCCCCTTGATGACCACCCCGTGCCGCGCCAGCCACGCCATGCTCGCCATGACCGCCGCGGGCGTCGCCAGGATCAGCCCGCACGGGCACGCCACGACCAGGATCGCCACCGCCCGCAGCCAGACGTCCGGCCAGTGCAGGAGATACCCCGCCACGATCGTGAGCAAGGCGACCGTCTCGACGACCGGCAGGAACAGCCGCGCGAGGCGGTCGGCGGTCTTCTGGAGCGGGGCCTTCCGGCGCTGGGCGTCGGCGACGAGGCGGAGCACCTGGCCGAGCGTCGTCTCCGTGCCGATCCGCTCGGCCCGGACCTCCAGCAGGCCGAACTGGTTGACCGTCCCGTTGTAGACCGGATCTCCCTCGCCCTTGTCGATCGGCGACGACTCGCCCGTGAGGGCCGCCTGATCCACGCTCGACCGCCCCGCGACGACCGTGCCGTCGACCGGCACCCGCTCCCCCGACCGCACGAGCACGAGGTCGCCGACGGCCACCTGATACGCCGGGACCTCGATCTCCTGGCCGTCGCGACGGACGCGTGCGACCCTCGGCGTCTGGTCGAACAGCCGGCGGATCGCCCTCAATGCCCGGTCGGCAGTGACGGCCTCGAGCACCTCGCCGACCAGCGCGATGAACACCACCTCCGCCGCGACGAACGGCTGCCCGATCACCAGCGCCGCGATGCACGCCTGCGCCAGCGCCACGTCCGCCCCGACCCTCCCCGCCAGCAACGCCTCTAGCGCCCCGTAAACGATCCTCGCCCCCCCCAGGATCGCCGCCACCAGCACCAAGGACACCCCGAACGGCGCCCGCCACGCCTCCAGCCCCATCGCCCCGAACAGCACATCCGCGCCGATCAGGATGCCGAGGAGGGTCGTCAAGGTATAAAGCGACCGATGCTCGTGCTCGTGCGCATGCGCCTCCCCCGGCCCTCCTTCGAAGGCATGGGCCCTCAGGTGGTCCATGTCGGCCGGGTGATACTCTCGGTGCATCCGCCGCCTCGCCGTCGCGCGTCAGGATCTCTTCGACCCGCCCGGCAACTATCATGGGGGCCGGCGCCCGCCGGGGCAAGGCCGTCGCGGGCGAGACGGTGGAGTCCACTGCGGCCTCGGTTTCCGTTCCATCGGATCGGAGTGAGGAAGGCCCCGGTTGCCACGGATTCGACCTCGAACCCGTGCCGGTCGGCTCTGCCGGAGTGGGCACGGGTTCGAGGCCGAACCCTGGCTGGACCGTCTCTTCGGCCTCCTTCCGGGCGTCTCGGCGCGGCCCGCGACGGGGCCGAGCGTCGACGTCGTCCACCAGGACGCCGAACCAGTGTCCGCCGTCGCCCCCTTGACCCGACGCGCCGGCGAGGGCCGTCCATGACCCGCGGGGGGGTCGGGGCCGACCCGCGGGACTGCGCGGGGTGGCGTCCGACGCGGCTGGATTGCGTCAAGCCTTCCTGGAGGGCCCGGGGGGCCACCTCCACGGCCGTCGTCGCCCACTTCGGCGACGCCGACAAGGCCACCGACCCCGGCCAGTTCACCGCCACGATCGACCGGGGCGGGGGCACGACTTCGGCCGGCACCGTCGTCGCCAACCCCGAGGGGGGCTTCGACGTCCCCGCCCGACACCGGCGGCGGCGGACAGGGTCACGACCGAGGCCATCGAGGCCGGACGTTCGCCGCGTCGAGTTGCCCGAACGGCCCGGAAGCCTTAGGATCTGAGCATTCTTCGCGAATCCCGGGAGACTCGGGCCATGACCGTCGACGACATGAGCCGTGCCGCGCCGGGCGACATCCGCGGGTTCATCGAGCGGATCCGGGCCGGCGACGAGGAGGCCGCCCGCGAGCTCTTGCAACGCTACGAGGGGAAGGTGCGGCTGGTCGTCCGCCGCCAGCTGCCGAAGCTCCTGCGGTCGCGGTTCGACTCGCTGGACTTCCTCCAGAGCGTCTGGGGCAACTTCTTCCACCAGGTCCGC
>DASZMJ010000344.1:0-2900 GCA_035551935.1 Isosphaeraceae bacterium
AGAGGAGCCCCGCCTCGCGCGCCGCCTCGGCGTCCTGGCCCTCGGCGTCGAGGTGCCGTCGGACCTCGTCGGCCGACTCGTAATACCCGAGCTCCAGGGCCTCGATGGCCGCGTCGTCGAGGCCGCGGCCGTGGAGGTACAGTCGTGCCGCCACAGCCCCAGGGTCGTCGCCCCGGATCCGCTGGCGACAGTGCGCCAGGACGGCCACGACGGCGGCACGCCGCCTCTCCCACCGCTCGGCCTGGAGGATGGCGCCGTCGCCGCTCGCCGCCTGGCCCGGGACCGGCACCCGGGCGCGGCGGCAGAGCTCGCGGGCGGCCGCGAGGAACTCGCGGCCCGTCGGCCTGACTCCCCGGTTGAGGTACGTGAGCCAGGTCAGGAAGTCGAGGCCATGGATCATGAAGCCGAACGAGGAGTTCGCATAGCACATGATCCGATCGGGCCGCACCTCTTCCCCAGGCCGGGGGAAGCCCACCGGGCAGCTCGTCGCGACCCAGCACTCGCCCCGATCTTCGAAGGCGAACTCGGGAAAGGCCTCGGCGAGGCGCACGAACAGCGCCGGGTAAACGGCCTCCTCCAGATGTCGCGAGAGCCCCGTCCTGGCGACACCGAGCTGCGACGCTCTTCTGCACGAGCTCCTCCCGTCAGGGTCGTGCGAGCGGTCGGCGATGGCGCCCATTCCGGCTTGGTGTACCCTGGTCGATGGGCGGCTCCGGGGGCCGTCGCCGGGCCCCGGACGAGCGATGCCGCGCACGCGGCCGCCGCCTCGGATGCGTTCCGAGCCCTCAGTCATCGCGAATCTCCGTCGGTCGGGTGTGGTTTCTGGTCGGCGGAGCGGTCGGGCGCCTCCCCGTTTCCGGCGTGGCAACCTGGCGGGGCGCGCTCGGGCTGAGCGGCGGTCGGCGGGCCTCTTTGGTCGGGAGGCCCCCGGCCGTCGCCTCGACTTCAGGCGTTCGCGCGGGACGTGTAGGCCTCGATCAAAGCGTTGACTTCCGCGGCGACGAGGCGGGGCAGGGCGCCTGGGATCCGACGAACGGAGAGCCGGCCGTCCCGGACGAGGCGCTCGAGCGTCTCGGGGCCGACCGCCAGGCGGCGACACGCCTCGGCGCGGGTGATCCACGGCGATTCGTCCGAAGAGTTCACACACTTTCTGAAGTTCATGGAATTGCTCCCACACCTTGAATAACTGGCGGAGTTCGAGCCTAGCGGAGTTCCGGCGCCGATCGACCGACCTTCTCCCCCGGCCAGTCCCCAAATAACTGGGACGATCGACGCCGGCCGTCATCCCGAGGCTCAGCGCCCGCGGCGGCGCGCCGCCGCGGCAGCCCCCATCCGGCTCGCAAGAGGATCGGGCAAAGCCGGGACGTGCCCGGCATCGAGGTCAATCGTCGATCTTCTTGCCGAGAAGGAAGTTCCGACGCGGGTTCCGACGCCGATGTGGCAGCCGCCGATTCTGGCCTGGTGGTGATGCGAGGTGCCCCGGCACGCGAGCGTTGGGACAAGGCTCCGCCCGCATGGCGCAGGGACGTCGGGGCAGAACGACCCGTCTTGCCCGGGCGGAATCCTTGGACAGTCCGCCCGGACTGCCCAGATTGCCCGTTCTTTGCTCAAACGGCGGCGCGCCGCCGTCTGAGCCTCGCGCCGGTTATGCCATTCGGATCAATGGCCGGGAGGCGTCACGAGGCTCCAGACCTGAGTGGCTGGTGATGCCGCATGGCACTTCGGGTCGGGGGCAGCAGCCGGCGATCGAAAGCGCCCCGCCCGGCCACCCACGTCGAGACGTCGTGTCGGATTACCGGCGGGTCGAGAAAAGCTCGGCTGCCGCAGGGCCGCCGCCATCTGGCCCCGATTGCGTCCGGTATCGGCAGCGTCTGTTACAGCCGGGGTGGCGGAGGCGCGGCGCCGCGCCGCCATCTCCGCGGTCGCCTCCGACCGGCCCGCTGGGGTTGGGCGGCCCCTACCAAAGCGAATATGCTCTGCCGATTCTCGCCACAACTCGCCAAGAGGATGAGTTTTCGGCCGCGGTTCGAGGCGGAATCGCGGCCCATGCCACCCCTTGGTCGGCCGGCCTGGCGAGTCGATTCGGAGACCGCCGGAGGTAGGATCGGAGCCCCCGATGGCAGGCGCCTCGGGGCGCCGAGAGGAGGAGAGAAACCCAGGGCGAACGCACGTGTTTCGCAAATCCTTGTCCTGCAAGGATTTGCAATCTAGTGCACGGAATTCAACTAGTCGCAAGTTCTTTGCAGACAAGGATTTGTGAATTAGATGCGTTTGCCCTGGAGAGAAACCTGTCATGTTCCCAGAGGATTCTGAAAAACCACCCGGTGGTCTCGACAAGGAATCGCGGCGGCCGCGGCCGAAGGTTGCGCCCCGGGGCGGCGACCGCGTCCGCTGGCGGGGCGGCGGCGGGCCGTGCTCGGGCGTCGTCGAAGCGGTCGCCGACGACAGCGTCTTGCATGTCCGCGACGACGCCGACGGCGCCGTCCGGGATCTCCCCGCGGGCCTGGCGCGGCGGTTCGTGCCGCGACGGCGCAAGGTCGCCTTCATCGAAGCCGTCGGCGAGGCCGAGCCGGTGCCGCCGCGGCGGGTGGCGGTCGTGGTGCCGGCCCCGGGCGCGGCGGGCTGGCCGCTCGGCGTCCAGGGGCGGGCCGACGTGCCGGGCTATCGCGGCCTCGTCGCCGCATACGGCGTCCGGACCAACGGCGGGCGGACCTACTCCACGGCCGAGGTCTACCTCGCGATGCCGGGCTTCGAGCCCGCCCCCGGCCGGCTGGCCGGGACGAGCCGCATCGTCGAGCCGCTCGAGCCGGCCGAGGTCCCCGTCACGCCGGCGAACCTCGTCGTCGTCGTGCGACCGGGCGACCCCGCGAACACGGCCGGGGCCGCGGGCCCGGCGGGGC
>DASZMJ010000345.1:0-1607 GCA_035551935.1 Isosphaeraceae bacterium
CGCTCGGCCTCGTCCATGACGCGGCGGACCTCGACGTCGATCTCGCGGGCCGTCTGCTGGCTCCAGGCGTCGACGTTGGCCCCGCCGCCGGCCATGAAGGGGCTGCGGCCCTCGTTCTGGTAGCTCACGCGGCCGATGGCACGGCTCATGCCGAACTCGGAGACCATCTTGCGGGCGATCCCCGAGGCGCGCTGGAGGTCGCTGGTGCAGCCGTCGGAGACCTCGCCGTAGACGAGCTCCTCGGCGATCGTCCCGCCGAGCAGGGTCCGGATCGTGTTCTCGAGCCAGCCCTGGGTGTGGAGGAAGCGGTCGTCCTCGGGCCGGTACATCGTGTAGCCGAGCGTCCCCGAGGCGCGGCCGAGGATCGAGACCTTGTGGACGGGGTCCGTGTGGGGCAGGCTCCGCGAGACGAGGGCGTGGCCGGCCTCGTGGTAGGCGATCCGCAGCCGCTCGTCGGGCCGCAGGACGCGCTGCTTCTTCTCGGGGCCGGCGATCACGCGCTCGACGCCCTCCTCGAATTCGAGCCGGCCGACCTTCTCCTTGCCCTTTCGGGCCGCGAGCAGGGCCGCCTCGTTGACCAGGTTCTCCAGGTCGGCGCCGACGAACCCGGCCGTCATCGCGGCGATGTGCCGGAGGTTGATCTGATCCTCGAGCGCGACCTTCTTGGCGTGGACCTTGAGGATCTCCTCGCGGCCCGAGATGTCGGGCCGGTCGACGGTGACGTGGCGGTCGAACCGGCCGGGGCGGACGAGCGCCGGGTCGAGCGTCTCGGGGCGGTTCGTGGCCGCCATGACGATCACGCCCGAATTGGCCGTGAACCCGTCCATCGCGACGAGCAACTGGTTCAGGGTCTGGTCGCGCTCGTCGTGGCTCCCGCCGGCCGTGCCGTTGCCGCGGGCCTTGCCCAGGGCGTCGAGCTCGTCGATGAAGATGAGGCAAGGCGCCTTGGCCTCGGCCTGGGCGAACAGGTTCCGCACCCGGGCCGCGCCGACGCCGACGAACATCTCGACGAAGTCCGACCCCGAGAGCGAGAAGAACGGCACGCCCGCCTCGCCCGCCACGGCGCGAGCCAGCAGCGTCTTGCCCGTGCCCGGCGGGCCGACGAGCAGGACGCCTTTCGGGATCCGTCCGCCGAGGGCCCGGTATTTCTCGGGAGTCTGGAGGAACGCGGCGATCTCGCAAAGCTCCTCCACCGCCTCGTCGTTGCCGGCGACGTCGGCGAAGGTGACGCGGACCTCGGCCTTGCCGTACTCGCGGTGCCGGCTCCTGGCGAACGCCATGGCCGAACCGAGCCCACCGCCCCGGTGCAGGAGCATCCAGATCAGGGCGCACGCCACGCCGAGCATCACCAGCGGGATGCCCACAGCCTGCACGAGCGACGGCCCCGGCTCGGCCTCGTAGGCGGCGTCGGGGACGTGCTTGTCGAGCAGGCCGGGCAGCTCGGCGTCGTTCTCCATGCCGATCCGCGATGCGCGGAACCGGACGGGCTTCTCCTTCGAGTCAGCGGCCTTCAGCTCGCCGGTAAGCTCGGACGTGCCGACGCGGACGGTCTTGACCTCGCCGCGGACGAGGGCCTTCTTGAAGGCGCCGTAGCCGAGGTCGCGGAC
>DASZMJ010000346.1:0-7085 GCA_035551935.1 Isosphaeraceae bacterium
AGCGTCGGCGCGCCGCCGCCTCCCCCGCCGAACCGGCCGCCGCCGCCTTCCGACCCCACGAAGACGATCGTTTTGCCGTCGTTGGCGGGCAGGTAGTTGAAGGCCGAGAGGTTCGCGGGCGTGACGCGACGGGTCCGCCGCTTGAGCCCGGCCCAGTCGATCTTGACGTCCTTCGCGGGCGTCACGGCCGCGGCGGGGCCTCGGCCCATTCCTCCTCCGCCGCCGGGACGGCCGCCCCCTTCGCTCGCGTCGCCCGGCACGGGCTCCAGTGGGTCGCGGTCGAGCTTCTCGAAGGGGATGACGAAGACGTGCGCGGTCGGGCGCTGGCCCTCGCTGAAATCACCTTCCCTCCGCACGAAGTAGACCTTGCGGCCGTCGGCCGAGAACCGCGGGTTTGTGTCGTCGGCGAAGTCGAAGGTGAGCTTCTTCTCCTCGCCGCCGTCGGCCGGGATCATGTAGATATCGTCGGAGCGCGTGACGTCGGCCTTCGCGTAGACGATGAACTTGCCGTCGGGCGACCAGTGCGCCGAGTCGACTCCGCCGTACTTCGACGACGCCAGCTCCTTCGTCTCCTTGCCCGTGGCCTCGACCTTGAGCAGCTTGCCGTCGTTGGTCGGCACGAGCAGCCACTTCGAGTCGGGCGACCATTCATAACCACGCTTGAGCGCATCGATGTTCGTGATCTTCTTGGCGGGCGCGGTGCCGTCGACGGGGACGACGTGGATCTCCTCGCGGCCGTCCTTGTCGGACGAGTAGGCGAGGAGCTTGCCGTCGGGCGAGTAGTCGGGATTGCGGTCGCGGTCGGGGCTCTCGGTGATCTGGACGAGGTCGCCCTCGTCGACGGGCGCGGTGAAGATTTCGCCGTGGATCGAGAAGGCGACGCGCTTGCCGTCGGGCGCGGCGTCGAAGTCGTCGACCTGCGAATTGAAGTCGCGCCACTCGACGAGCGTCTCCTGCGTCTCGGCCGCGATGTCGAACTTCAGCCGCTTGACCTCTTTCGTCGCGACGTCGAGCTTCCAGACGCCGAAGTCGTGCTCGAAGACGATCGTCTTGCCGTCGCCGCTGATGGTCGGGAACCGGACGTCGCCCGAGATGAACGTCGTGACCTTCTCGGCCTTCCCACCTCTATCCGAGACCTTCCAGAGGTTCGTCAGCCCGTTGCCGTCGCGGTCGGAGACGAAGTAGACGGAGCCGTCGCCCCCGTACAGGGGCCATGAATCGAGGCCGGCGAAGTCGGTCAGGTCCGTGAATGTCCTGGAGGCGAGGTCCATCACGGTGACGTCGGTCTGGTAGGAGCCCCGGTAGAACTTCCGCCAGTACTGCTGCCCCTTGCGATTGACGACGAGCTTCTTCCCGTCCGGCGAGAACGAGCCCGTGAGGCCATAGTCGGGCCCGGCGTCGCGCGGCATGCCGCCGTCGACGGGGGCGACGTAGAGCTTGGCCAGGAAGTCGCCGGCGCGGTTCGAGGCGAAGAGGACGCCCTTCGAGTCGGGCGTCCAGTTCAGCGCGACGTCGTCGGCCGAATGTGTCGTGATCGCCCGCGCGTGGCCGCCGCCGGCCGGCATGACCCACACGTCGAGGTTGCCGTTGCGGTCGCTGGAGAAGGCGATCCACTTGCCGTCGGGCGAGAACCGCGAGTTGTAGTCGCGACCTCGATGCACGGTCAGCCGCTGGACGCTCGACCCATCCTCGTTCGCGACCCAGACATCGCCCAGGAAGCTGAAGGTGACCTTGCCGTTTTGATAGTGCGGGTAGCGAACGAGCCTGGCCTCGCCTGCCAGGGCCGTGCCGGCTAGCGTGAGTGCCAGCGCGATCGGGAATGCGTGCTTCATCGCGGATGCTCCGATGATGGATGGTCGCGGGCGAGGCGTGGCGAGGGCGCACCACCGTCGCGGTCCGCTCCGGGGAACTCGGCGTCGTGCAGGCCCGGACCGTCCCGGGATTCGCCGCGCGGGCGGGGGACGGGCGGGCCGTCGACGCGAGTGGAGAGCCGCCACACTATCGGATCGCGCGGGACGTCACAAGCGCGGTGAGCCCGGCCGCACCGGAGCCCGCACCTTCGTCACAATTCATCACGAATCCTCCTTGTGAATCTCACCGGGGCGCGGGACCCTCTTGGTGCGGCCGGGACGCGGGGGCGCCGGGCCCCCCGTCGCCGCCGATCAGGACACCCGGCGGAGCGGACCTATGCGTTGCAATGCCGGCCACGGATGCACTGCCTCGTGCCGCGGGGGGTGCGGGTGCGCGTATGTCTACGACACGAAGGAGTGTTTCTGCTTCTGTTCCGACGGCGTGATCAGCTCGCCCGAGCATGCCCTGCTGCTCAAGGACACCATCAACTTCGTGATGTCGGGCCTGCCGCTGGAGCGCGCCATCGACCACCTGTCCGCGCTGACCAAGATCAAGATCCACGCCCCGTCGCGCGAGGGGGCCACGGGCTCGGTCCCCCTCTCGGGGGTCACCGTGGCCGAGGCGCTCCAGGAGGTCCTCACGGAGGCCGGGTTGGTGGCGGCCGAGATCCGCTGCGAGCCGGCTCGCACGGCCTGAGCCGGGCGCGGTCGGCGCCTCCGCGAGAACTCCGTCGGAGCCGGCCGGCCTCGCCCACCCTTTCATCGCTCCGCGACCCCCGGTGGTGAGCGACCGGGGCCGCTCTCGGGACGGCTCTCAGCGTCCGCCCTCGTCCGGCGGACCGCCCGGCCCGCCGGGTCCACCCGGCCCGCCGGGGGGCGGTCCCGCGAGCTTGTTCAGGCCGTCGCGCAGCCCTTCGAGTTCGAGCCCGTCGCCCTTGGGGTCGGCCTCGCGGACGAGCTTCGCGGCGGCGACGCCTGCCTCGTCGGGGGTGAGCTTTCCGTCGTTGTCGCCGTCGGCCAGCGCCATGATCCGCCCGGCCGGCCCGCCGCCGGGTGGGCCGCCGCCCGGCCCGCCGGGGCCGCCGCCGGGAGGGCCGGCCGCGTCATCGCCACCGGCAGGGCGATTCGCGCCGGGGCGGCCGTTGCCGCGCATCGGCCGCGAGGGCATGCCGAGGGCACGGGCTAGGGCGTCGGGGCCGACCGAGCCGTCGCCGCCCCCCTCGATCCCACGGACGAACTTCGTGGCGGCGGACGAGGCCTCTTCGGCCGTGAGCTTGCCGTCCTTGTTGCCGTCGGCATACGCCAGGATCGCCGACGCCCGCGGGCCGAGGCTGCCGGGCGGGCCCATGCGGCGGCCGACGACCTCGAGCAGGGCCAAGGCGCTCACCTTGCCCTTCTTGTCCTTGTCCAGCTCCTTGATGAACTTCTGCGCCGCGGCGCGGGCCTCCTGCGACGAGAGTTTCCCATCACCGTTCGCATCGCCGTACTCGACCGCCGCCTGCGCGAGCATCGTGCCCGGCCCGCCGAATCCGCCCGGCGGCCCGCCTGGTCCACCGAACCCGCCGGGGGGAGGGCCGTCGGGAGGCGGTCCGTCCGGTCCGCCGAATCCGCCGGGAGGAGGACCGCCCGGGCCGAAGTCAGGGGGAGGGCCGCCCGGCCCGCCGGGAGGGCCGCCGAAGCCATCGGGCGGGGGTCCGCCTGGGCCGCCCATGCCCATGCCTTGCGGGCGGAACTGACCGTTCAAGACCTGGGCGAGCTGTTGCGCCGAGGGGGCGGAGTTCTTCTTCGGCTCGGCCGACTTGACGAGCTTCGACGCCGCGGCGCCGGCCTCGTCGGGCGTGAGCGAGCCGTCGCGGTTGGTGTCGGCGATCGCCATGATCCGCTGGACCACGAAGGTCCCCGGCCCGCGCCGCGCGGCCGCCTTCGTGGCCGCTCCCTTCGATCGAGCCCCGGCCGTCGACTTCGCCTCCTGGCCCCGGGCCACGCCCGCCAGGGTAGCGGTCGCGACGAGGACGCAAGTCCATTTCACACATTCATGCATGATGCTCGCCCCTGATGTGGGAGGAACCGCGCGAGGTCGGATTCGGCGGCCGGACTCGCGGCGTCCGACGGATGTCGCGCCGACATCTGGACCCTTATAACGCGGCGCGATCGGCGGCGGCGACAGCCGGCGGGAACGGATTGGCCGTGCTGCGAGGCGTTACCTCGGCCCGCCGTCGCCGAAGCCCGGGCCGCCGTCGAAGGGCCGGGCGTCGAGCTCCTCGGCCCATGCGGCCATCTCGTCCGAGCGCGCGGTCTCGCCGAGGGTCTTGTAGATCGCGGCGAGGGCCTCGACGCGGTCGGCCACCGGGCGGGTCGTGCCCAGCTCGGACGCGAGGGCACGCAGCTCGGGGATCATCGCGTCCATCTGGGCCAGGGCGTCGTCGCGGCGGCCCCTGGTCACGAGCAGCATCGCGAGCGCCTCGCGGACCGCGACGCGGTCGAGCCTCACGCGCCACGGGCGCTGGATCCGACCGACGATGCCGTCGCACAGATCGATGGCGCGACGGTAGCAGGGCTCGGCCTCGTCGAGCCGGTCGAGCCGCTGGAGCGTCGCGCCGAGCTTGCCGAGGGCCTCGACGACGTCCTTCTCGGCCTCGGCGTCCCCGGGGGTTTCGGCCGCGATCTGTTCGGCGAGCTCGCGGGCGCGGTGGAGCCGGGACTCGATCCGTCCCAGGCTCGAGGGATCGGCGGTCCACGGGCGGGTCATGAGGTACGTCTCGACCAGTTTCACGCGGTAGGAGGGGTCGTCGGGGTATTGCTTGGACAGGTCTTCGAGCATGCCGATGGCCCGCGCCAGGTGGGGCTCGGCGTCGGCGTCGCGGCCGATGAACTCGTAGAGCGCGGCGACCTTGCGATAGGCCCAGGCCGCCTCGCCCTGGAGCTTGGGGTTCGTGGCGTTCTGGGTGGCGAAGCGATCGTAGAACGAGAGCACGCTCTGGAGCAGCCCCGAGACGTCGGTCGGGCCGCCCATCTTCGTGCGCGGTCCGTCGGGCGGCCCACGCATCGGACCGCGGTCGCCCGGGGGACCGAACGGGCCGTCGAATCCGCCTGGGCCGTGGGACCCGCGCATCACGAAGACGCCCTTGGCCATCGCCGGCGGGCCGCCGCCGGGCCCGCGGTCGTGTCCCGGTCCCATCGGGCCGACGTCGGGCCCGTGCGGGGCGTGCCGGCCGAGCAGGCCGAGCGGGGGCGTGGACACGCCGTCGCGCGGGGCGAGCGCCTCGAACAGCTCGCCGAAGACGTCGAGCGAGAGCGCGACATTATCCTCGGCCCGCTTCGTCGCCCGCTCCGCCTCGATCCGCCGCGCCTCAGCGCGGGCGTAGCCGACCCAGCCCACGACCGCGGCCAGCACCAGCGACGCCGCGGCCGTCGCCGTCAGGCCGGCGAGCGGCCGGTTGCGGCGGCTCCAGCGCCAGGCGCGTTCGAACGGGGTCGCGCGGCGGGCGAGGATCGGGCGGTCCTCGAGGAACCGCCGCAGGTCGTCGGCCATCGCGCCGGCGTGGGCGTAGCGGTGCTCGGGCTCGCGGGCGATCGCCTTGAGGATGATCGTCTCGAGATCCGCGGGGATCGACGGCCGGAGCCGCCTCGGCGTCGTCGGCCGGCCCTCGCTCACCTGGCGGAGCAGCTCGCTCGGGCTCAGCTCGCCGAACGGGGGCTCGAGCGTCAGCAGCTCGTAGAGGGTCAATCCCAGGCTATAGACGTCGCCCCGCGCATCCGTCTCGCCGTGCAGGGCCTCGGGGGCGAGGTAGCGGAGCGTGCCGATGACGTCGCCGGTGCCCGTCAGGTCCTCGCGGCCGTTGAGCTTCGCCAGGCCGAAGTCGGTGATCCAGACCGTCTCGTGCTCGTCGACCAGCAGGTTCGCGGGCTTGACGTCGCGGTGGAGCACGCCCTGCTCGTGCGCATAGTGGAGCGCCTCGGCCGCCTGCACGCCGACCTTCGCCGCGAACCGCCAGCGCTCGGGCCCCTCGCCGGCCCCGTCGCCGCGCCAGCGATCGCACACGGCGTCGAGGCCGCGGCCGTGGATCATCTGCATCACGTAGTAAGGCAGGCCGTCCTGCTCGCCCACGCCGAAGATCGGCACGATGTTCGTGTGGTGGAGCTGCGCGACGGCCTGGGCCTCGCGCTGGAATCGCTTCAAGCGCTTCGGGTCGAGGTGGACGTGGTGGATGACCTTGACGGCGACGTGGCGGTCGAGCGACTCCTGCACGGCCTCGTAGACGACGCCCATCCCGCCGCGTCCCAGCTCGCGGAGGATGCGGAACTCGCCGAGCCGTTCGGGCATCGCCCGGGCCACGCGCGAGCCGCGGCGGAGCTGCTCCATCATCGCCACCGCGCCGAGCAGGCGGCGGACGCGGTCGATGTCGTCGGGATGGCGCGCGAGGTATTCGGCCATCGACGGCGCCTCGCCGCGACGGCACCGCTCGGTGAACTCCTCGGCCAGCGCGTCGAGCGGGTCCTGGTCGGGCCCGATGATCTGGTCGGTCGGGTCGGGCTCGCGCTTGCCGATGCCGTTGACGTCGATCGCGTCGTTCATGACTCACCCCTTGCCGAAGTCGGGGAATCGCTCGAGCGCGTCCTTCAGGCGTTCGAGGGCCCGCACGTACCGCTTGCTCGCCGCGGCCGGCTGGATGCCGAGCAGGGCGGCGACCTCGAGGTTGTTCAGGTCTTCGAAATGCCGGAGTGCCAGCACCTCGCGGTCGATCGCGTCGAGCCCGTCGAGCGCCTCGCGGAGCTGGGCCAGCGCCTCGCCCCGCTGGGCGGCCATGCTCGGAGAGGACTGGTCGGCGATGAACTCGGCGATCATCTCCGAGCTGGCCTCGGGCGCCATCCGGCCGATCGAGACCTCGCGCGCCGCGTCGCGCATGCCCGCGCCGAGGTGCTGGCGATGGACCTGGATCAGACGCTGGATGGTCACGGTGCGGAGCCAGATGAAGAGGGGCACGTCGTCGTCGGCCTGGAAGTGGCGGAGCCGCTTGAGGGCGTCGATGTACGCTTCCTGCAGGACATCGGAGGCCGAGACTCGCCCGCGGAGCCGGGCATCGAGCCGGAACTCGACCATGCGTTTGAGCCGGTCGCGATAGGCCGAGAACAGCGGCGCCAGCTCCGCGTCGTCCCCGCCCCGGAGCCGCTCGACTTGCTCGGCGATCTCCCGACCCTCGTCCATCATGGCGGCCTCGGGGATGGGGGTTTGTT
>DASZMJ010000347.1:0-2806 GCA_035551935.1 Isosphaeraceae bacterium
GATGTGCCGCGCGACGCCGACCAGCGGGTCCTCGGGCGGGAGGTATCCGTCGGAGGGCGGGAACGCGGCGGGCCGGAGGATGTGCGGGTTGTAATAGGGCGTGCCGGCCGTCGTGCAGACCCAGCGGATACCCAGCGACTCGAGCACGCCGAGCACGGCCGACGGCCCCTCGATGTCGACGCCCAGCCCGGTCGCGTCGCCGCCGAAGGCATAGGGGTACGGCTCATCCCACGGCTCGGGCTCGCCGCGTCCGTCGGGGCCGACGCGGAACGGGCGGGTGTCGAAGGTCGTCAGCCGGACGCCGATCTCCAGCCCCGGCGCCTCGGCGCGGATGCCGGCCACGATCTCGCGCAGAAACCGCGTCCGGCCCTCGATCGACCCGCCGTATTTCCCGGGACGGTCGACGGCCGTGAGGAACTCGTGGCCCAGGTAGCCGTGGCAGTGCTTGATATCCACGAACGCGAACCCCGCCCGCTCCGCTTGCCTCGCGGCGCGGACGAAGTCGTCGACGAGCCGCGCGATCTCGTCGTCCGTGAGGACGTGCGGTATCTCGTCGGGCCTGAGCCGGCCGTCGAGCAGCGGGTGGCGATAGAGCGTGACGGGCTCGTAACGCCGCTTGTCGTGCGGGCGCGAGTAGCGGCCCGAGTGGACGAGCTGGAGGCCGACGAACAGATCCTCGTCCCGGCCGAACCGCGCGACGTGCTCGGCGACCAGCTCCTCCCGCATGCCCGCGATGGCGCCGAGGGTCTCCTCGGAAATGAACAATTGTTCGGGATTATCCCGCCCGTCGGCCCGGACCGCGACCGCCTCGCCGCCCCAGATCAGCTTCGCGCCCGACTGGCCGAACCGCCGCCAGCGGCGCCGGGTCAGCTCGGAGGGGGTGCCGTCCGCGTTGCCGTCCCAGCCCTCCATCGGCAGGATCGCGAACCGGTTGCCGACGGTCCGACCATCGACAGTGAAGGACCTTCCCAGGGGAGAGTCGGGACCGCGGTCGACTGTCTCGTCGAACGGGATGTCGGCGCCGCAGTTCACGAGGGCCCGGCGGAAGGCGTCGGCGGTCTTGAGCGAGGCGATCCGGGGGATGTCCATGCGCGAGCTTAGCCTTTCGCGTCGAGCCGTTCCAGGATCGCACGCAGCACCTCGAGATCCGACTCGGGACGCGTCGGACTCGCGGGGTGGGTCGCGTCGCATCCGATCCATCCGCGGAGCTTGAGGAACATCGCCGCCGAGTGCTTGTAGGCCGGCACCGGCGGGCGGAACGCGAAGGCGCCGAGGTACTGGAGCATGTCGTTCAGCTCATAGAAGCCGGCGTCGCCCGCGGCCCAGAGGGCATCGCGCCGCGCGAACTCCTCGGGGGCGAAGGTGCTCAGGCCGAGCAGGTAGTCGCTCCCATACATCACCATGTCGATGCCGAGGTCGTTGCCCGTATACACTCGGAAATCGGGCCGGACGTCGTCGCGGAGTAATAGCCTCCGCCACTCGTCCTCGCGGCTCAGCGACGAATGCTTGGCCCCGAGGCACGCAGGGATCTTCATGATGGCGCGATACGTCTCCAGCGAATAAATCTGCCCGAACGGCGCGAACATCGGTCCCAGCTCGAACGCGATGAACCGCCCGCAGGCCCGGCCGATCGCCTCGTAGGCCGCGACGATCCCGTCGTCGGATTGCCCGGTCAGGCCGTAGGACTGGAAGACGACGGGAGTCCCGCCGCGGGCCCGGATCGCCTCGATCCGGCGGAGATAGGCGTCGCGATCGAAGGCCGCGCCGGGCCCGTCGGCGACGAACGCACCGGCGACGAACGGCCGGCCGCCGAGGACGTTGCGGGCCTCGTCGAGGGCGCGGTCCTGAGTCGCCTCGTCGAGCCGGTTGACGTGCCCGGTGTCCATGTTGACGGCCGGCCCGAGCCCGGCCTCGGTCGTCCGGAGGACGTGGTCGCGGAAGCCGGTCCAGTCGATCGTCCCCCGGTCGTCGAGGAACGGCAGGAGGATCGCGGAGATCCCCTCGATCCGCCGCCGCGGGCGGATCATGCGAATCGGGTCGATCGGCGGTCCGGACTGGGCCTCGTTCGGCATTGCTCGCATCTCCGCCAGGGGTCGATCGATCGTCGTCGGCCGGGCCCCGAAATGCAAGCGATGGCTCATCGCGCAGGCCACTCGGCGACGACCATCGCATGCCGCTCCAGCGGCGGCAGTTCGACGACGACCGAATCTCCGTCGCGACGCCCCCGGATCTCGATCGCGCCCGGCTCGACGTGGAATCGCGCCGGCGCCGGCCCGGCGAACCGGACGCGGATGCCGTGGATCGGGATCGTCTCCTCGCGGAGCGGCACGTCCTCGCCGGGCTTGCCGTGGTGCGCGGCGGTGTCGACCTCGTTGAATAGATGGATCACCGCGCGGCGACCTTCGGCATTGTCCTGTTCGAAGAACGTGGATTGCACTGCCATCGGCGCATCGACCCGGATCGGGAACGGCGCGGAGGCGGCCCAGCTCACGGCCCGATCAAAGACGCGTCTTTGATAGGGATAGGCGTAGCTCCACAGCGCCGCGTCGACCCCCGAGGCAAAGTAGACGACGCGGCCCTTGCCGACCCTCCGCGCGACGACGGCCGGCGCCGGCTTCGCCGAGGGAGGCACCCCTTCCGGCAGGAACCGCGCGACGACCTCGGCCAGGTCGCGCGGCTCGGACACAGTCACGGTCGGGCCTCTGAACGTTGCCGAGCGGTTGGGGACGAGCGCGGCAAGCTTCGCGTCGCGCGTCAAGTCGTGGTCGACCCAGGCGAGCGTGCCGGACCCGGCGCGGCGGGCCCA
>DASZMJ010000348.1:0-33503 GCA_035551935.1 Isosphaeraceae bacterium
CGTCGGCGATCCAGCGGCGGACGTCGTCGGCGAGGTCGAGGGGATTGGCGTAGCGCTTCGAACGGTCGCGGGCAAGGGCCTTGGTCGCGATGGCCTCCAGCGGGCGCGGGGCCGAGGGGTTGAGGTCGCGGGCGCGGGGGAGAGGGCCGGTGAGGATCGAGCGATAGACCTCATCAAGAGACTTGCCGACGGCGGGGGGGCGGTTGGTGAGGACCTCGAAGAGGATGGCGCCGAGGGCGTAGACGTCGGTGCGGGTGTCGATCAGGTCGTGGCGGGCCTCGACCTGCTCGGGGGCCATGTAGGAGGGCGTGCCGACCTGGCCGCGGGTGGCCGAGGTCTCGGCGTCGTCGCCGAGGGTCAACGGGAGGGCGGATTCGTCGGCGTCGTCGGGACGATCGACGAGCTTGGCGAGGCCCCAGTCCAGGACGATGACCTCGCCGAAGCCGCCGAGCACGACGTTGGCCGGCTTCAGGTCGCGGTGGATCACCCCGCGGGAATGGGCGTAGCCGACGGCGCGGCAGACGGCGATGAAGGCGCCGAGCAAACTCTGGAAGGCGAGGCGGTCGGCGGGGTCCTTGTGGTAGTCGCGGATGGCGTCGTGGAGGGTCCGACCGCGGACGAACCGCATGGTGTAGAACGGCTGGTCGTCGCCGGGGCGGCGGGTCAGCTCGTAGACGGGGACGATGTTGGGGTGCTCGAGCTGGCCGGTGATCCGCGCCTCCTTCAAGAACCGGCGCCACATCTCGGGGTGGGCCGACTGCTCGGGCTTGATGATCTTCAGCGCGACCTCGCGGTTCAGGTCGTTGTCGCGCGCGACCCAGACCTCGCCCAGCCCCCCTTCGGCGTGCAGCCGCGAGAGCGAGTAGCGGAGTGTGCCCTCCGAGGGCGCCTTCGCCACCGTCTCGAGCATCACATAGCCGGCCGCGGGCGGCAGGGAGCTGAGCGACTTGCGGACGTCGGGGTCATCGACCCGGCGGATCGCGTCGCGGGCCTCGACGTCGGCCAAGGCGCCGAGGGTGGCGTGGACGTCGCCGCCGTGGCGCTTGAGCTTGCGGTCGAGGAACCGCTCGACGGCGCGGCGGTCCTCGGCCGAGATCCAGCCGCGCGCGACGAGCAGGTCGGCCAGCGGCTTTTCCTTCTGGACGGCCCAAGCGCCGCAGGCGTCGGCGAACTGGCCGGCGTCGATCAAGTCCTGCTGCAACGCCAGCACTCCGAACAGCAGGTTGCGGTCGGCATCGAGGCTCGACATCGCCAGGGACTCCCGCGCGAGGATCACGGACAAGGGACACCATCGCCCCAGGACATCGTAAAGGGGCGGCGACCCGGCTCGCTCGGGAAAACGGGGCAGCTTGCTGAGTTCGCGGAAATGGGACGACGGCCCCCGCCGCGGGAGGGCGGCGGGGGCCGTCGAAAAGGGGCCTCGGTTTGGGTCGGCCAACGGGCGAGGCGATGGGCGTCCGCGGTCCGCGCGCACCACGGCAATCCGTGCCGAGTCGCAAAGGGCGCGCGGCCCGAGCGGCCGTCCGGGGGGTGGGACGGAGACGGCGCACCGCCGTCTCCGGCACACAGCAGCACGGGTCGAGACCGGCCGCGACATCCGTGCGGGCCGGGAACGAACCGCTTCCTTTTTTTCGATCAAGTTCGAGACGCGAAGGCTGCTACCGGCAACGACCCGGAGCGACCGGCCGAGGAAGGCCGGTGCGGGACTGGGTCGGGGGGGAACGGTGTCGTCCTTGGGCGAACGAGCGGGATGGCACGTCGGCCCGTGACTGAGGAGTCTCTCGGGTCTCGGCGGGGGTCGTTGGCCCCCTCGTGCGAGGCCCAACATAGTGTCCCCACCCCCCCTCGTCAATCCTTAAGTTCGAGTTTTTCGGGGGCCCCCGCGCTGGTCCCGAACGGGCCGGGACTTGCGCCCGCGGCGGCCCCGAAAAAGGCGCCGGAGGGCCGCTTGTTTCCCGGCCTTCGGGGCGATATCGTGCCCGTAAACCCCGCCCCGACGACCCATCCTCAGACCCCGGGATCGCCCGCCATGCGCCACGCCGCCGCCGCCGAACCCGACGACCGTCTCGATTCGCTCGCCTACGCGCTGCGACGTTACGGCGAAACGCCCCGGCAACTCGCCTTCCGGGCCGAGACCGCCGAGCAGGCCAGGGCGTGGCAGGAGCAGGCGCGGGCGAAGCTCAACATGCTGATCGGCCCCTTCCCGGCCGGGCGAATCCCCCTGGAGCCGACCTTCGGCGACGAGGTGAAGGGCCCGGGATTCACCCGGCGGACGGTCACGTTCGCGACCCGGCCGGGCATGGCGGCGTTCGCCCACCTGCTCATCCCCGACGATCGCCGGGACGGCGAGCGCCGACCGGCGGTCCTCTGCATCCCCGGCCACGGCCGCGGGGCGGACGACCTGGTCGGCCTCGATGCCGACGGGAAGGCTCGCGAGCACCACGAGGGCTACCAGCACGACTACGCCCTCCAGTGCGTCGCCCACGGGTATGTGACCCTGGCGCTCGAACCCCTGGGGTTCGGCCACCGTCGCGACCCGGCGGCGCGGAAGGCGGGGCCGGAGCAGAGCAGTTGCCAACCGTCGGCCGGGGCGGCGCTGCTGCTGGGCGAGTCGATGGTCGGCTGGCGGACCTGGGACGCGATCCGGGCGCTCGACCTGCTGGCCGAGCGGCCCGAGGTCGACGCGAAGCGACTGGCGATGATGGGGATCTCCGGCGGCGGCACGATCACGCTCTACACGACCGCGGTGGACGACCGGGTCAAGGTCGCCGTGCTCTCCTGCTCGTTCTGCACGTTCCGCGACTCGATCTTCGGCCTCTCGCACTGCATCGACAACTACGTGCCGGGCTTGCTCCGCTGGTTCGAGATGGCCGACATCGCCGCCCTGGTCGCCCCCCGCGCCCTGTTCGTCGAGAACGGCGCCGACGACCCGATCTTCCCCGCCCCCGGCGTCGCCGAGGCCCTCCGCGACGCCGCCGTCGGCTACAAGGCCCTCGGCGCCGCCGACCGCCTCGACCACGAGACCTTCCCCGACGGCCACGTCTTCCACGGCGTCGGCGCGTTCAAGAAGCTGGGGGAGTGGCTGTGAGGGCGGGAGGAGGGGTTCACCACAAAAACACAAATATAAATAAAAGTTTATTATTCTATTTAGCTTACCTTTGTGTTTTTTGTGTCTTTGTGGTGAACCCCTCTTCGCTTCAGGTCCCTCGCCCCAGCGCCCGCAGCGCGCCGGGGTGGTCGGGCTGGAGTCGGAGGGCGTCGCGGTAGTGGGCGATCGCGTCGTCGCGGCGGCCGAGGGCGTCGAGGGCGGCGCCGAGGTAGTAGCGGGGCGCCGCGGCGGCGGGTCGGAGGCGTCGGGCGGCGTCGAAGTGGGGCAAGGCGGCCTGGAAGCGGCCGGCGCGGGCGAGGGTCATGCCGAGGTTGAAGTGGGCGTCGTAGGAGTCGGGCAGGAGCCGGAGCACGGCGCGGTACTGGTCGATCGCCTCGTCGAGCCGGCCGAGTCGGAAGAGGTGCGTGCCGAGGCTGAACCGGGCCATCGCGTGATCGGGATTGAGGCGGACGGCGGCCTCGTACTCGGCCATCGCCTCGTCCTCCCGGCCCTCCGACGCGAGGGCCGCGCCGAGGTTGTTGTGCGCCAGGTCGGTGGCGGCGCCCCGGTTGATCGCGTGGGACCAGAGCGCGACCGAGTCGTGCCAGACCAGGCACTGCCGCCAGCTCATCGACGCCAGGGCCGCGACGACGACCAGGACCGGCGGGCCCATGCCGACGACCAGGGGCCGCCGCCCCGGCCGACGGGCCCGGACCAGGAGCCCGGCGAACGCGGCGTACCAGGGGATCGTCGCCAGGTAGCTGTACCGATCGGCGGCGACCTGCTGGCCGAACCGGATCAGGCCCGACGTCGGCGCCATCAGGACGAGATACGCGAACCAGGCCGCCGCCAGGGCCGGCAGACGACGTCGGGACCGGATCGCGAGGGCGCCGACGACCAGGACGACCGCCGCCCCCGCGACATACGGCAGGGCTTCGCGCGGCGGGGGGTAGAGCGGGGTGAGCCGGTCGGGGAGGAGGGTCTTGAGCGGGTAGAAGGCCGCCGCGAAGCAGGCCCGGCCGACCCGCTCGGGGAGGGTCGTCTCGTCGAGCGTCGCCAGGCCCTGGTCCTTCGCCTTGGCGACGACCGCCAGCGCCGCGACGGCGAGGCCCGGGAGGAGGAAGAGCCCCTTCTCGACCCAAGCCCGGCGCGCCTCGGCCGTCTTCCAGCGTCCCGGCCCGAGCCGCCGCAGCGGGTAGACGTCGAGGACGACGAGGACCGCCGGCAGGCCCGCCGCCGCCGGCTTCGACAGGAGCGCGGCCAGCATCAGGAGCCACGACGCGGCCATCCAACCCGTGCGATGCCGCCCCTCGGGCCGGGCGCCGCGGAGATAGGCCAGGACGCAGAGCAGGGAGAAGAACCCGCAGAGGAGGTAGAACTGGCACGACGCCCACGCGACGACCTCCGCCCGCAGCGGATGCGCCGCGAAGAGGGCCGCCGCCGGCGCCGCGACCCCTCGGAGCAGCCGAGGGTCGCTTCGGAGGTCGGGCCGGCCGAGCTCGAGCAGGCGGAGGAGCAAGAAGAACAAGAGGGTCGAATTGATCGCATGGAGGGCGATGCTGGTGAGGTGATACCCGCGCGGGTCGAGTCCCCAGGCGGCGTACTCGGCCTGGACGGCCATCCAGCCGAGCGGCTGATACGAGCCGAGATGCACCGTGGTCCAGGCCCAGGCGATGTGCCGCGGCCCGAGGCCGCGGATCGCCGGGTTCTCGACGAAGTTGAACGTGTCGTCCCAGTTGACGAACCCGTTGCCCGCCGCCGTCGCGAACGAAGCCACGGCCACCAGCGCCGGCCCCAGCGCGGCCCCTCGAAGCGAGTTCGCGGGCGCCGGGACCAGTCGGGATGGAGGATCGACGACGGGTGCGAATGTCGTTTCCATCGGCCGCGCGCAACACGTCCCCGCGGCGGACGAAGTCGCGTCGCCCGCCGGCTTGACCGGGCCCCGCCGGCCCATTATTCATGGGGAGCGACATCAACCCCGACCCCGGCCGATGCCGCTGCCGCGCTCGCCAAAATGATCGAAACATGTACGGCGTCCCCATCATTTTGAAAGGTGTTACGCGACCATGATCCTTATCGGGACGGACGACGGCATCTATCGCTGGTTCGAGGGGACCCCCTGGCCGGTCTTCCACGGCCTCCAGGGGCGGCCGGTGGCGGCGTTGGCGTCGCAGGGGGGCGGGACGCTCGCGGCGGCCGACGCCGAGGGGCGGGCCTGGGAGAGCGCGAACAACGGCCTCGACTGGCGCGAGGTGCCGCCGCCGGCCTGGGCCGGCGCGGCGACGGCCCTGGCGATGGTCGGCACGCCGGCGATGCTCCTGCTGGCGACCGAGTCGTCCGGCCTCTATCGCCGCGCCCTCGGCGGCGACGGCTGGACGCCGACGGCCAACCCCTCGGCCCGGACCCAGGGGGCCGCGCCGGCCGTCCGACGGCTCGACGGCTCGACGGCCCTGTTCGCCGCCGTCGCCGGCGAGGGTCTCTGGCGGAGCGACGACCTCGGTGGCTCGTGGTCGCGCCGCGAGGGCCTCCCCGACGAGGTCCTCTCCGTCCACGCCACCAAGACCTCCATCCTGCTCGGCACCGCCGACGGCGCCTGGGCGAGCACCGACGGCGGCACGACATTCCAACGCCTCGGCGCCCCCGAGAAGGCCCCGCGGCTCTCGACCCTGGAGGCCCAGCCCGACGACCCGAAGCACCTCCTCGCCGGCGGCTCCAGCCCGGCCAAGGGGCCGGAGCCGGCCACCTCATACCTGTTCGAGTCGCGCGACGGCGGCAAGACGTGGACCCACGTCTTCAACAAGGGATTCCCCGAAGATCTCGAGGACGACGCCATCGCCGACATCCGCTTCAACCCCACCAACCCCGACTACGCCGTCGTCGCCCTGACCTCCGGCGAGATGTGGTCCACCCGCAACGGCGGCGACTGGTGGGAGCCCCTCGCCCGCCAGGTCCGCGGCGTCCGGGCCGTCTGCGCGGTGGGGTGAATGGGGAGATTCACCGCGGAGGGTACGGAGGGCGCAGAGAATGGATGAACGTTCGCTCCGGCGGGATTCCGGGGGGATGGTGTCCAGGGCCCTGGGACGCCCCCTCGGGTGACGCGCAGCGTCAGTGACAGATTGCCCTGCCCCCTTATGCGGCCTCTTTGTGCGCTGGTCGCCGCGGCGCGACCGTCACTCGTCGGCTCGGGATGGCCCCCGTCGTCGGATACGACTGGGGGTGGAAGGGTGGGGACCGCTCGGCTAGGATCGGGCGTCGCGAGGGCGGGAAGGGGTCGGCACGGGCGGGGCAGGCATCATGAGATTCCGAGCGTTGGGGACGACGGGCCTGGAGCTGTCGTGGCTGAGCTACGGGGCGTCGTCGCTGGGCCAGGAGTTCCGACCGGTGGACCTGGGCGAGGCCATCCGCTCGGTCCGGGTGGCGCTCGACCTGGGGATGAACTTCATCGACACCTCGCCCTACTACGGCCGCGGGTTCAGCGAGTGCCTCCTCGGCGTCGCCCTCCGCGACGTCCCCCGCGACCGCTACCACCTCGGCACCAAGCTCGGCCGCTACGACCGCGCCCACTTCGACTTCTCCGCCCGCCGGGTCGTCGAGAGCGTCGACGTCAGCCTGCATCGGATGGGCGTCGAATATCTGGATGTCATTTTATGTCATGATATCGAGTTCGTCGAGATGCGACAGATCGTCGACGAGACCTTGCCGGCCATCCGCAAGCTCCGCGACGCGGGCAAGGTGCGGTTCATCGGCGTCAGCGGCTATCCGATGAACGCCTTCAAGTTCGTGCTCGACCGGACGGACCTCGACGTGGTGCTGTCGTACAACCACTATACGCTCCAGAACACGATGCTGGCCGACCTGGTGCCGTACCTGAAGGCGAAGGGGGTCGGCATCATGAACGCGGCGCCGTTCTCGGCGCGGCTGCTGACGAACGCCCCCTTGCCCCCCTGGCACAAGGCGACCCCCGAGGTCCGAGCGATCTGTCGCCGGGCGGCCGAGCATTGCGCCGGGAAGGGCGTCGACATCGCGCAACTGGCGCTGCAATTCTCGATCGCGAACGAGGACATGGCCACCTGCGTCGTCGGCTCGGCCAGCCCGGAGAACGTGCGGAAGTGGGTCGAGTGGTCGGAGCAGCCGATCGACGAGACGTTGCTCGCGGAGGTGCTCGACATCCTCAAGCCCATCCACAACTGGTTTTATGTCGAGGGGCTCCCGGAGAACAACGACCCCGGAGGGCATCGGGCATGAAGGCGCTCCTGCTGGAGGCACCGAAGGACTTCCGCCGCGTCGAGATCGACGCCCCGGCCGGGCCCGGGCCGGGCGAGGCGCTGGTGCGGGTGCATCGCGTCGGCGTCTGCGGCACGGACATCAGCGGCTATCTCGGCAAGATGCCCTTCTTCAGCTACCCCCGCATCCCCGGCCACGAGCTCGGCGTCGAGGTCCTGGAGGTAGGCGACGGAGTCACGGATATCAAGGTCGGCGACCGCTGCTCGGTCGAGCCCTACATCAACGACCCGAACAGCTACGCCAGCCGCCGGGGCCATCCGAATTGTTGCGAGAAGCTCGAAGTCCTCGGCGTCCACCGCGACGGCGGCTTGCGTCCCCGTTTTCTGCTCCCGGCGCGGAAGCTCCACCGGTCGAGGTCGCTGGCCTTCGAGCAACTGGCCCTCGTCGAGACCCTGGCCATCGGCCGGCACGCCGTCCACCGCGCGGGGATCGGGCCGGAGGACTCGGTCATGATCGTCGGCGCCGGGCCGATCGGCCTGGCGGTGCTGGAGTTCGTCAAGTTGACGCGCATGAAGACGATCGTGCTCGACCTCAACGAGCAGCGGCTCGACTTCTGCCGCCGAGTGATGGGCGTCGAGCACACCGTCAGACCTTCCGACCGCCTCGACCGCGACCTCCGCGACCTGACCGACGGCCACCTGCCCGACGTGGTCATCGACGCGACGGGCAACAGCGGCTCGATGTCGGACGCCTTCGGCCTCGTCGCCCCCGGCGGCCGGCTCGTCTACGTCGGCATCACGACGGATGAAGTCCGCTTCCGGCACCCCGTCTTCCACAAGGTCGAGGGCACCCTGCTCTGCTCCCGCAATGCCTTGCCCGACGACTTCACTCAGATCATCGCCCTGATCGAGGCTGGCACGATCGACACGGCCCCCTGGATCACCCACCGCGCGGCGTTCGACGACCTGCCCGGCGTCTTCCCCTCGTACACGAGGCCCGAGACCGGCGTCATCAAGGCCGTCGTCGAGGTCGACTGATGGAGAAACGCATGCCGTCGTCGCGCTGCGAAACCCTCGGCCTCGCCCCCAGCTTCGGCTTCGGCGACCGCATCGGCCTGGCCACCCCCGGCCACATCGAGGCCATGCGCCGCGCCGGCTCGGGCATCTTGCCGATCTTCCCGCAGCAGTCCATCCGCGAGATGGCGCGCACCTCGCGCACGCCCCGGCAGGTCATGGACGACGCGATGCGGGCCGTCCAGGCCGCCGGCTGGACCGGCAAGGTCGGCGCCGACGCCGACCACCTGAAGACCACCGAGGACGTCGACGCCACCGCCGCCGTCGGCTTCACCTTCTTCACGATCGATCCTTCTGCTTTCGTCGACGCCCACGCCGACGACTACGACGAGCCGACCCTCCGAGCGAAGTATTCGGAAGTGGCCGGGGAGGTCCCCTGGGTCGACCAGTACCGCGGCACGACCGTCAGGCTCTCGACCGGGACCACCATTCACTTCGATGAGCCGGCGTGCCTTCGGGCTGCCGTCAAGTACGGCCGGGCGTTGAACCACGCGATCGCCCTGGCCCAGCACATCGCCCGCGTCCACGAGCGTGCCGGCCGCGACTACGAGATCGAGTTGAGCGTCGACGAAACCGAGCAGCCGACGACCCTCGCGGAACATTTCATCATCGCCGACCAGTGCCCTCGCCGCGGCATGAAGCTGGTGAGCCTCGCACCCCGTTACATCGGCGACTTCGAGAAGGGGGTCGATTACAAGGGGGACCTCGGCGCGCTCGAACGCTCGCTCGCCGACCACGCGGCGATCGCCGAGCGACTCGGCCCGTACAAGCTCAGCCTCCACTCCGGCTCCGACAAGCTCTCGATGTACCCCGCCTTCGCCCGCGCCACGAAGGGTCGCTTCCACGTCAAGACCGCCGGCACGAGCTACCTCGAGGCCCTCCGCGTCGTCGCGCGACACGAGCCGGGACTCTTTCGACGGATTATCAGCTTCGCCCGCGAGCACTACGACCGCGACAAGGCGACGTACCACGTCTCGGCCACCCTCACCTCGGCCCCACCCGCCGACGCGACCGTTTCCGATGCGGACCTGGAGTGGCACTACCTCGAACGCTGGGCCGACGTCCCCCGCGGCCGAGGATTCACCGCGCCGGGGCGACAGGTCGTGCATTGCACCTTCGGATCCGTCCTGACCCACCCCGAGTTCGGCACGGCCGTCCGGCAGGTGTTGGAATCCCACCTCGACACCTACACCGAGGTGCTCGCCGACCACTTCGCCCGGCACCTCGATGCGCTCCGGGCCGGTCTCTGACTCGATATCGAACCGCGTTCGGAGGGTGCGATGGCGGCGGGCTACCTCGACGATCTCTTCGGCATGACCGGCCAGGTGGCCGTCGTCATCGGCGGCACGGGCGTCCTCGGCGGCGCGTTGGCCGAGGGGCTGGCGCGGGCGGGCGCGACGGTCGTCGTCGCCGGCCGCGACCCCGGCCGCGGTGAGGCGAGGGTCCGGGCGATCGCCGAGCTCGGCGGCAAGGCCTCGTTCGCCGCGGTGGACGTGATGCGCCGCGAGTCGATCGCGGACCTACTCGATCACACGGTCGAGGCCCACGGCTTCGTGCATATGCTCATCAACGGGGCCGGGGTCAACAGCGCCAGCCCGTATTTCGAGGTCAAGGACGAGGACTGGGACCGCGTGTTCGACAGCAACCTCAAGGCCGTCCACTGGGGCTGCCAGCTCTTCGGCCGCCACATGGCCTCGGCCGGCGGCGGCTCGATCCTGAACATCGCCAGCGTCTCGGCCCATCTGCCGCTGTCGCGCGTCTTCGCCTACTCGGCCTCGAAGGCGGCGGTGGTCAACCTGACGCAGAACGTCGCCCGCGAGCTCGCCCCGCTCGGCGTCCGCGTCAACGCCCTCTGCCCCGGCTTCTTCCCCGCCGAGCAGAACCGCAAGATCCTCGACGCCGCCCGCGTCGCCAAGATCATGGCCCAGACCCCCATGGCCCGCTTCGGCGAGCCCCACGAGCTCGTCGGCGCCACGTTGCTTCTCCTGTCACGCAAGGCCGGCAGCTTCATCACCGGCGCCTCGTACTACGTCGACGGCGGCTTCACGGCGATGAGGCTCTGAAGAAAGGAGTCGAAATCATGCACGATGACCGATGGCAGATGGCAGAGAGGGTCAGCCGGCGAGGCTTCATGGGCCTCGCCGCCGGCGCCGTCGTCCTCGGCGGCCGCCGGGTACGGGCAGCAGTCGATGATGTCTCGAAGGGCCGGCTCTACTTCATGGGCCGGCTCAAGGAGAGCGGCGACGAGCTGTTCAGCATCTACGCGGTGGATCTCGCGACCGGGCAATGGGACCGCGTGGCCGACCGGGGACGCTGGGCGCGGGTCTCGCCGGACGGCAAGACGATCGCGTTCATGAGGTTCCAGCCGCGGAGCCAGGACCCGGACGGCGTCTGGGTGGGCGACGCCCGCGGGGCCGAGGAGCCGCGCCGGGTCGTCGACTTCAACGGCATGCCCTGCTGGTCGCCCGACGGGAAGGCCCTGATCGTCAGTGGCCTGGAAAGCGAGGAGGGCGATGAGGAGGTCCGCTTCCAAAACTGGCGGATGAAGCCCGACGGCTCGGACAAGGTCCGGCTGCCGATCCCGATCGACGAGCAGGTCATGGACTGGTCGCGCGACGGCCGACGGCTCCTCAGCCTGAGGCGAAACGCCCAGCCGGCGAAGCGCACGAGGCAATCCTTCTCGCCCTTCCTGAGGAAGGCGGACGGGACCGGGCCTCGCCCGTTGACGGAGGCGACCGATTACGCCACCCATCGCTTCGCGCCGGACTCCCGCAGGGTCAGCTTCGCGAGGCAGGAGGGCGAGGCGAAGGAGCCCGGCGATTACGCCTACAGCCTTTGGGTCGCCGACGCGGATGGGGGCGAGCCTCGTCGGATGATCCGGGGCGATTCGGAACGCTCCGCCTTCTTTGCCTGCTGGTCGCCCGACGGCAAGCGGCTGGCCGTCGACGTGCTCGAGCCCCGCCGCGACGACGACGGCAAGTACGCGGGCCTCACGCGGCACATCGAGCTCATGGACGCCGACGGCGGTCACGCTCGCCGCGTCGAACTGCCCCACTTGAACCCCATACCCCTCGACTGGGCCCAAGACGAATGACTTCGATCCGATCGAGCATCACCGTCAGCCTGGTCCCCGAAGCCCGCGGGGGGCCGTTCGTCTTCTGGGACGACCTGCCGGGCGCCGCCCGCAAGGCGGCGGAGTACGGCTTCGACGCGGTCGAGGTCTTCCCGCCGGGGCCGGAAGTTGTTGAAGAGAAGGGGCTTCGTGCCCTACTGGACGATCACGGCCTCGCGCTGGCGGCCGTCGGCACGGGGGCGGGGTGGGTGAAGCACAGGCTGACGCTGTCGGCCGAGGACGCCGGGACGAGGGCGAAGGCGCGGGGGTTCGTGCGGTCGATCGTCGAGGCCGCCGGCGCGCTCGGGGCGCCGGCGATCATCGGGTCGATGCAGGGGAGGACGGGGGGGACGGTCGATCGGGCGACGGGGAGGGCCTACCTGGCCGAGGCTCTGGACGAACTGGGCGAGGCCGCAGCGAGGTTCGGCGTCCCCTTGCTCTACGAGCCGCTGAATCGTTACGAGACGGACCTCGTCAACACCGTCGAGGCGGGGCTGGAGCTGCTGGGTCGTCTGTCGACGGGCAATGTCAAGCTGCTCTGCGACCTCTTCCACATGAACATCGAGGAAGCCGACATCGCCGCCGCGCTGCGGCTCGGGGGCGACAAGTTGGGGCATGTCCACTTCGTCGACTCGAATCGGTGGGCGGCGGGGATGGGGCACCTGGACTTCGGGCCGGTCGCCGAGGCGCTCGGGGCGATGGATTATCGGGGCTATGCCTCGGCCGAGGCGTTGCCGCTGCCGAGCCCCGACGCGGCGGCCGCGAAGACGATCGAGACCTTCCGCAAGGTCTTCGGCACGGAACGGAGCCACTGAGGAATGCTGAAGTCCCTGCTCATCCATCCCGAGATCAGTCGCGCACTCGGCCAGGCGGGGCACCACGCGCGGGTCCTGATCGCCGACGGCAATTACCCGGCGTCGTCGAAGAAGGGGCCGGGGGCGGAGGTCGTCTCCCTGAACCTGATGCCGGGCGTCGTGTCGTGCGCGCAGGTCCTGCGCGCGGTGCTGTCGGCCGTGTCGGTCGAGGCGATCCATACGATGATGTACGAGCAAGAGGGGCCGTATGCGCTGACGTGCGACCCGCCCGTCTGGGACGAGTACCGCGCCGTCATCCGCGACGCGGGCCTGCCGCTGGAGCTGGAACCGATCGAGAAGTGGGCCTTCTACGACGCGGTCGCCACGCCCGACCACATCCTGACGATCCAGACCGGCGACCAGCAGCGGTTCGCCAACGTCCTCCTGACGATCGGCGTGCGGATGGATTGAGCCAGAGCCCATGATGATCGACTCGCACCAGCATTTCTGGCAGTTGAGCCTGCCGTTCGATTACCGCTGGCTCGACGCGCCCGACCTCGCGCCGATCCGGCGCGATTACCTGCCCGACGACCTCGCGCCGCACCTCCAGGCCGTCGGCGTCGAGCGGTCGATCTTCGTCCAGACGCAGCACGACCTCGACGAGAACCGCTGGGTCCTGGGGCTCGCCGAGCGGCACGACTTCCTCGCGGGGGTCGTCGGCTGGGTCGACCTGGCGAGCCCGGACTGCGAGCGCCAGCTCCTCGAATTCAAGGACCACCCCAGGTTC
The DNA here is from genome assembly GCA_035551935.1 of Isosphaeraceae bacterium. GTDB lineage: Bacteria > Planctomycetota > Planctomycetia > Isosphaerales > Isosphaeraceae > DASZMJ01. Next base: position 13,079 of record DASZMJ010000348.1, read on the forward strand.
GTCGGCGTCCGCCACGTGACCCAGGACGAGCCCGACGACGACTTCCTCGTCCGCGACGACGTCCTCCGCGGCCTCGGCGTGCTCGAGCGCCACCGCGTGCCGTTCGACCTGCTCCTCCACGTCAAGCACCTCCGCCACGTCCCGACCCTCGCCCGGCGGTTTCCCGACCTGCCGATGGTGATCGACCACCTCGCCAAGCCCCACATCAAGCAGCATCGGCTCGACGACTGGCTCCCCGATTTCCGCGCCGCATCGGCGTTCCCGAACGTCGCTTGCAAACTCTCCGGCATGGTCACCGAGGCCGACTGGCGCGCCTGGACGCCCGCCGACCTCCGCCCCTACGTCCACGAGGCCCTCGACCGCTTCGGGCCCGATCGCCTCATGTTCGGCTCCGACTGGCCCGTCTGCGAGCTGGCCGGGACCTATGATCAGGTCTACCACGCCCTCGACGACGCCCTCGGGCCGATCGCCCCGGCCGAGCGCGCGGCGATCTTCGGCGCGACGGCCCGGCGATTCTATAATCTTAGAAGATAAGATTTTAATGAATATATGTCACGGGTTCGACCTCGAACCCGTGGCACCCGGGGCTTCTACGATCTCGTGATATGAGTCAACGGCCCGACGATTCGCCGTTGCGGCGGACGCGGATGAAATGGTCGGTGAAATTCGTGTGGGGCGCGGCGCCGCCGACGGAGGGCATGTGGCAGGAGAGGCAGTCGCGCGCGGGATTGACGGGGCAGGGGGCGCGACGCGGGCCGTTCTCTTTGGGCGAGGCCGAGTGGCACGAGAGGCACCGGGCCTCGTAGAACGCGGGCGACGTCTCGGCGTCACGGTGGGGGTCGTGACAGGTCGTGCAGCTCAGGGCGCCATCGCTCTCGGAGTAGCAGCGACTAAGGGGCAGGGTCTTCGTCTGGAACCGGACGGCACGGGGGTCGTCCGCGTCGATGGACGGGTCGTCGGCCCGGTGGCACGCGGCGCAGAGCCGGGTGACCCGCTCGGCGCCGGCGAGCGAGGGCCGGCCGATGGCGAGGTCGTCGAAGTTCAGCGCCACGGCCGCGAGGTGGTGGCCGCCGGGCCCGTGGCAGCGCTCGCAGCCGATGCCGCGGTCGCGGGCCTCGGGGGCCTTCGGGTCGCGGGCGGCGCGGGGGCTGGTCCGATGGCAATCGAGGCACTGCTCCAGGCCGTCGGCCGACAACGGCCGGCCGAGGATGCCGTCGGGGTCGCTCGAATGCCGCGGCGCGGCGTTCGAAGTCAGGTCCCAGATCGTACGGTCGGCGTAGAGCGAAATACGGGAGACGCGCGGCGTGCCCGAGTCATCGCGGGCGACGAACGTCAGGCCCCGGTCGCCCGAGCCGAGGCCGTACTCGACGACGGCCCGCGCCGTCTTCTCGCCGGCCCGGGTCTCCTGCACGATCGTCCCGTCCTGGCGACGGAAGGCGTGGACGACGCCCTTCAGCTCGGGGTCGGCCACGGCCTGGGCGGGCAAGGCGAGGTCTGTGAGGTCCTGGGGACGGAGGAGGGTCCGGGCGTGCCGGCTCCGTTGCTCGGCGCGGACGATCTCGGCATGACACTTCGCGCACGCATCGACGCCGACGTAGGGCGCCGGCTCGAAGCGAGTCGGATCGTCCTGGCCGAAGTCGCCGGCATCGGCCAGCGCGGCGGCGGCGCGATCGGGGACCTTCTCCTGGAGATAGGCCCGGCTCAAGAGCCAAGACGACTCGGGATCGGGGCCATCGGCGAGGCCCGATGCGAGTTGCGATCGGGCGTCGACCGGCCGACCCAGCCGGAGCAGGGCTCGAGCCAGGATCTTGCGGGCATCGAGCGGCGACGCGATGGCGCCGTTGAGCCTCGGATCGATCTTCAGGGCGCGGTCGAGCGCCGCGGCGGTGCCGGCCGGGTCGGCGTGGTCGGCATCGAGGAGGCCGAGCATCACGTCCCCGCGGACCTCCCAGCCGGGTCGGCGGGCCAGGCGGCCGGCGGCCTCGATCGCCTCGGCGAGCCGGCCGGTCCGGCCGTAGATGCGGACCAAGGCATCGAGGACCTCCGCGCGGTCGGGGTCGAGCTTGCGTGCCTCCTCGAGCACACGGGCCCCTCGCGGCATGTCCCCCTGGCGAATCAGGCCGGAGCCCAGCAGGTAATAGTCCTCAGCCTGCTTATCGCGCTCTCCAAGTCGCGCGAAACAGCGTTGCGCGGCCTCGTGCCTGCCCAGGCGAGCCAACGCACGGGCGAGCAGTCGCGTAGCGGCGGCCTGGTCGTCGTGGGCGTCGATTGCTTCGCGCGCAAGCCGTACGACCTCCGTCCAGTCGCCTCGGTCATAGGCCGCCTGGGCCTTCGCCGTCGGCCCAGCCTCACGGCCCGACCCTGCCCAGCCCGCGGCCAGGACCGAGAGGGCCACGACGAGGGCCGCGACGGCCAGGGTCCAACGGGCCCGGGGCTGGTTCCACCGCATACGATTCGTCCCCTCGTCTAGCCCGGCGGCTCGACGTCGGATTCGATGCTACGGACAACGACCCGCCACTTCCCAGCACGCGGGACGCCCGGTTGCAAAAAGAGATCAAAATGATTGCCAATATGTCCTGTCGCCGACTTCTTACGATCATTTTGATCGAGGGCCCGAGGTCAACGCACGATTCATCATGTTGAACGACGAAGGAGTTCAGCGTCTTCCTGGGCCCGATGGTCCGACGTTTTTGGGAGACGACTTTTAAAGAGTGATCCAGAGACGCGGCGAGTCGTCCGCTAAGGCGGGATTCGGGTCCACGGTCGGGGCGGGTCCTGGTAGGATGCGGGCCGTCGGCGGATGGGCGAGAGAGGGCGTGCCATGACCGTCGCGGCGTGGAAGGTGATGCTCCTGGCCGGCCCCTGGTCGACGGCCGACGACGCGGCGCGGGTCCGGGGGCTCGTCCGGCGACTCGCGTCGCAGGGGGTCGAGGCGGAGGTCGTCGGCGTCGGGCCGGTCGCGATCGACGGGATGATCGCGTGCCCGGGGCTGGCGCGGCCGTGGCTCCGCACGCTCTCGGCGCGCTGGCTGACGGCCGACGGCGCGCGGGCCCCGGAGCTGCTCCACGTCCTCCGCGCCGACCTCGACGCCGCCGGCCTGGCCCTGGCCGAGCGCTGGGGCGTGCCGTACCTCGTGACGGTCGACGAGTTCTTGCCGACGGGGGGTCGGCTCCGCTTGGGCCGCCGGCTCTGCCGGGGGATCGTCGCGACCGGGACCGACCTGGCCGACGACCTGGGGCGGACCCTGGGCGTGCCCCGCGACTCGCTGACCGTCATCCCGCCGGGCATCGAGCCGGCCGAGCCGGCGACGCCCGAGGCCGGCTCGGGCGGCGCGCGCGTGCCGGTCGTCGGCGCGTCGGGACCGCTCCGGGACGGCTCCGGCCTGGGCACGTTCCTCCGCGCGGCGCGGATTGCGCTCGACACGGGCCGCGACGCCGAGTTCGTCGTCGCCGGCCGGGGTCGCGAGGAGGCCGAGCTGCGCCGGCTGGCCGGGCAACTGGGCGTGGCCGACCGCGTCACCTTCACCGGCGAGGCCGACGCCGCCGGCCCGTTCTGGAAGGTGCTCGACCTCTTCTGCCAGACCGCGACCGGGCCGACCTCGGGCCGCCCGCTGGCGATGGCCCTGGCCCGAGGCATCCCGGCGATCGCCACCGACGTGCCCGGCCTCCGCCCGCCGGCCCTCGACGCCGAGCCCGGCCTCCGCGTCCGGCCCGGCGACGCCGACGCGCTCGCCGAGGCCATCCTCGCCCTGCTCGACGACCCCGACCGCGCCCGACGCCTCGGGATGCTCGCCCGCGACTGGGCCGCCCACCTCTTCGACCCCGACCGCGAGGCCGCCGACCTCGCCGCGCTCTACCGCCGCGTCCTCGACGCCGCCGCCGTCGGCCGGCTCGCCGTCGTCTGCGCCGACGCCGCCAGCCGCCGCTCGTAGACCTTCGCCCACGCCAGGAAGTCGTAGAAGGCCAGCAGCGTGCAGAAGATCAGGCCCGGCATCCCGTCGAGGAAGCCGAGGCGGAAGACGTAGGAATACACGAAGCGGATGAGCGGTCGGCACGGCAGGCGCAGGTATAACTTCTTGAGCCTTCGCTTGAACCGCTTCCCCGCGCCGATCGCGAGCGGGACGGGCTCGCGGAGGAACCGCTCGTACTGCTCGGCCTCCCAGCCGGCGTAGCGGTCGTGCTTGGCGACCCAGGCGCTGATCGTCGGATACGCGTAGTGGTCCAGCTCGTGGGCCAGCCGCGCCGCCCGCCCGCGCAGCTCGACGTGCTCGTGCGCCTCGTTGTCCCCCGCCGCCGACCCCGGCGCCGCCGGCATCCGTTCATAACGACCGAGCGCATGCTTGAACAATCGCATGTTCCAACATTCCGCATAGCCGCAATGCCTGATCCGGCGACCGAGGAAATAGTATCTCATGTTCAGATAGAACCCGTCCGCCTCGTCCGCCGCCGTCCGCCGCGCGACCTCCTCGGCCAGCTCGGGCGGGACGACCTCGTCGGCGTCGACGATGAGGACCCAGTCGTTGCGGAAGGGGAGATTCTCGAGCGCCCAGTTCTTCTTCTTGGGGAACGTGCCGTTGAAGTCGAACGGCACGAGTTCCGCCCCGTGCTCCGCGACGACGCGCGCGGTGTCGTCGGTGCTGTGGCTGTCGACGACGAACACCTCGTCCGCCCACGCCAGTGCCGGCAAGCAACGCCGCAGGTTCTCGGCCTCGTTCTTCACCGGGACGAGGACGCTCACCCGGGCCCTGGGCGTTGGCCGTTGGCGGGTATCAACGGCGACGTGCGCGTGATCGGGCCGAGTCGCAAGCCCGGACGTTTCCGTCATGGAGTTGTCCTTCAACCTGGATTCGTTGATGTCTCATTCCTTCCCCCTCTCCCGCTGGGAGAGGGGGAAAGACCACCCGTCTCGTGCCTTCAAGACACGACGGCCTCGGGCCTTGGGCCGCCGCCGGCGAGCCAGCGGTAGACGGCGGCGAGCCGCTCGGCCTGGCGGTCCCAGGTGTACCGGGAGGCGACGAGCGCGCGGCCGCGATCGCCCATCGAGGCGCGTTCCGAAGCCGAGCACTCCAGCAGGCCCCGGAGCCCGGCGGTGATGTCTGCGACAGTCGGGTGGACGACGAGACCGGCCCCTTCGGCGGCGACCTCGGGGAAGTGGCATGCGGTGGTGATGAGCGTCGGCAGGCGGCAGGCAAGGGCCTCGAGCACGGCCATGCTGAACCCCTCGCTGCGGCTCGGCAGGACGAACGCGTCGGCCGCGCCCCACGCCCGCCGCGCCCCCTCGCCCGCGACGTGGCCGAGATACGTCACGCGCCGGTCGATCCCGAGGCCTCGGATCTGTTCACGAAAGGGCGCGAGCGCGCCGTCATCCGTCCCCACCAGGAGCAGATGGAGGTCCGGATGGTCGCGCGCCACGTCGGCCAGGGCCGGCGCGAGCAGGTCGAGCCCCTTCTTCACGTGCAGCCGCGCGAGGAAGAGGAGCAGGAATCTGCCGGCCAGCTCGGGATGCTCCGCTTCGAGTGCCGAGCGCTGGGGAAGATCCTCCAGGGGGGCGAGATCCACGCCGTTGGGGACGAGGCAGACCGGGGTCCTCGGTGCGAGTGCGCGGAAGTGGTCGACCTCGGGCCGGGTCAGGGCATGCAGGCACGAGGCGCGGCGGAGGTTCTTCCCTTCGATCAAGAAAGTATAAAGGGATTTCTTCAGGCGTTTCTGCCGCAACGCCCACGGGTCGGCCATGCCGTGCGCGGCGATCAGGTACGGGACCCGAGCCCGCGACGCCGCGCGGGCGCCGCGGCGGCTGTGGCCTTGCCAGAGGCCGTGCAGGTGGACGACCTCGGCCGAGCGGACGGCGCCTTCGAGGTCCGCATCGGGGCCGTGCAAGGGCAGGCGCGGTGGGACGGGCGTGCCGTCGAGTCGCGACGGGGTCGGCGAGACGATCGCGACCGACTCGCCCCGCGCGGCCAGGGCGCCGGCCATGCCGAGGATGCTCGGCACCATGCCGCCGTCGCGACGCGGGTCGAGGCCGTTGCAGAGATGGAGCCAGCGGGCGCGGGGGATCGGCCGCGCGATCGATCGTCGAGACGATATCGTCGCGGTCATCGCACCACCTCCGCAACCGGGACTCGCCGTCGCTTGGAGGACTCGGCGGCGATGTCGAAGGCGTCGAGCGCGCCGCGGGCGAAGCGGTCGGGGCCCCAGTCGGCCACGACCTCCGCGGCGCGACGCCCCATCGCGATCCGATCCGTTTCGGGGAGGTTGGCCATGGCCCAGAGGGCGTCGCTCAGCTCGCGCTCGTCGCGCGGGTCGAACCGGCCGCCGGTCGTGCCGGTCGGGTCGGGTACGAGCGTCTCGACGCAGCCGGCCCGCTCCGAGACGAGCAACGGCAGGCCGCAGGCCGCGGCCTCGTTGACGACCAGGCCCCACGGCTCCATCAGGCTCGGGTGGACGAACGCCCCCGCGAAGGCATACCAGCGCGTCAATTCCTCGATCTGGAGGAAGCCCGGCCGGTGGATCGCGCCGGCCACGCCGCTGGCCTCGACCGCCTCCTCGACGGCCGCCGCGCCCGGGCCGTCGCCGACGAGGACGAGGTCCCAGGCGCTTCGTTCGTCGGACCGCGTGCGATAGGTCGCGAAGGCCCGCACGAGCCTGGGGAGGTTCTTCTCGGCGACGAACCGGCTCGCCGCGAGGAAGTAGGGCCGGTCGGGGAGGCCGCGCCGACCATCCGCGGACGATCGGGCCGCGGCGGCACGCTCGGTGTAGTAGTCATTGTCGATCGCGTTATAGCCGAGCACGATCCGATCGGTCGACATGCCCAGCTCGGCGAGGTACGCGGCGTGCCGGGGGCCGCCGACGAGGGCGGCGTCGCAGCGTCGGACGCGTCGGCGCTTGATCGCCTCCTTCCACCAGGCACGGGAGTGGTCGATCGCCTGCGTCTCCGACATCAAGACGGCGGGCCGTCCCTCGCGCCGGGCCCAGGCGAGGCTCGCCATCGATTCGGGCCGCGCGTAGCCGACGAGGGCGACCGCGTCGGGTCGGTCGCGGGCCAGGGCCGCGAGCTGCGCGCGGTAGCAGGCGAGGCGGGACAGCGATTCGAGGTCGCGGCCGGGGAAGATGGTGTTCCACTCGAACGGCTCGGCCCCCTTGCACGCGAGCCACGGGTAGCGGCGCTCGCGGCCGGCGACCTCGTAGGCGATCAGGCGATCGCCCCGATGCCGGAGCCGGATCGCCAGGGCGCGGAGCCGCGCCAGGTGGTAGGGGCCGAAGTTGGTGAACGTGATCGCGAATGTCGACACGGCGAGCCTCCGTGCTCGTGGCTACGAAAGGGGGACCGTCCCGACGCGCGGGGCGCCGAGGCGGTTGGCCAGCCAGAGGAAGGCCATCGGGGGGAGGATGGCGAACCCGTAGATGTAATAGAACCAGACGAACGGGTCGTCGTTGGCGGTCATCAGCCAGGCGTTGAAGTAGGTCAACGACCACCACGCCTGGGCCCAGGTCGTGTGCGAATAGACCCGGAAGTACTCGTAGGCCGTGCGGATCATGGTCGCGAGGACGCCGAGGACGACGACCGTGGCGACGGCGCCGCCGTTGAGCTGGGCGGCTCCGAGGATGCCGACGGCCGGGCCGGTGAACCGCTCGTCCCGATGGAACTCCGAGCCCGCGATCCAGGCGCCGACCCACTGGCGGCGGCCGAAGAACGGCTTGTCCTTCCAGATCACCCGCGGGATGAAGGTCGAGACGATGCGGACGTAGGACTCGCCGTAGTCGTACTCGGACTTCGCCGGCACGGTGTCGAGCATGAGGAGGTAGGCGCAGTATTCCTCCGTCTCCTTGCTCGTCTGCTCCCGCGCCTGCGGGTCCACGCTCGCCGCCTCGCGCACGTTGAGGCTGACGAGGACCGACTCGACGTTGAACTCCGAGACGTACTTCAAGAATCCCGAGACGGAGCGTTCATAGCGATTGTTGTTCCTCCAGTTCAACGCCACCGCGACCACCAGCGCGCACGCGACGCCCGTGATCGCCATCACCGCGAGGTTCGGCCGCCGGCCCTTCGGGACGTAGAACGCGCAGACGCCGGCCAGGACGCCGAAGAGGGCGTGCGAGCGCTTGCCGTTGAACATCCAGATCAGCGAATAACCCGTCGTGACCGCCAGGCCCATCGCGGTGAAGAGGGGACGCGGCCGGTCGGCCGACCGGCCGGTGACGAGCAGGATCACCCCCGCCACGAGCAGGAACGCCGGGAACTGCCTGAGCAAGTTCTCCTCGGCCGAGATGTCGTCGCTTTGCTGGGCCATCATCACGCCCGAGCAGACCAGGCCCCAGGCGATCAACGGCGGCGCCATGCCGCCGACGAGCCCCGCCGACCATCCCTCCGGCGCTCTCGGCAACCGCCGCGCCAGCGCCGGACCGAGCCCACTGAAGTAGACTAACAAGAACCACCCCAGCGCCCACAACGCCCGCAGGTTCGCGCTCGTCACGAGGTCGAGGCCGCGGACGCGGAGCGCGTACTCGCGATAGGAGGTCGCCTGGACGACGTAGAGCTGGAAATACCCGGCGAGGAAGAGCCAGACCGGCGCGAACGGGTCGAGTCGCTTGCGCAGCAAGGCGCCGGCGATCAGGGCGAGGATGATCGTCGCCGTCGCGAGCACGAAGAGTTGATCGGTCGCCATGCGCCGCGTCCCCTGCGGGCCGTTGCCGTCGCGATCAAGGGCGGGCCGCGTCCTCGGTCGCGGCGACGACCGCGGCGTGATACCTCGGCCAGTCGAACGCCTCGGCGCGGGCCCGCGCCGAGGCCGAGCAGGCCGCGCGGAATTCGGGATCGTCGCCCATTCGCTCCATCGCCTTGGCGAGCGATTCCACGTCCCCCGCCGGGACGATCAGGCCGTCGCGGCCGTCGCGGACGACCGAGCCGGCCTCGGCGGTCACGACGCTCGGCAAGCCGCAGGCGAGCGCCTCGTACGTCACGACGGCGGAGCCCTCGAAGAGGCTCGGGAAGACGAAGACGTCGGCCGCGGCCATCCGCGCCGGGACCTCGGCGTGGCCGACGCGGCCGAGCCAATCGACCTCGTCGCGATATGGGGCCAGCGGCGTGGGGTCGCCCGGCAACGGGCCGAGCAGTTGAAGCCGCCAGCCCGGCCGCCGCACGAGTCGCCAGGCCTCGAGGAGGTACTTGATCCCCTTGCGCTGGGTGACCCCGCCCGCGAAGAGGAAGGTACACTCGCGGGCGTGAACTCTCTTCGATTCCGGCACGAACCGGCGCGTGTCGGCGGCGTACGGAACGACGCGAATCCGGTCGCGCGGGGTGCCGTGGCGGGCGAGCACGGCGGCGATGTGGTCGGAGGGGACGAGGATGACGTCGGCCTGCTCGATGTCGCGGAGGCGGCGCGCATGGAGCCAGGCCAGCTCGGCCTCGTCGATTGGGCCGTCGGCGAGGTAGATCGGGAAGAAGTCGGGAGCGGCTTCTCGCTCGCGGTCGAGGACGAGGGCCTCCTCGCGGACGTCGCCGTGGACCATGCTCAGGACCGTCGCGACCCCCAGGGCCCGGCACCTCGGCAACGCGACCTCGGAGGCCACGTCGCTGAAGACGAGCGCGACGGCCGGCCGCTGGCGGTCGATCGCGCGGGCGACGAGCCGGTCGAAGTGCCGGGTCCGCAGGCGGGCGAGGCGGCGGCGCAGCGCCGGGGCCCGAGCGCCGATCCGGTTCTCGGCGGCAAGAGCCAGGTCGAAGCCGAAGGTCGGCAGGACCCGGTCGTCGGGGATTTCCGGGTCGTGACGACGGTTCAGGATGCGGCCCAAACTCGGCCAGCGGCCGAGGGGCGCGAGCGGCCCGTCGGCGCGGTGGTAGAAGCCGGTGACGAAGCGATCGAGCCGCCCCGCCGCGGCCAGGCCGACGACGGCCTGGTAGGCCGGCGGCCGCGCGTCGGGGCAGGCGACGATCACCGACTTCGGGCCGGCTTTGCGCCCGATCGGGGCCGCGATCCGGGGGCGGTCGAGCGCGGTCAACACGCGGTCATCCTCGCGGGCGACGGGGGTCGCCGGCCGGGCGTCGGCCCGCGACCCCGAGGTATCCTGGACGTCGCCGACTCGGCGCGCCGATGACCTCGACGGTTCCTACCCTGTCCTCGGAATCCGCGCCCGCCCCGCGACGCGGCCCGGCGCGGATGTTGTCGGGGCGCGACGACCGTCCGCGAGATCATCCTTGTGGGACGCGGACGGTCGTCTTATGATGGGGGAAGATTGAGGGGCTCTCCCCCGGATTCCCGTCCTCCTCGAAGTGCCGATCGGCGACGGGGCCCGACCCCCCCTCTCTCTCCCGGTCCGAGGCCGACGGCGGCACGCCCGAGGCCCCGACCCGTCGTCCTGGATCGAGGGAGCTCGACTCTTGAAGACCCTTTTGCGCCTTGTCCTGGCGGGCGCCGCGACGGCGGCGACGATCGGCCCCGTGGCCGGCTGCGGCAGTAGCGACGTGGCCCTCGAGCCGGCGCCGGCGGTCGACATCCCCCAGGCCAAGCCGACCCCCGAGGCCAAGTCCCCGGCGGAGGGCCCTCCCAAGGGTTCGACGCTCGGCGCCCCGACCAACCCCGGTGGCGCCGATTGACGCGATCGGATTGGAGCGCCGCCGGGCCGCGACCCCGGCGCGTCGGTTGCAGGCCATGCGATCGTCCTTCCAGCCCTCCCGAGGATCGGATATGAGCCCTTTCTCCCGGAAGACGCGGACAGGCCCCCGCCGGGGCGGCTTCACGCTGATCGAGCTCCTGGTGGTCATCGCCATCATCGGCGTCCTGATCGGCCTGCTGCTGCCGGCGGTGCAGATGGCCCGCGAGGCCGCCCGCAAGACCCAATGCTCGAACAACCTGAAGCAAATCGGCCTGGCGCTGAACAACTACCACACCACCTACAACTGCTTCCCCGGCGCCTACGCGGCGCGGAACATCAGCGGCCAGCTCCAGCCGATCTTCGGCTCGTGGAGCCCGCAGACGATGCTCCTGCCGTTCATGGAGCAGGCGGTCCTGCACGACGCGCTGAACTTCAGCCTCATCAGCTTCGGCGCCCTGGGCTCCGGCGCCGAGGCGCAGGTCACGGGCGTCACGACCAAGATCAGCACCTTCCTCTGCCCGTCGTCCCCCCTGCCGATCGGCACCCTGCTGAACAAGACCATGCCGGGGAACAGCTACTTCGCCTCGACCGGTTCGAGCCTCCAGTTCTACGGCAACATCGGCCCCGGGTCGCCCAACGGCCTGTTCATGCTCCAGGGCCCGCCGATCGGCTTCGCCAGCATCCCCGACGGCTCCACCAACACCGTCGCCTTCAGCGAGTGGCGGATGGGCGACTTCCGACAAGACAAGCTCTCGGTGCCCCAGGACGTCATCAACGTCAACCAGTTCCCCCAGGGGACGAGCTGGAACGAGCAACAACTGAACATGTCCGCCGGCGCCGCCGGCTTCCTCCAGTGGCTCACCGTCTGCGCCGGCGCCGCCCCGGGCACGCTGAACACCTCGAACAACATGAGCTTCATCGGCCAGGGGTGGTACCAGGGGATGTTCGGCTGGTCACTCGGCAACACCCTGCTGGCCCCCAACCCGACGTACCCCAACTGCCTCTGCCAGTCGCGGAGCGGCACCGACTTCGACGGCCCCGGCATGTTCGGCATGAGCAGCTACCACCCCGGCGGCGCCAACGTCCTGCTGGCCGACGGCTCGGTCCGGATGGTCAAGCAGACGACCCAGCGCGAGGTCATCTGGCGGATCGGCTCCCGCGCCCAGCGCGACCTGGTCGACCCCGACGCCTTCTGAACCCGCGCCGTCGCGGCGAATCCCCCGCCGGCGGGCCCGTTCTTGGCGGGGACGACCCTGGCCGGCCGGACCCAACCTCGCGAGCGTGGGCGGATCGCTCCGGGGATCGTGCCGCGATTCAGGCGATGGTGATGACGACTTTGCCGTTGAGCGTGCCGGCGCCGCCGAGGGCGTTGTCCTCGAGGAACTTCTCGGCCGCCGCGGCCTCGGCGATCGGGAAGGAGCGGCCGATGATCGGGCGGAGGGCGCCCTGCTCGACCCAACGGTTCATGTCGTCGGCGCAACGGCGCTGCTCGTCGGGCGAGGCGTTGAATACGGCGAAGCCGTGGAGCGAGCAATCGCGGGGGTAGAACGAGCCGACCGGCAACGTCGGCCTGGCGGCGCGGCCGGCCATGACGATCATCCGGCCGCGGCGGCGGAGCAAGGGGATCGCGACCTCGAGGTTCGGCTCGCGCTGGGTCTCGTACCAGACGTCGATCCCCTCGGGGCTGAAGTCGCGGAGCCGCGCCGGGATGTCGTCCTGCTTGTAATTCAGGGCCAGGTCGGCGCCGAGCTTGCGGGAGAGATCGAGGCTCTCGGGCCGGCCGCCCGAGGTCGCGACGCGGGCGCCGGCGGCCTTGGCCATCTGGACGACCATCGAGCCGACCCCGCCGGCACCGCCGGAGACATAAACGGCCTCGCCCTGCTTCAACTGGCCGCAGCGGAAGAGGCCCAAGTGCGCCGTGATGCCGACCAGGGCCATGCTCGCCGCCTCGGCGTCGTTCAAGGCGGTCGGGGTCGGATAGAGCCAGTCCTCGGCGACGGCGGCATACTGGGCCGTCACGCCCTGGCGGCCGAGGAGCCCCTGGTTCGAGCCCCAGACGCGGTCGCCGACCTTGAACCGCGAGGCGCCGGGGCCGAGCCGCTCGACCTTGCCGGCGAGGTCGCAGGCGATGATATAAGGGAACGACATCGGCATCGAGATGAAGCCCGACCGCAAGTACAGGTCGATCGGGTTCAGGGCCGAGGCGCCGACGCGGACGAGCACCTCGCCGGCGCCGGGCGCCGGCGCCGGCAGGTCGCCGACCTTGATCGCCTCGGGGGGCCCGGTCTGATCGATGAAGGCGGCGAGCATCGGCGAGGACTCCGTCATGCGTTTCGATTCATGAATCTAATCGACGCCGACCTGGATCTCGTCGCCGACGACGCGGACGGGGTGGGTCGTGGCGCGGCAACGGCCGCCGTCGAGCCAGCGGCCGTCGTCGAGGGCGAACTGCCAGCCGTGCCACGAGCAGGTCACGGCGCCGTCGGCGACGAAGCCGTCGCTCAGGGGGGCCCCCTGGTGGGGGCAGGAGTCGTCCATCGCGTAATAGCGGCCGTCGTAATGGAAGACGGCGATCATCCGGCCGTCGACCTCGAACGGTCGGCCTTCCCCCTCGGGGATCTCGCCGACCCGGGCGACGGTGTGAAAGGTCTCTGCGGCCAACGGCTCGGGCTCCGCTCGTGGGTTCCGTATTCGTTCCGGCCTCGCCTTGGCCTTGCGGCCGGGACGGGGCAGACTCCATGATAGCGGGGCGCGTGCGCCGAGGGAACGCCCCCCGACTTGCTTGGGATCGCGTGGTAGACGAGATCCTCCCCTCGCCCCACCGGCGAGGGGGGTCGATGGTTGACCCCCTCCCCGGTGGGGCGAGGGGAGGATTCCTGTGACTCGCTGAACGGACGGGAGCCGGCCGAACGATGTCGCAGCCATCGCGAGACCATCTTCATGTGTGCGTCTTCTGCGGTTCCTCGCACGGCGCGCGGCCGAGCTTCGTCGAGGCGGCGGAGCGGGTCGGCCGGGCGTTGGCGCGTGACGGCCTGGGCCTGGTCTATGGCGGCGGGAGCGTCGGCCTGATGGGGACGGTTGCCGACGCGGCGTTGGCGGAGGGGGGGCGGGTCGTCGGGGTGATCCCGAAGGCATTGGCCGTGAAGGAGATCGCGCACGATGGCCTGACCGAGCTGCACGTCGTCGCCGATATGCACGCGCGGAAGGCGTTGATGGCGGCGCGGTCGGCGGCCTTCCTGACCTTGCCCGGCGGCGTCGGCACCTTCGAGGAGTTCTTCGAGATCCTGTCGTGGGCCATCCTCGGCCTGCACCGCAAGCCGATCGGCCTGCTCCAGGTCGAGGGCTACTTCGACCCCCTGCTCGCCCTGTTCGAGCATGCCGTCCTCGAGCGGTTCATCCGCCCCGAAAACCTCGACCTCCTGGTCGTCTCCGAAGACCCCGAAGAGCTCGTCTCGCGACTGGTCTCGATGGCCACGCCCCCCGCCCCGTCGCACTGGATCGACGCCGACGAGACCTGAGGCCGATGGACCTGTTCATGGTCGAGGTCCGCGTCGCCGACCTGCGCCGCTCGGCGGCCTGGTACGCCTCGGTGCTCGGCCTGACGACCCTGCTCGACGACCCCGTCCACGGCTTCGCGCTGCTGGCCGCCGGCCCGTGCCGGGTCGCGCTCAAGGAGGGCCCGGCCGAGGGTCGCGAGGCGGTCCGGCTCGTCTTCGAGGTCGCCGACGTCGACGCCGAGGCGGTCCGGCTCGTCGGCCTCGGGATGGCGATCGAAGGACCGTTGGAAAACGTGAGCGAACATTACCGTTGGCTCCGCCTCCGCGACCCCGACGGGACGCCGATCCGCCTCTTCGCCCGGTCCGCGCGTCCCGACCGGATCGCGACGTGAAACTTTGACTTCCCGGGGGCGTCGGCTAGACTCACGCCAGGACGCAGCACGGACCGCGCATCCTCCCGGCCTCGGTCGACTCGGCCCGTCCCCCCCGAACCGCAAGACCGGAGTCTCCCGACATGCCGAGGCTCTCCCCCCGCGCGGCCCGGCGCCAGGCCGGTCCGCGCGCCGAGGCGCTCGAGGTCCGTTCGCTGCTCTCGACCTTCAGCGTTACGACCGTCGCCGACGGCGGGCCCGGCTCGCTCCGCCAGGCGATCCTCTCGGCCGACAGCACCCCGGGCGCCGACGTCATCGACTTCGCGATCGGCTCCGGGCCCCAGACCATCGCCCCCCTCTCGGCCCTGCCGGCGATCACCGACCCGGTCACCATCGACGGCACGAGCCAGCCGGGCTACGCGGGCACGCCGCTCATCGAGATCAACGGCGCCGGCGCCGGCAGCTTCGCCAACGGCCTCCTGATCCAGACGAGCAATTCGGTCGTCCGGGGCCTTGTTATCAACCGCTTCGACAGCAACGGGATCTCGATCGTCGGCAACGGCAAGAACGTGATCCAGGGCGACTTCATCGGCACCGACACGACCGGCGCGAACCCGGAGGGCAACGGCGCCGAGGGGGTCTCGATCCAGGACTCGCGGAACAACACGATCGGCGGCTCGACGCCGTCGGCCCGCAACGTGGTCTCGGGCAACGGGGTCGTCGGCATCGGCATCGCCGGCAACTCGACCGGCAACGCCATCCGGGGCAACTACGTCGGCACGGACGTGACGGGGAGCTTCGACGTCGGCAACGGCACGGGGGGCGTGGCGATCGTCGACGCCCGGAACAACGTCATCGGCGGCACGACGTCCGGCGACCGCAACCTCATCTCGGGCAACTCGGGCCCGGGCGTCCAGCTCACCTCGTTCAACAACGGCGGCGGCTTCACGATCGGCAACGTCGTCGAGGGCAACTTCATCGGCACCGACGCCCCTGGCGCCGCCGACCTCGGCAACACCGGCGACGGGGTCGACGTGATCGGCTCGAGCAACCTCGTCGGCGGCACGAGCCCCGGCGCCGGCAACACGATCGCCTTCAACCGCGGAAACGGCGTGACGATCCTGCCGACGTTCTTCGCCGTGACGTCGAGCGTCGACGACGGCATCCTTTCCAACTCGATCGTCTCCAACGTCGGCATCGGCATCGACCTCGGGGGCGACGGCGTCACGCCCAACGGCCCGGGATTCGCCCGTTTCGGCCCGAACAACCTCCAGAACTACCCCGTGCTCAACTCGGCCTTCCAGGCCGGCGGCAACACGACCGTCGAGGGGACGCTCCTGGGGGCCCCGAGCACGTCGTACACGCTCCAGTTCTTCTCCGTGCCGGTCGCCGATCGCACCGGCTTCGGCCAGGGACAGACGCTGATCGGCCAGCAGGCGGTCACGACCGACGGGTCGGGCGGCGCCAGCTTTACGCTGAGCTTCTCGGGCGCGGTCGCCGTCGGCCAGTTCGTCAGCGCCACGGCAACCGACCCGAGCAACAACACGTCCGAGTTCTCGAGGTCGGTCCAGGTGGCCGCCGCCCCGCAGGCCGACCTCGGCGTCATCCTCACGCCCTCGGCCACGACGGTCAAGGTGGGGACCCCGCTGACCTACTTCATCGAGGTGACGAACGCCGGGCCCTCGAACGCCAACAACGTGACCCTGACCGACGCCCTCCCGGCCGGGGCGACGTTCGTCTCGGCCCAGTCGAGCCAGGGGACGTTCACCCAGCAGGGGGGGAACGTCGTCTTCAACGTCGGCACCCTGCTCCAGGGTCAGGGTGCCTCGCTCTCCTTCGTCGTGACCCCCGGCACGACGGGGACGGCCACGAACACGGCCACCGTCGCAGCCACCGAGGCCGACCCGCAGCCGAAGAACAACACGGCCAAGGCCGACGTGGTCGTCCAGCCGACCGTTGCCGACCTCGGCATCTCGGGCTCGGCCTTCCCCAACCCGGTTCTGGTCGGCCAGCAAGTCACGCTGTCGATCCCCGTCGCCGACGGCGGCCCGGACCCCGCCTCGACCGTCGACGCCACGGTCACCTTGCCGGCGGGGCTCGCGTTCGTCTCGGCGACTTCGACGCAGGGAAGCACGGCGCAGGCCAACGGCACCGTCACCGCGGCCCTCGGCGCGCTCGACTCCGGCGCCTTCGCGACGATCACCGTCACCGCGACCGTCACCCAGCCCGGGACGTTCAACGTGCTGGCGAGCGTGACCGGGGCGGCCGACCAGAGCGACCCCTTTGCGCTCAACAACAAGGCCGTGATCCCGGTCGCGGCGGTCACCGACACGACGCCGCCGATTATCACGAGCGATTCGCTGATCGTCCACGGCCGCATCATCTCCGGGATCTCGCTGAGCTTCAGCAAGCCCCTCGACCCCGGCACGGCGCAGGACCTCCGGAACTACTCGTTGCGGACGGCCGGCCCCGACAACCTCTTCGGCACGCCCGACGACGTCAACGTCCCGCTCGCCTCGGCCGTCTACGGCCCCGACAGCCTGACGGTGACGCTCAATCCGAAGCGGCACCTGAAGGTCGGCGACCTCTACCAGCTCATGGTCAACGGCCCCGGCTCGCCCGGCATCACCGACACGTCCGGCAACGTCCTCGACGGCGACAAGAACGGCATCGCCGACGGCGTCTTCGTCGACTACCTGAGCCGCGGCTCGCACCTTCGACCGATGAACAACCCCGCGCTCTTGAACCTGCCCAAGTTCCACGCCGGCCACGCCCTGCTCCATCCGCCGGCCCCGCGGTTCCCGTCCCGGCAGGTCCAGACGACCCTGAACTTCACGCGGAACCTCGTCCAGGGCGTTTGATCTCCGTCTTCGTAGATCCCCAAGCCCGGTATTGGGATCGGTGGGTGGCACGCCCTTGCAGGGCGTGGTCGGGTCGAGGCCACGCCCTGCAAGGGCGTGCCACCCGACAGCGGACCTTTTCCGAGTCGTCGAGCCACGACGATGATCGGAAGGGATCGGAGGGCTCGCGTACTCAGCCGGCCAGGACGGGCAAGACGTAGGGGCCCTTCGGGATGACGGCGACGCGGGCGTCGGGGCCATATTCGGTGAGCGTCGAGGCCAGGGCGGCCTCGACGCTCGGGGCGGGCTCGACGAAGCACGAGGCGAGCACGTCGGCCGGCAGACCGTCGCTGACGATCTTCACGCGGGCCTTGCGGCGGACCTTGGCCAGCTCCTCGACCTGCCACTGGTCGAGCACGAAGTAATCGCGGCCGAGGATGCGCTCCATGAAGCCGTCGAGCGTCGCGTGCTCGCGGAAAATCGACTGGAACTCGGGGCTGCCGAGCCCTTCGCTTAGGCTCGCCGCGAGGATGATCGTCCCGCCTTGCTTGACGATCGGCAGGCAGCCCGTCAGACCCTTGACGGCCTGGTAGAACGTCGTGTCGAGCGGGTAGCCCGCCGCGCTGGTGACGACGACCTCGACCGGCTCGGCCACCGGCGCGCGGACGATCCCCTCGACAAACCGGACCCCTTCGAGGAAGGCAGCCTCCATGTCGCCGGCGACGACGGACGTGACCCGGCGGCGGCTGTCGAGGGTCACGTTGACGATGAAGTCGCAGCCGGCCATGCGGGCGATCCGGGTGTTCTCCTCGTGGACCGGGTTGCCGTCGAGGATGCCGCAGTCGGCCTTCGGGTGCTCGAGGAACTCGGGCCCGTGCCAGCGCTTGACGGTCTCCAACGCGGCGATGCCGGGGCAGATCAGCTTGCGGCCGCCGGAATAGCCGGCCATCAGGTGCGGCTCGATCAGGCCGGTGGCGATCTTCAGGTCGGCGGCGACGTAGCGGGTGTCGATCCAGGCCGGCACCCCGCGCGGGGTGGTGCCGAGCAGGGTGTGCTCGTCGAGGTGCGTGCCGTGGTGGTCCTCGACCCGGTACGCGGCGGCGATCTCCGGCCCGAGCATCTCGACGCGCTCGGCTTGCGTGCTCGGCCGATGCAGGCCGGTGGCGACGAGGATCAAGACCCGGTCGCGCGGGAGGCCGGCCTCGCCGAGGACCCGGAGCATCGGCCGGAGGATGGTCTCGTTCGGCACCGGCCGGGTGATGTCGCAGACGAGGATGCAGGCGTCCTTTCGGCCCCGGGCCAGCTCGCGCAGGGGGCGAGCGCCGATCGGTCGTTCGAGCCCCTCGGCCACGGCGCGACCGGGGTCGGCCAGCGGGGGGACGTCGCGGATCGACAGGGGGCCGACGACCCGGTCGGCCGGCAGCTCGACCTCGAGGCCGTCGCGGCCGTAGTCCAGGGTCACGCGCATCGGTGGAGGGCCCTCGGTCGGGGAGGATCGTCGCGGGTCTCCGTCATCCTACCTCGGACGGCCTGGGGAATTGAAGCGCCGCGCGGCGCTGTGGTAGGGTTGGGGCCGGCTGAGGTCCGCGAGGCCATCCCCGCCGCAACCCCGAGGAGACACGCAACATGGCCGAGTTCACCCTGCCCCCGCTGCCGTACCCGACCAACGCCCTGGAGCCGTCCATCGGCGCCAAGACGATGGAGATCCACCACGGCAAGCACCACCAGGCGTACGTGACCAACCTCAACAACGCCCTGAAGGACCACCCCGACCTCCGGTCCAAGTCGCTGGAGGACCTCCTCAAGAACATCAACGCCGTCCCCGAATCGATCCGGACGGCCGTGCGGAACAACGGCGGCGGCCACGCCAACCACTCGCTCTTCTGGACGATCATGAAGCCCGGCGGCGGCGGCGAGCCGACCGGCGACCTCGCCGCGCGCATCCAGGCCGACCTCGGCGGCTTCGCCGCGTTCAAGGACGCCTTCAACAAGGCCGCCACCACCCGGTTCGGCTCCGGCTGGGCCTGGCTCGTCGTCGGCAAGGACGGCAAGCTCGCCGTCACCTCGACGCCCAACCAGGACAACCCGATCATGGACGGCGTGACCCCCATCTTCGGCCTCGACGTCTGGGAGCACGCCTACTACCTCGACTACCAGAACCGCCGGCCCGACTACGTCGCCGCCTGGTGGAACACGATCCACTGGGACGAGGTCTCCCGACGCCTGGCCGCGGCCAAGTAATCCACGCATGCCTGTCAGCCCGTCGCAGGCACGCTCGCGCGGCGTGCCTGCGACGACGGCCTCTCGAAGTCGGCTTGACCCCGCGCACGATCCGGCTATGATCCCCGGGCCTAGGGGTGGCCGGTCTCCGGCCGTCCTGCTCCCATCGTGGCTGAGGCGGCCGGATTCCGGGCGCCTCGAACCCCCCGTGGACCATAGGACGAATGGAAAGGACGCCGAGGCGGCGCGCCGTCGGGCCAACGCCAACGCCGAGGTCGTCGCGGTCGGAAGACCGACCAAGGAAGGAGACAAGGCATGCCGAAGGAACGGCTGACTCGAACGCTCTTGGGCTGCGGCCTCGGCCTGCTCCTGGCCGCGCCGGGTTGCCGTACGAGGGGCAAGGAAGTGCCGGCCGCCGCCCCTTACACCAACCCCTCCGCCGCCGGGGCCGCAGACCCCCGCGTCGGCTTCACCCAGGACGCGAGGCCGGCGACCGGCCAGGGCTTCGCGGGCACGAACATGCAGCCCGGCCAGTTGCCGCAGCCCGGCCAGTTCGGCCCGGGGAGCGCGAACAACGGCCAGGCGGCCGACGCCGGCCTCCAACCCGCCGGCTACGGCTCGACCGGGGGGAGCACGACGAACCCGCCGCTGCCCGGCTCGCGATGGGGGTCCGAGACCCCCGTCGGCGGTCCCCCGGCCGGCGGCGCCGGGATGACCGGCGGCGCCGACCCGTCGGCGGCGGGCAGCCCCGTGTTGCCGTCGGCAGGCATGCCGCAGCCGCAGCCACCGTATCAGACTCCGGGCGACACGCTCCAGGAGGGTTATCAGGGCATGAGCACCACCCCCAGGTGACAACGGCCCTCGAACCGTTACAATCGACGAGGCGTGCCGGCCGATCGGCCGGCACG
>DASZMJ010000349.1:0-14504 GCA_035551935.1 Isosphaeraceae bacterium
GGCGCCGGCGTCGCGGACGCGGGCCGAGGCCGCGGCGTTGTCGGCCTTGCGGACGCGGGTCAGCGCGATCGAGGCGCAGACCATGTTGTAGACCAGCTCGCGCTCGTACGAATCGGCCGGCTTGAGCTCGTGGACCCAGCCGTCGAGCGTGGCCTGGAACTCCTCGACGCTCTCGCCGGGCAGGACGGCGACGTTGGTACACAGGCCGTGGGTCACGGCGTTCATGGACGCGATGGCCTTGCCCTCGGGGGTGCGCGGGCCGGTCGAGAGCAGCGCGTTGGCGCGGCGGGCGGCGAGCTGGGCGGCGGAGAGCTGCGACCTGGCCTTGGAGCTGGACATCGGTGGGGTCTCCCGGTTGCGGGACATCGGCGGACCGCGGAACGGCTGCGGGCGTCGACATTGGCGCCCGCGACCCGTGGCCTTCACCCTCTTAATCTCGAAAAGAAGACGCGATCCGATAACCGAATTCCGCGCGGATTCGGGACATTGTTCCGGGAATCCCGGAGACGAGGCGCAGACCCTCTCCCCGGGCGGAACAGGTCGACGTCGGTCGTCATCCCCTCTCCCCTGGGCTGACCGACCGTGACTCTCGGGGCGGCGCCGTCGAGGTCCCCGCCGTCGGCCCGGCTTCGTAGCAGGCACGCTCCGCGTGCCGTCCGCCTCTTCCCGTAGCAGGCACGTTCCGCGTGC
The DNA here is from genome assembly GCA_035551935.1 of Isosphaeraceae bacterium. GTDB lineage: Bacteria > Planctomycetota > Planctomycetia > Isosphaerales > Isosphaeraceae > DASZMJ01. Next base: position 691 of record DASZMJ010000349.1, read on the forward strand.
CGTCCGCCACCCCACAAGCTTCTTGGGTCGTGGCGGACGGCACGCGGAGCGTGCCTGCTACGGGGAAGAGGGACGACCGGTCGGCTCCCCCTGGGAGAGGGGGAAGAGTGAGGATATCGACACGACTGGCAAGAGAGGAGCCGGCCGCGATCAGGGACTCAGCGGGCGGCCGGGGCCGAGGGCGTCGAGGAGGGATTGGATACCGTGCTCGAGCTCGGCGGTCAGCGCCGAGGCGGCGGCGCGGGGGCGGGAGGGGCCGGCGAGGGACGGGGCGACGTCGATCGGCGCGCCGAAGCGGACGATCGCGCGGCGCGGGGTGCGCGGGGCGGCCATCTCGGTAGTGTTGAAGACGTCCTGGCGGAACTTCAGCAAGGTCTCCGAGACGCGCTCGGCGGTGGGGCACTCGGCCACGTAGTCGCCGGGGTAGCTGTAGAGCTGGACGACGACGAACAGGTCGTTCAGGTCGCGCCTCAGGGCCGCGGCCCCTTCGGGGGTGGTCGCGGGATCGGCCAGTGCTTCGAGGCAGGCGTGGCGCAGCTCCTTGACGCGACCGGGCACCGGCCCGTCGCCATGGCGGCCGAGGCGAAGGCCCTCGATGCGGTCGAGGATCGTCGAGCGCAGGGCGCGGAGCCGCTCCGGGATCGGGCCGCGACGGACCTCGCCGAGGTATTCCAGCTCCTTGAGCGCGAGCATCGCCTCGGCAAAGCCGTAGATCCGCGCCACCAGGTCGCGGTCGGTTCGGGGCCACCAGGTGAAGCGGCCTTCGAGCTCGTCCATCAGGGCGCGCAACGGGGGCGTCGGGTCGTGGCCGTCGAGGAAGCGGTACTTGATCGCCGTCGGCACGATCCGGACGGTCCCCTTCCCTTCGGCCCGCCGCCGCGCCGCGGCGATGGCCAGGGCCGCGGCGCCGTCGCGGAGCGGCGTGAGGCGGTCGGCGGTGTGATAGACCTCGCCCTCGGGGAAGACGACCAGCGGGCAACGGCCGCTCGCGAGCACCTCGACGCCCGCCTTGAAGGCCCGGAGGTCCGACCCCTCGCGATCGACCGGGAAGGCGCCGAGCCAGGGCAGCTCGTAGCGGCTCAGGCCGTTGAAGAGCTGATACGCGACCATGTAGCAGAACGGCCGGCCGACGACCCCGGCGGCCAGGAACATCACGCCGCCGTCGGCGTTGTCGGCGTGGTTCGGCGCGATCAGGAGCCCGTCGCCCTTCTCCAGCGGCTCGCGGAGCGGCTCGGCCCCCTGGGCCTCGACCTCGTGGACCAACTGCTCGCGCCTCAGCTTGCGGCGGATGATCGGCCGCGCGAGCCGGACCAGCAGCGGCACGACGCGCGGCGGCCGGAAGGCGTAGGGCAACTGGTCGGACAGCGGCAGGCGGCGCATCGGCGGCGACTCCCCGTTGCCGGCCGGCGTCCTCGTCGGCCGTCTCCGGGAAGTCAAGCACGCGCGACGGCCGCTGTCGAGGGGCAGGCACCCCGACGCGGACTTGGCAAACCTCCCGGGCGCGGCCCGTGGAGGGTTCCCAAGCGGGGCGGGGCTTTGATAGGATCGGCGCGGGTCGCCCGACGCGGGTCGTCGGGAGGGCCGGGGACCAGGGAGTCCCGCGACGGCACGGATCGCAAGGAAGGACGACGGGCGGCGGCCGCCCGCTCCGACGGAATCCCTCGAGGGCGAAGCGACGATGGAAGCGGACGACCTGGAGCTCTACAGCACCCAGCAACTGATCCACGAGCTGATGCGACGGTCGACGTTCCTGGGGGTCGTCGTCCACGCCGACGACGAGGCCCGGGGCGCCTGGGTCGGCGAGAAGACCTTCCGCATCCACTTCAACGCGAACCTCGACGCCGAGCAGGCCGGCCGCCTGCTCGGCGTCGTGAGCGAGTTTATCGAGCTGGACCGCTCCTGATGCGATCGCGGGCCGGGGGTCACTTGCGCTTCGAGGCGTCGCCCCCGGCGCCGCGGACGTCGACGTCGCCCTCGCGCTCGACGCGGACCTGCTCCTTCTTGACCTCGCCGGCGACGCGCTCGGTGTCCTGGACGACGCGCTTGCCGACGGTGACCTGCTCCTTGACCACCGGCTTCTTCTCGACGACGACCTCTTCCTCCATCACCGGCACGCGGATCTCCTCCCCCGCGCGGATGTCGCCGGCGTTCGCCTTGCCGCTGGCCGGATGGCGCTCGACGACGACTTCCTCGCGGTGGACGGGGACCTCGACCGACTTGTGCTCGGTGACGACCTCCTTGCGCACCTTGACCTCGCCGGCCTCGACCGGTCGGGTGTGGGCGTGCAACTCCTCCTCGCGGACCTCGATCTTGCGACCGGCCGCGCCGGCCTTGCCCGTCGCCGTGCCGGCGGTGGTGGTGGCGGTGGCGCCGCGGGTCTGCATGTCGTAGGCGCCGTGGCGGCGGAGGATGGTGGTGGCCTCGCCGGCGCGGTCGCCGGTGTGGACGGTCACGATGGTGCGGCCGGCCTCGAATTCGGAGTGGTAGTAGTGGGCCTCTTCCTCGGGGATGCCGGCGCCGATCAGGGCGCCGGCGAGGCCGCCGATGGCCAGGCCGCCGGCGGCGTTGGCGAGGATGGCCGCGAGCGTGCCGCCGGCGATGACCGGGCCGAGCACGGGGATGATCCCGGCGACGACCCCGAGGCCGACCAGGCCGCCCAGGCCCGCCCCGGTCAGCGCGCCGGTCAGGGCCCCCGAGCCGACGTGCGTGCCCTGCTCGTATTCGGCCGTATCCCCCTCGGCCACGGCCGTGCCGGGGTCGTGCCGCGCCGCGACGCCGATCTGGTCGTCGCGGAAGCCGGCCTGGCGCAATTCGATGACGGCCCGGTCGGCCTGCCTGGCGTCCTCGAAGACGCCGACGACGGTGGAACGTTGTGCGCTCGCCATGTGATCCCTCCCGTTGTGTTGGGCGCACGGGCGCCGGACGCGCGACGCCCGCGCATCCGCGGCGAGATGTTCATGCGAACGCGATTTTCCGCAAAACTGATGCCGCCGGCGCCCCGAAAAAGCCGGCCCGGCCGCTCCCCCGGCGCGGGCTGTTCTGGTAGGCTCGTCGGCTCGTGCGGGGCCGGGCGACGTGCCATGTCGCGACGGACCAGATCGAGACGCCCGCCGCGAAGACCTGCCAGGGAGCCGAACATCATGATCCGAACCACCATCGCGCGATCGATGGCATGGCTCGCCCTCGCCTGGGCCGCCGCCGCCGTCGCGGCCGACATACCGAGGCCCGAGCACCCCACCCCCGACGCCGTCCGGCCCCACTGGGCGAACCTCAACGGCCGCTGGGGTTTCCGCTTCGACCCCAGGGACGAGGGCCGCGACGCCAGGTGGTTCGAGCCTGCCGCGCCAGGCTTCGACCGCACGATCGTCGTCCCCTTCCCCTGGGAGAGCGAGCTCTCCGGCGTCCACGAATTGAAGGGGCCGAAGGTCGGCTGGTACCGGCGCACGTTCCGCGTCCCCGACGACTTCCCCAAAGGTCAGCGCGTCTGGCTCCGCTTCGGTGCCGTGGACTGGCGGGCCGACGTCTGGGTCAATGGGAAGCACGTGGCCGCGCACGAAGGGGGCTACACCCCCTTCGAGGCCGACATCACCGACGCCCTCAAGGCCGACGGCGACAACACCCTCGTCGTCCGCGCCTTCGACCCCACCGACCCGAGCCTGCCCACGGGCAAGCAGGTCGGTTGGTACACGCCGACCTCGGGCATCTGGCAGACGGTGTGGCTCGAGGCGCGGCCGGTCGCTTATATTAAACAATTCACGGTCAAGACGTCGATCGACCCAGCGGGAGTGACGGTCGAATTCGAGCTGGAAGGGCTCGAACCCCGCAAGCCCTACGGGGTCGGCGCCCTGCCGGACGATCGGTCCGCTCCGATGACGGTGCCGGGCGTCTTGCAGATCCTTGCCGACAAGCCGGGCCGATACCCGGCCAGGAGCACCGTTACGCAGCGGGTCCGCGACCCCAAGGTCTGGACGCCGGACGAGCCGACCCTCTATCCGCTCACACTCGAACTGGCCTCGCCCGACGGCCAAGTTGACACCATCCGGACCTACTTCGGCCTCCGCACCATCGCCCGCGGAAAGTACGGGAATGAGCCGTTCGAGCGCCTCCTCCTCAACGGAAAGCCGATCTACCTCCGCGCGGCGCTCGATCAATCCTTCAATCCGAAGGGGATCTACACGGCGCCGAGCGACGCGTTCCTGAAGCATGACATCGAGCTGGCGAAGTCGTTCGGCCTGAACGGCCTCCGCATCCACATCAAGCCCGACGAGCCGCGGCGGCTCTACTGGGCGGACAAGTTGGGCATGCTCATCCTTGAGGATATGCCCAACACCTGGGAGCAGAACGAGAAGGCCCGCAAGGCGTGGGAAGCCACGATGCGCGAGGCCGTCGCGCGCGACCGGAACCACCCGGCCATCGTCGCCTGGGTCGACTTCAACGAGACGTGGGGCCTCGGCCGGCCCGATCATTACAAGGCGAGCAAGGAGACGCAGGACTGGGTCAAGCGGATGGTCGCCTTGACGCGCACGCTCGACCCGACGCGCCTGGTCGAGGACAACTCGCCGTGCAATTATGATCACGTCGAGGGGACCGACCTCAATAGCTGGCACTTCTACATCGACGATCACGAGGGCGCGCGCAAGCACATCGACGAGGTCGTCGCGCGGAGCACGCCCGGCAGCCCGTTCAACTACTGCCCCGGCCAGGCGATGAACTCGGCGCCGTTGATCAACTCGGAGTACGGCTCCGTCTCCGCCGGCGGCGGCGACCGCGACGTCTCGTGGGGCTTCCGCGACCTGACCACGCTCCTCCGCAAGCAGAACAAGGTCCAGGGCTATGTCTATACGGAACTCGATGACATCGAGTGGGAGCACAACGGCTTCGTCAACTACGACCGGACGGCCAAGGCGTTCGGCTACGACGCCTTCGTGCCCGGCATGACCGTCGCCGACCTCCAGGGCCCCGACTTCGTCGGCTACGACGCCCCCCCGGCGATCGAGGCCAAGGTCGGCGAGACGGTCAAGGTCCCCGTCTTCGTCAGCCACTTCTCCGACCGCAAAGCCGCCCGGCTCCGCTGGTGGGTCGCGGGCTTCGACGACCACGGCCGTCGCATTTCGACGGAGCCGACGACGGTGCCCGTCTCCTGGACGCCCTACGACGTGACGATGCAGCAGGAGCCGCTCACCGCCAGGCTCGACCGCGGGTTCGTCGGCGCGATCGCGATGGTGCTGGAGGACGAGGCCGGCAAGAAGGTCGCGGCCAACTTCGTCAACCTCGTCGTCCGTCCCGAGAGGCCCCTGGCGCACGTCGAGCGCCTCGACGACCGCAAGGTCGCCCTCCGCTTCGCGCCCGAGGACTTCGCGAAGGGCCGCTGGTCCGGCCCGACGGCCGGCGAAGGGAAGGCGGCCGGCCAGGGCAAGGGGTCGTTCACTTACAGTCTGAAGCTGCCGAAGGCAGTCGTCGATGCGAAGCCCGAGTCGATCGAGCTGATGGTCGAGGCCGCATCGAAGGCGGGGCGCGAGCGGGTCGACTGGCCCGAGCGCGTCAACCCGCAGGACAACCCGCAGACCGACGAGCGCAAGTGGCCCTCGACCCTGGAGGTCTCGATCGATGGCCAACGCGTCGCGCGCGTGGATCTCCCCGACGACCCGGCCGACGCGCGCGGGGTGCTCTCGCACCTGGCGCGGGTCGATCACGGCAGCTACGGCGAGTTGCTCCGCATCAAGGCCGACCTGCCCGATCCGGTGAAGGCCGACCTCGCGTCGGGCAAGCCCTTGGAGCTGCGGCTGGCCGTCCCCGACGACGCCGAGCACGCCGGCGGCCTCCGCGTCTTCGGCGCCGGGAACGGCGCGTACCCGGTCGACCCGACCCTCGTCGTGACGACCGCGAATCGCCTGCCGGCCGACCTCGGCGTGAAGGCCGACGAGTCGGTCGCGATCGATGTCAAGTCGAGCCGGCGCACCTGGCTGCTCGCGCCCGGCGACAACCCCCGGGGCTCCATGACCCGATGGGCCTACACCACCGCCGAGCCCGGCGCCTCGTGGGCCGAGCCCGGCTTCGACGACTCGAAATGGCGGCACGCCGCGCCCGGTTTCGGCACCGACGGCACGCCCGGCGTCGCCGTCCACACGCACTGGGACTCGTCCACGATCTGGCTCCGCGCCGTCGTCGACGTCCCGAGGCTCGGCGCGGAGGACGCGCTGTCGCTCCACGTCTATCACGACGAGGACGTCGACGTGTTCGTCAACGGCCGCCCCCTGTTCCGCGCCCGCGGGTTCGTGACCTCCTACCGCGACGTCCCCCTCGACGACGCGCAGAAGGGCCTCTTCCTCCCCGGTCCCAACACGATCGCCGTCCGTTGCCGCCAGACCGGCGGCGGCCAGGGGATCGACGTGGGCCTGGGGCTGACGAAGGGGGAGTGACGAGGACTCACCGCAGAGGACGCGGAGGGCGCGGAGCATGACGAAGGATTTCAGGAATCCCCTCCTTGCCTCCGCGCCCTCTGCGATCTCCGCGGTGAATCCCCGCTCATGAATACCCTCGACGCGACGGTGCACCTGGCGTTCGCCTTCGACGTCGGCTACGAGATCGACCTGGCGGGGGTCGGGTCGCTGCTGCCGGCGGAGGCGGGGGGCCTGGCGCGACGGCGGCGGACGCCGGAGTCGATCCAGTACCGGCCGGCGCCGTTGCGGGTGACGATCGACGGCTCAGGGCTGGCCTTGCCGGGGGGCGTGGCCACGACCGGGCCGGCGCGTGCGGAGCTGTCGATCTTCGACTTCGGCGCCTTGTCGTTGGTGTTGCGGTTCCCGGTCCGGCTCGCGCCCGAGGCGATGCTGGGGCTGGCCGGCGACCTCGCCGAGCCGGCCGACCTCGCCGCGACGGCGCGGCTGGTCATCGCCCCGTGGCTCGACCGCATCCGGCCGGCGGTCATCGGCTTCGAGGCCAGCGACCTGAGCGAGGAGTACGTCATCTTCGAGGTCTCCGACCCCCGCGCCGACTGGCTCGAGCACCACGCTGCCTGGATCGCCGGCCTCGTGCGGCTGGAGGCCGGCCCGCTCAGCGCCGAGGAGGTCCGCGAGGCTACCCGTCGGAGCATCTCGTACGCGCCCGACGACCTCGTCGTGCTCGACTGGGCGGCCGGCTTCGTCGCCGACCGCGACTGCGCCGAGACCTTGCAGGTCATCGAGTTCGCCAACGTCCAGTTGCTCGAGTTCCGGCACATCGACGACCGGCTCGACGACCGCCTCGAGGCCGCCTATCGCCTGATCCGCCCCGAGCGCAAGCCGCGTTGGCCGCGGCTCCCCTGGCGGACCCACGCCGGCGCCTTGCGGAGCGTCCGCGAGCTGGAGATCGAGGCGACCAGCCTCTTCGAGCGCGCCGACAACGCCCTGAAGCTCATCGGCGACCAGTACCTCTCCCGCGTCTTCGACCTCGCCTCCGCCCGCTTCCACCTCGACGAGTGGCAGCAGTCGATCCGCCGCAAGCTCGACACCGTCGGCGACGTCTACGACCTCCTCGTCCAGCAGGCCGGCGGCACGCGGATGGAGGTCCTCGAGGTCATCGTCGTCCTGCTCATCGCCCTGGAGATCGTCCTGGCGGTCGTCCGGCATTGAGGCGCGACCCCGCCGGCGCGGTTCGCGGTCGGGCCGCTCCCGGCGTAGGGCGTGTGCAACGCGCCGGACTCGCCCGCCGAAGGAGATGGCATGTTGCACACACCCTACGCGGCCTCCTCCGCGGGCCCGCGCCGGCCGCCGCGCCCCCGGCGTCGGCTCAGCGCGGCAACGACGGGGCCGCAAACCCCGAGAGCAGGCCCAGCGCGACCACCAGCGTCGCGTAGGTCAGCAGCACCCCGCGATCCGGCTCCGTCGGTGCGCCGCGGCCCGGGGCGGCGACGAGGCCGCCGAGCAGCAGCAGGCCCAGCAGCCCCTCGGTCAGCGGGTCGGTGCCCAACGACCAGGCGGCGGCGATCGTCAGCACGGCCGTCCAGCGCTGCGGCCGCGTCAGCGCGCGGAAGGCCCGGCCGCCGTCGAGCGGCCCCAACGGCAGCAGGTTGAACAGGTTGATCGCCGCGCCGAGCCGGGCGATGGCGGCCCAGGTCATCGAGCCAACCGCCAGGGCGATGACAAAGGACGCCGTCGCGGCGCCGAGCCCCCAGAGCGGGCCGGCCAGGCCGACGCGGGCGTCCTGCCGCGGGTCGCCGAGCGCCTGGCGGACCCGGATGAACGCCCCCACGCCGGGCACGAAGAGCGGCACGCCGGCCCGGACCCCGTAGCGGACCAGCGCCGCGACATGCCCCATCTCGTGCAGGTAGATCGAGGCGACCAACCCCAGCGCCAGCCGCCAGCCGAAGGCGGTCGAGTAGACGCCCAGCGAGAGGGCCATCGTCGAGAGCGTGCCCAGCTTGGCCAGCCCCGCCAGCACGAACTTGCCCTTGGCCAGGGCCGCCACCGCCTTGAGCTTCCAGGCCAGCAGCGCGATCGTCCCGAGCCCGGCCGCCCGCGCGACCCCCGCGCCGCCGGCCTGGGGCGACGGCGGCGCGGTTGCCGGGGCCGCGTCCACTTGCCGCCCGAGGTCGGCGATCCGGGCCGCGACCGCCGCGTGCTGGCGCGAGCCCGGCGGCAGCAGCTCCAACGCCGACCGCCAGGCCGCGAGCGCCGCGGCCGGGTCGACGGCGCCCTCGGCCTCGCCGGCCAGCCGCTTGAGCCGCTCAGCGTGGACCAGCCGCCGGCAGCCCGGGCAGGTCAGCAGGCCCGGGGCGAACTCGGTGCCGCAGTCGGGGCAGGCGGCCGGGTCAGGCATCGGCGGGCAGCCCCCCGGCCACCCGGCCGTCGCCCGCGCCGATCAGGTGCGGGCCGGTGACCTCCAGCCGGGCCGGCCGGTTGATCTTCCACGACTCCCACAGCGCGAAGCCGACGATCAGCAGGCCGATGGGCTGGTGGAACCCGGCCACGATCGGCAAGGCGTAGAGGAGCGCCAGGAGGATGCCGAGGGCGACGAGCAGCCCCGCCAGCGACGGCCGGCGGGCCCCGGGCGCCGCGGCCTTGCCGGCCTGCGCCGGGATCGCGGGGGCAGCCTTCCGGGCCTCGGCCTTGGCCGCGTCCTGCCGCCGGGCGAGGTCGGCCACCATGCCGGGCGCGATCAGGGCGGTGTAGCTCGCCACGATCGCGGTGTAGGTCAGGAACATGGCCAGCCCCTGGTAGGCCCAGCCGCCGCGCCCCCGCGCGCCGGCGCGGACCGCACCGCCGACCATCAGGCCGACGAGGATCGAGATCAGGCCGATCTCCAGCCCGGTCAGCTTCAGCACGCCGAAGTAGAGCGCGAAGCCGGCCATGGCGGCCCCCGCGCCGAGCGCCGTGGCCCGCGCGAAGCGGACCAGGCGCGGGCCGCCGACCAGCCGCGCGAGGATGAGGTCGCGGCACGGCTCGCAGAGGATGATCGCGTTGACGGCGTAGTAGGCGTCGTCGAGCGGTCGCTTGCAGCCGGCGCAGTGCGCGGCGGCCGCGGCCGGCCCGTCGAACTCGGCGTGGTCGAACTGGAGGTCTTCGCCGGGCGGCGCCCCGGAGTCGTTGGGATGGTCGTCCATCGCGGCCTTCTCCGCGTCGAGAGGTGGCCGACCGGCCTCGTGGACGGGCCGGAAATGACCCGTCGCGCGGTCCACTGGATCGGTCACTCAATCAATTTGAGCCGATCGGAGTCGGCCGGTCCAGGGGGTCGGTGCGACGGCCCCGCCTCCCTGCCGATGCATTGGTAAACGAACGGCGCCGGGGGCTTGAGCTGGCGGTTGTCTGTGAAGCGGATCATGTCCGTGGACCGACGAGCCGCGGCGACGGGATCCGGACTGGGACGGCCGGATACGGCTCGACGCGGTAGACGAAGATCGGGACGTAGCCGAACCGCCCATAGGAGCGGCGGGCCACGTCGATCTTGTCCTCGCCCGACTCGACCACCCGCCCCTCGTGGATCGCGACGAACTGGCCGCGGTGCATCGTCAGCAATTCCGGCAGCAACCGCCGGAACGCCTGTCGCTCCTGATCCCACTTCCAGTCGTTCCGGTCCGGTAGGACCGGCGCGGGCCGTGTTTCTGTCGCGTGCATGGTCTCCCCCCTGGTGTCCGGCATGGCTCCGATCCTTCTCGGGCGGCATCCGGCCAGCCGCTGGCCCTCCGACGGCCTCCTCCGGGCTTCTCGATATCTAGCGATCGGCAGTTGACCGGGCGAGACGAGGTCGCCAACCGATGCCGAAAAAACCATGGGCGCCCGTTGACCGGGCGGGGGGGCTGGCTAGGATATAGCGGACTGACTGGTCAGTCCGGTCGCCGACGGGAGGGCGGGGGACGGCGGGGCATTTGCCTAACTCATGCCGGGAAAAGCACTTCCGTCGCGGAATGTGGGGGATGTCGTGGAATTGACGGCCGAGAAGACGCCGGATAGGGTCGACGAGCCGGTCTCGTGCGCGCGGCGGGAGGAGATCCTGGCGGTGGCGACGCGGACGTTCGCCGAGCTGGGGTACTCCGACGCGGTGACGCAGACGATCTGCGGTCGCCTGGGGGTCGGCAAGGGGACGATCTATCGCTACTTCCCCAGTAAGCGCGAACTTTTCCTGGCGGCGGCCGATCGGGTGATGCGGCTCTTGCGCGAGCGGCTCGACGCGGAGACGGCCGGCGCGACCGACGGCCTCGACCGGGTCGAGCGCGGGGTCCGGGGGTTCCTCGGCTTCTTCGCCGACCACCCGGAGTTCGTCGAGCTCTTGATCCAGGAGCGGGCGCAGTTCAAGGACCGGGCGACGCCGACCTACTTCAAGCACCGCGAGGTCAACGTCGAGCGTTGGAGGGCGATCTACCGCGGCCTGATCGGCGAGGGGCGGCTGCGGGACATCCCCCCCGAGCGGATCAGCGACGTGGTCAGCGACATCCTCTACGGCACGATCTTCACCACCTACTTCTTCATTGGCCGCCGCAAGCCCTTGGAGGAGCAGGTGCGGGATGTCCTGGACATCCTCTTCCGCGGCATCCTGAGCGACGACGAGCGTCGTCGCCGCGCGGGGGACGACTGACGGGGCGGCGGGCGGGGACCTCCGGTCCGACTCCGAATCACGATGGGTTGCTCTCTCCCAAGGTTCGAGGCGATCATGCGACACGCGGGGACGTTGGCGGTGCTGGCGATCGCGACGGCGGGTCTCGTCGGCTGCGGGGGCGAGCCGCCGAAGCTGGTGAAGCCGGATCCGCCCAAGGTCGAGTTCGTCACGCCGGTCACCGATTACGTGACCGACTACGAGGACTTCACCGGCCAGACCATGGCCCTGAAGACCGTCAACGTGCGGGCGCGCGTCAGCGGCTACCTCGACAAGGTCAACTTCAAGGACGGCATCGAGGTCAAGGAAGGGGACCTGCTCTTCGAGATCGACCCCCGGCCGTACAAGGCCGAGGTCGAGCGCGCCGAGGCGTCCCTCAAGCAGGCCGAGGCGCACCTGAACCGGCTCAACGCCGACTACCAACGGGCGCGAGAGCTGTTCGCGCGCAATGCGATGAGCCGGCAGGACTACGACCTCGTCTCCGGCGACCGCGCCGAGGCCGAGGCGGCCGTCGGCGTCGCCAAGGCGACCCTCGAGACCGCCAAGCTGAACCTCAGCTTCACCAAGGTCAAGGCCGAGATCAGCGGCCGGCTCAGCCGCCGCATGGTCGACCCCGGCAACCTCGTCACCGCCGACCAGACGCAGCTGACGTCGATCGTGGCCCTGGACCCGATGTACGTCTACTTCGACATCGACGAGCGCACGCTCCTGAAGCTTCGCCGGCTGGTGCGCGAGGGGGCCATCAAGTCGCGCGAGGAGAAGGCCGTGCCGGTGCTCGTCGCGCTGGCCGACGAGCAAGGCTTCCCGCACCGGGGGACGATCGACTTCAGCGACAACCAGCTCAACCCCAGCACCGGCACGCTCAGCGTCCGCGGCGTCGTGGACAACCCCAAGCCGCGGGTCCTGTCGCCGGGCCTGTTCGTCCGCACCCGGATCCAGATCGGCGACGAGCACAAGGCGTTGCTGATCCCCGAGCAGGCGCTGGTGACCAGCCAGGGCCGGAAGATCGTCTACATCGTCAGCGCCAACAACGAGGTCCGCGAGCAGGCCGTCGAGGTCGGCGCCCCGCAGGGGGTCTATCGCGTCGTGACCCGCGGCGTCGGCGCCCGCGACCGGATCGTCGTCACCGGCCAGCAGCGCATCCGCTCCGGGATGAAGGTCCGCCCCACGGCCGTCGAGGCGCCGGCGCTGGCGACCGCCGACAAGGACGCGGACAAGGACGCGGACAAGGACAAGGGCGGCGACAAGGACAAGGCCCGCGAGCCGGCCGACAAGGCCAAGGCCAAGTCCGCCGAGGCCGCCGCCGACAAGGCCCACGCCACCCGTTCCGGCGCGGCCGGGCTCTGAACCGTCGCATCCCCGACGGCAGTTCCCGGACGACCGACCGGCCATCGGAAATCTGACATCTTGACCTTCTGATTGATCGGGCGGCGCGGGGGGGCGGCGGACGTGATCTCGAAGTTCTTCATCGACCGGCCGATCTTCGCGTCGGTGCTTTCGATCGTTATCACGCTGGCCGGCGGCATCGCGCTGGTCAACCTGCCGATCGCGCAGTACCCGCCGATCGCGCCGCCGACGGTCAGCGTGATGTGCACCTACCCCGGCGCCAGCGCCCAGGACGTGGCGATGGCCGTCGCGGCGCCGATCGAGCAGCAGGTCAACGGCGTCGAGGGCATGATGTACATGTCCTCGGCCTGCACCAACGACGGCTCGTACAGCCTGAGCGTCACCTTCGAGCACGGCGTCGACCTGAACATGGCGCAGGTCCTGGTGCAGAACCGCGTCAGCCTCGCCGTGCCGATGCTGCCCGACGTCATCAAGGCCACCGGCGTCACCACCCGCAAGCGGTCGCCCGACATCCTGATGGTCGTGGCGATCAACTCGCCGGGCGGCATGCACGGCCAGCTCTACCTGAGCAACTACGCCCTCCTGCACGTCCGCGACGAGCTGCTGCGGCTGCCCGGCGTCAGCGACGTCTTCATGCTCGGCCAGCGCGACTACAGCATGCGGGTCTGGGTCGACCCGGAGAAGCTCGCCGAGCGTCGGATCACCGCCGGCGACGTCGTCGCGGCGCTGCGCGAGCAGAACCAGCAGGTCGCCACCGGCCAGGTCGGCCAGCCGCCGACGCCCGACGGGCAGCCGATCCAGGTGACGCTCAGCACGCTCGGCCGCCTCGAGGAGGTCGAGCAGTTCCAGGACGTCGTCGTCAAGGCCGGGCCTCAGGGTCAGCTCGTCCGGCTCAAGGACGTCGCCAAGGTCGAGCTGGGCGCCAAGAGCGAGGACATCAGCACCAAGGTCAACGGCAAGCCCTCGGCCAGCCTGGCCATCTTCCAGCTCCCCGACGCCAACGCGCTGGACACCGCCGACGTCATCAAGGCCAAGATGAAGGCGCTCAAGGCCGAGTTCCCCGAGGGGGTCGACTACGAGATCCGCTACGACACCACGCCGTTCATCAACGAGTCGATCGGCGAGGTGTACAAGACCCTCGTCGAGGCGATCGCGCTGGTGGCGGTCGTCGTGCTGTTGTTCCTCCAGAACTGGCGGTCGGCGCTCATCCCGCTGGTGGCCGTGCCCGTCGCCATCATCGGCACGTTCGCCGTCATGATCGCCTTCGGGTTCAGCCTGAATAACCTGACGTTGTTCGGGCTGGTGCTGGCGATCGGCATCGTCGTCGACGACGCGATCGTGGTGGTCGAGGCGGTCGAGCACCACATCGAGCACGGCCTGGCGCCGCGGGAGGCGACGGT
>DASZMJ010000350.1:0-5393 GCA_035551935.1 Isosphaeraceae bacterium
AACGTTGCGGGGTCGATCCGCGACGTGCCGGGGGCGCTGTCGTTCGTGAGGAACTGCCGGGACCCGGAGAGCGGCGGGTTCGCGCCCACGCCGGGGGGCAAGCCGGACGTCGCGACGACGGCCTCGGGCCTGATGGCGCTGGCGGAGTTCCGCGTGCCGACGGCCGAGCCGGCCGAGGCGGCCCTCAAGTACTTCAAGGAGAATGCGGATACCTTCGATGAAGTCCGCATCGCCGTGGCGGGGCTGGAGGCGGTCAAGGTGAAGCCGCCGGCCGACGTCGTCGCGTCGTGGACGAAGATCGTCAACGCCGACCGCAACGGGGACGGCACCTGGGGCCAAGGCGGGGCGAAGGCCCGGGCCACCGGCGGCGCGGCGGTGGCGCTCTTGAGGATGGGGGTCGAGCTCGACCACATCGACGCGATCCTCGCGGCGCTCCGGGAAGGCCAGCGGCCCGACGGGGGTTGGTCGCCGGACGGCAACCGCTCGAACCTCGAGGCGTCGTACCGGATCATGCGCTGCGTCTTCATGCTGAAGGGGCAGCCGGATCTCCCCGCCCTCCAGAAGTTCCTCGCGAGCTGCCGGAACTCCGACGGCGGCTTCGGCACGACCCCCGGCCAGCCGTCGAGCCTCGGCGGCACGTACTTCGCCACGACGATCCTCCGCTGGACGCGGCTGTTGACCGGCGAGCCGGCGGTGGTCGAGACGGCGGGGTTCACGCCCTTGTTCGACGGCAAGAGCCTGGCCGGCTGGGAAGGCAATGCGGAGCTCTGGTCGGCGCGCGACGGGATGATCGTGGGCAAGTCGCCGGGCATCAAGCGGAATGAGTTCCTGGCGAACGAGGCGATCCACGGCGACTTCGTCCTGAAGCTGACCTTCCGGATGATCGGCGGCCCGGAGAGCAACAGCGGCGTCATGTTCCGGAGCGTCCGCGTCCCCGGGACCGAGATGTCCGGCTACCAGGCCGACGTCGGCCAGGGGTACTGGGGGTGCCTGTACGACGAATCGCGCCGGAACAAGGTGCTCGTGCCGGCCTCGGAGCGGGCCGTCGCGAAGATCAACAAGAACGGCTGGAACACCTACGTCATCCGCGCCGTCGGCGACCACGTCACCCTGTCCCTCAACGGCGTGCCCTCGGTCGACTACCACGAGCCCGACCCCGCCATCGCCCGCGACGGCCGGATCGCCGTCCAGATCCACGCGGGCGGGCCGATGGAGGTCCAGTTCAAGGACATCTATATTCAAAAGATCCCCTCGTCGAAGGCCGACGACGCCGCGACGCCCGGCTTCCACCTGCGGACGGTCAAGGCCCCCGACGGCGAGCGGAAGTACACGGTGTACCTGCCCGAGGGGTACGACGGGTCGAAGGCGTTCCCGGTCGTCCTCTTCCTCCACGGCGCCGGCGAGCGGGGCAAGGACGGCATGATGTGCACATATGCCGGCCTCGGACCGAACCTCCTGGCCCACCCCGGGCAATACCCCTTCATCGTCGTCTTCCCCCAGGCCGAACGTCGCTGGGACGCCGGCTCGCCCGACGCCGACGCGGCGTTGGCGGCGCTCGATGATGTCCTGAACACGTTCAAGGCCGACAAGAATCACGTCGTCCTCACCGGCCTGTCCCTGGGCGGCCACGGCTCGTGGCAGCTCGCCGCGGCGCACCCGGAACGGTTCGTCGCGGTGGCGCCGGTCTGCGGCTTCGACGACCCGAAGGCGATCGCGCCGAAGGTCAAGGGCCTGCCGATCTGGACCTTCCTCGGCGACGCCGACGGGGCGATGATCGTCGACTCGACCCGCGCCATGGACGCCGCCCTCCGCGACCTCGGCGCCCACCCTCGCGAGACCGAGTACCGCAGCGTCGGCCACAATAGCTGGGACCGCGCCTACTCCGACCCCGCCCTCGCCCGCTGGATGCTCGACCCGAAGCGCGGGGAGTGACGGGGCGAGGATGCAGAGGGGAGAGGACAGTGGGCAGAGAGGACAAAGGGAGGAGGACAGAGATCCGAGGATCAAGGCTCGTTCCGCCCCCTGCCCTTTGTCCTCTGGCCTCTCCCCTTTGCCCACCGACATACCGCTCTTCCTGGTTATATCCACAAGGGTTCGAATAAGGATTCACGACGATGAAACCCACCCGGTTGCTCACCCCCATCCGCCTGTTCCTGGTCGCGATGGCGCTCGCCCTGCTCGTCGCCGGCCCGGCGGGGGCGCAGGAGTCGAAGGGGGAGGCGGCGAAGGCGGAGGTGAAAGACGAGGCGGGCCTGTTCGGGGCCGAGGCGAGGAAGAAGGCGCAGGAGGAGCTGGAGAAGGTCGCGCGCGAGCGGAAGGTGCCGATCGTCATCGAGACGATCAACTCGCTCGGCGGCCGCGAGATCGACGAGGAGGCCGCGCGGCGGTTCGGCCGGGCGGGCGAGTCGGGCGTTTATCTGTTGATCTCCAAGGACGACCGCAAGCTCTCGCGGCTCCGGGTCGGCGAGGGGCTCGCCTCGGCGGTCCCCGAGCGGACGCGCGAGGCGGTCCGGAATGCGCTGGTCGAGCACTTCGCCCGCCGCGACTTCGACGGCGGCCTCGAGCGCGCCTCGCGGGTCCTCGCCGAGGCCCTGGCATCCGCCGGGCCCGAGGGGCCGGGCGGGCCGCTGGTGGTCCGCGACCAGGTCAAGCTGACCCTCGCCGGCGCCCGCAAGGCGCTGGCCGGCGCCGAGGCGAAGGCGGTCGAGATGAAGTGGAAGATGAACATCGCCGTGGTCGACGACGGCGGCCACCTGATCGCCTTCGTCCGGATGGACGGCGCCCGTCCCGCCAGCGCCGCCACCGCCCAGACCAAGGCGATCACCGCCGCGACCTTCCGCCAGGCCAGCGGCCCCTTGCCCGCCGGCTCGAACCCGGATGTGTTGCTCAACCTGAGCCTCCAGAATGCCGCGGCCGCCTCCGGGGGCAAGATCACGACGTTGCTCGGCGGCGTGCCGATCGTCGTCGACGGCCAGGTCATCGGCGCCGTCGGGGTCGGCGGCGGCAGCGGCGAGCAGGACGCCGAGGTCGCCCGTGCCGGCGTCGCCGCGGTCGTCGACGCCCTCAAGGGGGATCGCGCCCACCGCGATTGACGCCCCATGGACCTCGAGACGACCGGACCGACCGAGAAAGCCGGGCCGCGGCGCGGGCTCGGCCTGGCCACGGCCACGGCCTTGGTCGTCGGCGAGGTCATCGGCGTCGGCATCTTCCTGACCCCGGCGAAGATGGCGAAGACGCTCGGCTCGCCGGCCTGGATGCTGGCTGTCTGGCTCGGCATGGGCCTCGCGACGTCGGCCGGCGCCCTCTGCCTCGGGGCGCTCGCGGCCTGCTTTCCCGAGGCCGGCGGCGGCTACGTCTACCTCCGCCACGCGTTCGGCCGCCGGCCGGCCTTCCTCTTCGGCTGGATGTCGCTGTTCGTCACCGACCCCGGCCTCACCGCCGCCTTCGCCGCCGGCCTGGGCGAGTACGCCGCCGCGCTCGTCCCGCTCAGCCCGATCGGCCGCAAGCTCGTCGGCATCGGCGCCATCCTGGCCGTCGCCGCGGCCAACGTCGGCGGCGTCCGGCTCGGCGCGGGCCTCGTGCGCGGCCTGACGGCCTTGAAGCTCGGCCTGCTCGGCTTCCTCGCGCTCTGGGGCTTCGGGCTCGCGCGGGGAAGCTGGTCGAACTTCGTCCCGTTCGTCGCCCGACGGCCGGGCTCGGTGCCCCTGGCGGGGGCGATCGTCGGCGCGACCCTCTCGGCCTTCTTCGCCTTCGGCGGCTGGTGGGACGCGACCAAGGTCGCCGGCGAGGTCCGCAACCCCGCCCGCACGATGCCGCGCGCCTTGATGCTCGGCGTGGCCCTCCTGACGATCGCCTACGTGACGACCAGCGCCGTGTTCCTCTACCTCGTGCCGCCGTCGCGGATCGACCCCGACCGCGGCTTCGCCGCGCAGGCCGGGTCGGCGCTCTTCGGCGCGGCGGGCGGCGAGGCGTTCGCGGCGATGGTCGTCGTCATCGTGCTCGGCAGCCTCGCCGGGTTCATGCTCTCGGCCCCGCGGGTCTACTTCGCGATGGCCCGCGACGGCCTCTTCCTGACCCCCCTGGCCGCCCTCGACCCCCGGACCGGCGCGCCGGCCCGCGCCATCGCCTTGCAGGCGAGCCTCGCCTCGATCCTGGTCGCGGTCGGCACCTTCGACCAGATCGTCGCCTACTTCGTCGTCCCCACCGTCGCCTTCCTCGCGGCGATGGTGGCCTCGGTCTACGTCCTGGAGGGGCCCTCGACGCGGGTGCCGGGCTACCCGGTCACGCCGCTGTTGTTCCTCGTCCCGGTCGCGGCCGTCCTGGCCTTACTCGCCCTCAGCGGCCCGGAGCGGGCGGCGATCAGCCTCGGCGTCGTCGCGCTGGGGGTCCCGGTCGACCTCGTCCTTGCCCGACGGCGCGGCCTTGACAGCGGGCGGGTCGCCGACGGACAATGAGCCCGGTTTCGTGAAGGCCCCGGATGCCTCGGACATGACGGCCCCCGAGCCGACCGGCCCGGACATCCCGCCGATGCGACGCGCCCTGGCCCTGGCCCGCGAGGCGATGGCCGTCGGCGAGGTCCCCGTCGGTGCCGTGGTCGTCCGCGACGGTCGGATCATCGCCGAGGCGTTCAACCTCCGCGAGACCCTCCGCGACCCGACGGCGCACGCCGAGCGGCTGGCCCTGACCCTGGCGGGCCGGGCGCTCGACTCGTGGCGGCTCGACGGCTGCACGCTCTACGTGACCCTCGAGCCCTGCCCGATGTGCGCCGGCGCGATCGTCCAGGGGCGGATCGACCGGGTGGTCTTCGGCGCCTTCGACCCCAAGGCCGGCGCCTGCCGGAGCCTCTACCGGATCGCCTCCGACCCCCGCTTCAATCACCGCGCCGAGGTCCTCGGCGGCCTTCTCGCCGACGACTGCGGCGCCCTGCTTTCCGACTTCTTCCGGGCCCGACGCCCGAGCCTTGCCGCGACGACGACCCGATCGGAGGGGTGCCTGAGTGGTTGAAAGGGCCGGTCTCGAAAACCGGTGTACCGGTCTCCGGTACCGTGGGTTCGAATCCCACCTCCTCCGCTGAACTCGAAGGGTCTTGAGCCGGCGGCCGCGTCCAGGACGCGGCCGCCGACGTATCCCGGCCGCGATCGAGGCCGGCGGACCGCCCCGCTCGTTAGTCTCAAAACGCCGCATCCGGACGCATGCCGCCTGCGCGAGAGGCATATGGGGAGGCATATGCGCCGCTGGTCGGTTCGACCCGTATTCTAGTGGATCGTCACTCGGTAATTTTCGGGTAGAGGTGCCTCAGCTTGATCCGGGCATCCTCCGTGGTGAAGTGCCACTCGACGCCCACCTGCTTCGCGTTGCGGCGCGTGCCCCAGGCGCCGGCCTCCTCGGCCACC
>DASZMJ010000351.1:0-1703 GCA_035551935.1 Isosphaeraceae bacterium
GGGCTCGTACGCCCCGCTCGGCGCGGCCAGCTCGCCCGCCAGGAAGTCGAGGCAGGCGTCGAAGTCATGCCGGGACAGGGTGGCCATCGGCCCGGCCCTGCGGATCAGCGCAAAGGCTTCGTCGGCCGACCATTCCCCCGCGCAGGCCATGCCGATCAGTTGCTGGCAGAGGACATCCAGCGGGTTCTCGACCATCCGCAGCGGCTCGATCCGCCCGTCGATCGCGGCGCGGGCCGTGACGGCGGCGCCCATCAGCTCGGCCGGCGATGCGGCGAGCAGGAGGCCGCGCGTCGTCGCCCCGGGCCGGTGCCCCGCGCGGCCGACGCGCTGGAGGCACCGCGACGCGCTGCCGGGCAGGCCGACCAGGACGGAGAGGTCGGCCTCGCCGATGTCGACGCCCAGCTCCAGGCTCGTGCTCGTGACGACGGCCCGCAGCTCGCCGGCCTTGAGCTTCGATTCGACGTCGCGGCGGCGCTCGGCGTCGAGCGCCGAGTGGTGGGCGGCGATCGTATGGGGATCGCGCTGGGCGCGGAGGTCGTGGGTCAGCTTCTCGGCGAAGGCGCGGGTGTTGGCGAAGACGATCGTCGTCCGGTTCTTCCCCATCGCCCGATCGAGCCGGCGGAGGAGGCGGCGATAGGTCAGGCCGCGATGGGGAGCCTCGTCGCCGCGGATGAGCGATTCGACGTCGATCTCCGGCGCGGTCGAGGACGATGGCGCTTCAAGAATGCGGCACGATCGACCCGGCCCGACGAGGAACCGCGCAACGGGCTCCGGCGGCCGGCAGGTGGCCGAGAGGCCGACGCGAACGGGGTCGGCCGCGGCCATCGCGGCAAGCCGTTCGAGCGAGACGGCAAGGTCGGCCCCGCGCTTGTTCGGGACGAGGGCGTGGACCTCGTCGACGACCAGGTGCGTCACCCCCTTCCACGCCGGGGCCCACGCCGACTGGCTGAGCATCAGCGACAGACTCTCGGGCGTCGTGATGAGCAGGTGCGGCGGGTCGTCGCGGAGCTTGGCGCGCTGATAGGCCGAGGTGTCGCCGGTCCGGACGCCGATGCGAACCGGACTCGCGTCAACTCCCAGGAGTTTCCGAATCCCCTCGATCGGCTCGCCCAGGTTCCGCTCGATGTCGTAGCCGAGGCTCCGCAGGGGCGAGACGTAGACGCAGCGGAGCCCGCGCGCCAGGGTGCCGGCCGCGTGCTGACGGTAGAGCCCATCAAGGATCGCGAGGAACGCGGCGAGCGTCTTGCCGGTGCCGGTGGGCGAGACGAGCAGCGTGTGCTCGCCCCCGGCGATCGCGGGCCAGGCGAGCCGCTGCGCGGGGGTCGGCCCGGCGGGGAAGGCCGCGGCGAACCAGGTACGGACGGGCCCGCCGAGCGGGTCGAGATGGGGAGCGTCGTCCTTGGTGCGCATCCGAGCGGGCGCGGCCGGCGGGGCCGCGCCGGTACTCCTTCGTCGCGTCGAGCCGGGCAGAAAAGGGAACGGCCATTGTATCCGGCTGGCCGGATTCTGCCAGCCTGCCGGGGCGATTCACGCCGGCCTCGACGGCCCCCCGCGGGGCACGACTCCCGGCCTCTCTTCGAAGCTGTCGAGGCTCTTGCGCAGCGCGGGCGCCAGCTCGTCGAACCGCTTCGATTCGACGGTGAATTTCATCTCGTAGTCGAACCGCTGGCCGCGGAATCGCCGTTCGAGGACCGTCATCGAGA
>DASZMJ010000352.1:0-1960 GCA_035551935.1 Isosphaeraceae bacterium
CGACAAGGCCCGGACGATCCGGCTCTGGAAGGCCGACGGCACCCCGGACGGCGTCATCGAGACCCCGGCCGACAGCGTGCTCGGGCTCGCCTACCTGCCGAACAACCAGATGCTCGTCTCGGCCGGTTCCGACGGCCTCGCCCGGCTCTGGCAGCTCCCCGTCGCCGACCCGCGCGTCATCGACGCCAAGGGGCCGGTCGCGGCCTTCGCCGTCAGCCAGGACGGCCGGCGCGCGGCGACCGGCGGCGGCGACAAGGCCGTCCGCGTCTGGAACCTCGCCGACGGCAACCTGATCAAGGAGATCCCCGGCCCCGACCAGGAGATCAAGGCCCTGGCGCTCAAGGCCGACGGCGAGCAGGTCGCCTTCGCCCTCGGCGACGGCGTCGTCCGGGTCGTCAACGCCTCGAACGGCGAGGAGGTCAAGAAGACCGACCCGCTGCCGTCCCCCGTCACGGCCCTGGCCTTCCGCAACGACGGGGCGCAGGTCGCCGCGGCGTCCGAGGACAACAAGATCCGGATCATCAACGCCGCAGACGGCAAGACGATCAAGGAACTCTCGGGCCACAACGGCCGGATTCGCGCCCTGGCCTTCGCCCCGAACGACGGCAACCTGCTCGTCTCGGCCTCGGACGACAAGTCGGCGAAGCTCTGGAACGTCAATGAGGGCAAATCGATCCGCGACTTCAACGGCCACGGCGAGGCCGTCCTGGCGCTCAACCTGGCCCGGGACGGGTCGAAGCTCGTCACCGGCTCGGCCGACAAGACGGTCAAGGTCTGGACCGTCGGCGACGGCAAGAACGTCGCCACGATCGGCGGCCACGGCGGGCCGGTCCAGGCCGTCTCCCTCTCGAACGACGGCAACCGGATCGCCAGCGGCTCGGCCGACAACCTCGTCCGGTTCTGGGATGCGGCGAGCGGCCGGGAGCTGCAATCGCTCTCGGCCCACGGCGCGCCGGTCCTGGGCGTGGCGATCGGTCCGGATAACAAGGCCGTCATATCGGCCGCTGGCGACAACAAGCTGCGCGTCTGGACCCCGGCCGCCGTCCGCGTCTTCGCCGGGCACCAGGGGCCGGTGTTCGCCGTCGCGGTCCATCCCAACGGGTCGCAGGTCGTCACCGGCTCGGCCGACAAGACGGCCAAGGTCTTCGACGCGAACAGCGGCAACGTCGTCCGCTCTCTCGACGGCCACGGCGACGCCGTCAAGGCGGTCGCCTTCACCAAGGACGGCGCCAAGGTCGTCACCGGCTCGGCCGACAAGACGGTCAAGACCTGGAACGCGGCCGACGGCAAGCTCCTGCTGACCTACCCCGCGCAGCCGTCGGCGGTCCTCTCGCTGGCGACCTCGGCCGATAACAAGCTCCTCGTGGTCGGCCTGGCCGACGGCAAGGCGAAGGCGTTCGACCTGTCCCAGGCCGACCCGGCCAAGGCCGAGCGTCAAGTCATCGGCAATTCGGGGGCTCCGATCCTGGCCGTCGCCATCCTGCCCGACAACGCCACGGTCGTGACCGCCTCGGACGACAAGACGGTCAAGCTCTGGGCGCTCGCGCCCCCCGGCGCCTTGAAGGACCTGGCCGGCCACCAGGGGCAGGTCTATACGGTCGCCTGGAGCCCCGACGGCAAGCAGGCCGCCACGGGCGCGGCGGACAAGTCGTTCCGCCAGTGGGACATGGAGAAATACACTCAGATCCGGGCGGTCGAGAAGGCGCACGAGAACGTCGTCTACGCCGTCGCCTACAGCCCGAAGGGGGACGTCCTCGCCACCGGCGGCGACGACAAGCTCGTCAAGTTCTGGAACCCGGCCGACGGCAAGGAGCTGCGCAAGGGCGTCGGCCACGGCGCGGCGGTCTACTGCCTCGCCTTCGTCCCCGACGGCACGAAGCTCGCCTCGGGCTCGGTGGACAAGACCATCCGGATCTGGAACGTCGCCGACGGCAAGGAGCTGATCAAGCTCGACGGCCAC